>DASWRC010000163.1:0-33142 GCA_036403375.1 Pyrinomonadaceae bacterium
ATCCAGAACGTCGAAGTCGGAAAAACCGCGGTCGACCCGACCGGCGCATATCAGGTTTGCGACCTTTTGCAGAAGAAAAAGGGGTAGTGAACTAAAAGTAATGCTCAAACAATTTCTGACGCTCCAGATTGTAATGAGCAATGAAATATTTAATGGCTTCTTCGTGAAACCAATCGCTCTTTGAAAACGATAAACTCTTTCGCACGAGCCGCGAAACCCGTTGTCGCAGTGTGCAGTTAAAGCGTTCAATTAAAGAAATCTGTCCGCTTTGTTTTTCACAAGCGACGTGCTGATTCGATGGAATCGCCAAACCATAGGCGTCCCAACAATCAGTCAGCACTAACGCCTGCGCTTTGATTGAGGGCGGAACTTTCGCCCACAGCGCCCGTGCCGAGTCCTGTGAGCGGTCGCCGATGTGCAGAGCAATAATTTGTCTGGTTCGTCTTTCTAAGATCAGCCATACCCAACGTTTGTTTTCGCGTCTTTCGACAAACGACCAAAGTTCATCGGCTTCCAGACAAAAAAGTTCGATCTCAGCGGCGACCGGCACAACGAATTGTAAATCGCGCGGTGTCAGCAAATAAAGCTGCTCGATAAAATTTATGAGCCATGTTAATGAAACTTTCAGCACCCGGCAAATACCGCGCAAACTGATTCGTTCACGCAGCAAACTTTTGACAAGTTCTTGCTTTTGCTCGGAAACGGTTTCGCGCCTTTCAACAAATTGGCGGTCGCACAACTTACATTGATAATTTTGTTTACCATAATACGTATGACCGTTTCGTTTGATATGCGATAATTGACAGCGCGGACAACGTAAATTGTTCGTCTGAGTAATTTCTTGGTTGTTCATAGCTGAATCAATTACAAGAAATTACTCTTTATTTTTCAAATAACATTACTTTTGGTTCACTACCGAAAAAGGAAGTCAAAAAGCCTTAAATCGGTTAGCTGTATGCGGGTCAGTTGTCCGTTGCATTTTCTTAATAACAACGGACAACTGACGACTCACGACGGACAAAAACCAATTTTATTTCATTTATTTAGCGAAATCGCACAAAATCTATTTACCTTTTCGCGTTTTCGTCATAAAATTATTTCACCCTGAAGCAACTACTTGTCGGAGGTGGCTCATCATAAACAGCGAAGATTTACTGAATTCAGAAACTAATTTTTTAGGAGCAGATATGGACTTGACCTCTGCTATTGAGCGCGATACCGCATTTGTGGTTGAGGAAAGCACGGGCGTTCCTTTTATACAATCTCCTTCGCTAGTCGAAAATCAACCTGTTGCAACCGACACGGATGACCTTAGTTTGTGTCGCCTTGCCGCCCAGAATAACCTGGCAGCGTTTGAATTGCTGTACCAGCGTTATCATCGCCGCACATATTCTTTGTGTCTCAGGATGACGAACAGCCAGACGGAAGCCGAAGATTTGACGCAGGAAGTTTTTATCCAGCTCTTTCGCAAAATCGGCAGTTTTCGCGGCGATTCGGCGTTTTCGACGTGGCTTCACCGTTTGACGGTGAATCAGGTTTTGATGCATTTTCGCCGCCGGAGCGTGAAGAACGAAAAAACCTCCGACGACGGCGAGATTCCCGAACAAACCGTGTCGGGCACGGAAAACCCGAACAAAATGCCGGTTATCGACCGGCTTGCCCTCAACAAAGCAATCGAGCAATTGCCGCCGGGCTATAAAAAAGTATTTTGGCTGCACGATGTCGAAGGTTACGAGCACGAGGAAATTGCCCGGATGCTGAATCTTTCGGTCGGCACATCGAAATCGCAGCTGCACAAAGCGCGCTTGAAACTGCGCGGTCTGCTAATCAAGAAAAACGACTAAAACTTTTGTTCTAAAGGCAACCTATTGATTGCTTTGTGCAATCTATAAAAGCGACAGTCGTTTTTAGGCGGACGGTTTAGCAAAAACCGATACTAAATTTTAAGTAAAAAAATCAGATGAACTGTGAACATTGTCAAGAATTGATAAGTGTGTTCCTGGACAACGAACTCAACGAAAAGAGTTCCGTAGAAGTCCGCGAACATCTTGCCGCTTGCGAAGCGTGTTCGAAAGTCTGCGAAGATTTGGCGATGATTATCGATTTTTGCCAACTTGATGCCGACGGAACAGTCATCCCGCCCAACCCGCAGGCGCTCTGGTGCCGCATCAACAACGTTATCGAATCGGAAGTTCAAGCCGAAATTCTCAAGGAAAATAAAGAAAAAGCGAAAGAAGCCGCGACCGCCGAAACGCAGACCGGCTGGCTGCCGCGCCGCTGGAATTTTTCCTTTATGCAGATGGCTTCCGCCGTTTTGTTTATCGCGCTCGTCAGCTCGGCTTTAACGATTATCGGCATCCGGAATTATTCCGCCAGCAATCATGACATTTCCGCGACGAACGTGCCGCCGACGCTTTTTGAGAGAGTTTTAGGAAAAGTCGGCTTGATGGAAACGCCGCCGGAAAAACGCGCGCGCATTATCAAGGAACGCGAAGCGGCGATTGATTATTGGAACAAACGCGTCGAAGCACGCCGCGTCCAGTGGAACACGAATTTGCGCGACGCTTTTGACCGCAACCTGAACGAAATTAATCAAGCGGTCAACGAATACACCCAGATTTTGCAGGAAAACCCCCAGGACGAGCTATCAGGCGAAATGCTCGATTCGGCTCTCGACGAAAAAATGGAGTTGCTCCGGGAATTTTCCGAACTGTAAGTAATGAATGTAAGGCTCAAAAATCTTCTGAGGTCTGCCGCAATAACAAAAACTACGATTCTGTTAACCGTAGTTTTTTTCTTTGCGCCCCTTGCCGCCGACGGCGTTTTTGCCCAGAAGCGTTTTCAAAAAACCTACTCGGCGACAAAAAACGTCCGACTCCAATTAACCAACCGCACGGGAACGGTCACGGTCGAAGGCTGGGATAAAGACCAGATTCAGATTTCCGCGTATCTCGAAGCCCCGACGGCGAACATCGAACCGCAATCCTTAAGCGGCACGATTTTAATCAATGTCGTGAAGGACAATCAGGGCAGAAACGAAGTCGGGAACGTCAACTTTTTAGTCAGAGTTCCGCGCGGTTCGTCCGTCGACATCGAAACCCGAATGGGCAATCTGAACGTCAGCAACGTCGAGGGCACGCTTGTCAGGGCGCATATTTCGAGCGAAGGCGACATCACATTAACGAACATCTCCGCTTCAAACGTCTCGGCGGAAAACGTCATCGGCGATATTTTTTTCGACGGCGACGTGCAAACAAACGGCAATTATCGTTTTATCTCGACGCGCGGCAATATCAACCTCAGAATTCCCTTCAGCGCCGGCTTTAAGCTGGTCGCGACCGCGCCTTCGACGCGCAATATCTCACTCGGCGCGTTTTCCGGCGGCAACATGAAATTCGTCGGCGACGGTCGGCGCGTGATCGGTGAAACGGGCGACGGCAGCGCCACTCTTACCGTCACTAATCAGCGCGGCAGCATTTCTTTCATCAGAAGATAAATCAAAGCACCAATTTCACCTCCGGCTTTAACGATTCAGTTTGTAACTCGAATCGTTAAAGCGGCAGTTTGCGCAGTTAAGGTCGTAACTTGCATCATTTCTAAAATTTGTCTAAAACCGGTAAAGCGGCTCGTGAAGCAATGAAATAAAAAAATTCTTTGACCGATGCCCTTTTGACGCGTTACACTTAAATTCGGTAAAAAGATTGCCTTTTTACATTTGCCTTCTACTTTTTCTTGCCCGTACGCATCCAATCCATTTTCAAACAGATGAAAAATCAAAAAATAATAAACACACTTTTTTTCGTTTTCGCGGCTTTCGCTTTTGCGCTCCCGGCTTTCGCGCAAACCACCGGTCAGATGCTCAAAAAGACGACCTATAAAACCGATTCGGTCGAATTCGGCGCGGGCGGAACCATTTCCGTCACCGGCGCGCCGAACGGGTCGATTTCAATCGAAGGCTGGAACAGGGCGGAAATCGAGGTTTCGGCGGAAATCGAGATTCAAGCCGGAACGGAAGCCGATTTGGCGCAGCTTGCGTCGGTCGATAGCTTTGTCATCGAACAGGGTTTCAACTCGACGCGCATCGTCAGCGTCGGCACGTTTGATAATGATTATATGAAGCGGACTGCGAAAAAATTTCCGAAAGCGCTGCTCGCAATGCCGTTTAAAATTGATTACAAGATAAAAGTCCCGCGCTATTGCGATTTGAATATCACGGGCGGCGACGGTGATTTTTCGCTCGTCGGCGTGGACGGCGAAGTCTACGTCAAATACCTGAATTCAAACGCCAAAATCAATCTCGTCGGCGGCTCGCTGCAAGCGACTTTCGGCGGCGGAACGGTTGACGTGACGATTTCGACACGAAGCTGGCGGGGACGTTTTGCCGACATCCAGCTCGCGACCGGGACGATGAACGTCCAATTGCCGCTGAGTTTCAACGCCGAGGTCGACGCGACCGTCCTGCGTTCGGGGCAAATCGAAAATTCGTTTACCGAATTAAAGCCGAGATCCCGAAACGCGCAGTTTACCGAAAAATCAATCTCGGCAAAAGCGGGCGTCGGCGGCGTTCCGCTGAAATTCACGGTCGGCGACGGAACATTGAAAATATCGGAAGTTAAACAGTAGGCAGTCGGCGGTCAAAAATTTCAGCAGCGAAGATTTTTCTGCCGAGTGCCGCTGCCGACCGATTTTGTATTTTGCATTTGGAAAGTGATAAGCTATCGTTTTTTATCACTTTCCATTTTCATTTTTAAAGCGAAATTTATGACAATTAAATCCGACCTTTGGCTGCGCCGCATGGCTGAAGAACACCAAATGATTACGCCTTTTCTGCCCGAGCTTGTGCGAGAGCGCAACGGCAACAAAATCATCTCGGCGGGCGCGTCGAGCTACGGTTACGATATGCGGCTCGCGGACGACGGTTTCCGCATCTTTTCATCCGTTTACGGGCAGGAAATCGACCCGAAACGCTTCGACGAAAATTCATTGATTGAGCCCGTAATTTACACGGCGGATGACGGCGCGAAATATTACTTGCTGCCGCCGCATCACTACGGTCTGGGCGTGACGGTCGAAACCTTCAAAATGCCGCGCAACGTAACCGGCGTCGCACTCGGAAAATCGACCTATGCGCGCGCCGGTCTGCTCGTCAACACGACGCCGCTCGAAGCCGGCTGGACCGGCAGGCTGGTCGTCGAAATCGCCAATCTCGCGAATCTTCCGCTGCGCGTCTATATCAACGAAGGCATCGGACAGATTCTGTTTTTTGAATCAGATGAAGACTGCAGCGTTTCCTACTCCGACCGCGGCGGCAAATACCAGGGACAAACCGGCTTAACTTTCGCCAAAGTCTAGTCGCAAAAACTGTTGTGAAAAATAAAGCATACCTTTGCCGTTTTGGCAGAGGTATGCTTTATTTCACTCTCGGCAGAGGTATGCTTTATTTGTAGAAATCAAGATTATTGTCGCTTTTTATAATTGAACATTACAGTAAAAATTAATTACTTTCTGCTGGTTCTGAAAACCCAATTAAACCAAGAAAGTTTGCCCTTATAAATAGTCAAAACAGTTATTCTGACTATTAGATTTGACATATTAACCTACATCCGCTATAACATTTAAAATTTTCTTATATATTATATTACGGATGGTTCTGGATGAATAAAATTACCTATGCAATTCTTGTGCTGTTCCTGCTTGTCGGTTCGTTATTAATCTATTGGTTGGGATGGGAATTAACTAAACCACTGGAACCGAATATTAATGCCGGTGGCGGCAGCTTTATGAACACGCCTAAAGTTATAGAGGAAAAACTCGGTAAAGACGTTGCCTCTCTTTTTCCCGCTTTTATCTTATGGGCAAGCGCTGTAGCAGGAATCGCCGCTAATATTTTACTCGAAAACTCATTAGGAAATATCAAAAAACTGGCAAAGTTGATTATTTTGCCATTGATTCTTTCACCGGCGATTTTATTCGGCGTTTATTCGCTCGCCGCCAGCTATCCGGATAATATTGCCGCGTGTTTACTGGCTTTTCAAAACGGATTTTTCTGGCAGGTGCTTACTTCAAGATTTCTATCACCAATAGCTGGCAGGGGTTCAAAAAAATGAAACGGATTGGTTTGGTCATGGTTCTTTTCCTGCTGGTTTTATGCGCGGGGATTGGAATGCGTGTCTGGAACTGGTATTCACAACCTTTTAATTTAAAGCAATATTTAGATTACATCGACAAGCGAGGCTTATACGTTATACCGCCTGAAAAAATCTTAAAGTTTGCAGAAGAACAATCTTTATTAATTAATGTCCCTGCGGCATCCGATAAAAACGATCTCCGCCGCCGCGTTTTTGTCATCGATACGGAACGATTAATCAATGATTGGCGCACACCGACAAACTTTCGCGAATTTACTGAAAGTAATATTTATGAGAGTGGGGCGGCTTATGCCTGCCAGCAGCTATTCATTGTTGACGGCTCGATTTTGGCTCGTCACCCAAGCGCTTTTACTTCTCGGATGACGGGGATTTCGGCAGAATACTTAAGTAAAAACGGCGCTGATTTAACAGTAGAAGAAGCCTTTTCGTTTACTTTCTTTCACGAATTTGCTCATATTATCGATTTTCATTTCAGTTTGGGAGAAACAGAGCAGAAGGCATTCGACAAAGCCTTAAAATTAGGAAACACCGCTTTAGAAAACAATAAATGGGACGATGCCGTCAGCCGATTTCAGGAAGCAATAGAAATTTGTCCGGCTGATTATCGAACAATAGATTGGCAGGCTGTCGCTGAAAACCGTCGGGGAAATTTCGACAGAGCAATTGAATTATATAGACGGTCGCTCACTATCAACTCTAAAGACCAGATTTCCAGGGACAATCTTGTGCTGACGCTTGTCAGCGCGAACCGACGTGAAGAAGCCTTTCAACAAATTGAGGCGAACGAACAAGCCAATCCAAACGATCCGGAAAATGTCTTTTGGTCAGGCGTCTTACTTTACCAATCGGGTAATATCAATAATTCATATAACGCTTTCTCCAAAGCTCGTGAAAGATATTTATCAGCAAAAGATGAAAGGGTAATTCACGCTAATTTACTTAGATATGCGCTGGTAAGTGAATATGAAAGTATTAACGTTAAGCCCCGATTTATTTATGAGCAAAATGTTAACGACTGTAAAATAATTCCTCAAACAAGCGAATTAGCAAAAGGCTTCTGTAAAACTAAAGAGTCGGACTTTAGTATCTATGCTAAAAAAGGTCTCAGTGAGTTCCCCCAAAAATAATTATTATTTTGAAAGTTTTTCCTTGACACGAATAAATCACAAATCGCGGAAACCCGCTAAATAATTTATCCTGTGGGTAAGCATAATTTATCCTAAATAAAATTGTCGAAGGTGTTCTTGCTATAATCTAAGAATAAATCCTAATTGGTCAAATCGGTTGTTTTGACCAATAAATAGGTTGAAAAAGCGTCCGGATTTGGTCGTGACCAGCATATTGTTATTGAACGAACCGCCTTTGAGAATAAAATCGCGCGCCGGTTGATATTTGTCGTCAAGCGCGGCTTCGTGTCCGTAATCATAGGCGACCATTCCCAGAGCTATTTTATAAACGGTTCGCGCCAAGATTTTCCAGTCCAATTTTTTACCCGACATTTTGAAAGCGAGCCTTTCGCGCCCGTCTTTTAATCGTTCCTTGTTTTTGACTCGACCGGTTTTGTCCTTAGCCATAAACTCGATGTAGTTAGGCGACTTCTTTTCAACCGTCATGTTTTGAAAGTTTGCCTTGGGCAATTTGCCCTTTTTCGTATAGGGCGTATGAATCACCGATAAAAACGCAATCGGCTCGAACTTTAAAAGTGCCTCATCAAGCTGAGAGGAAATGCCGTTGTTGCACTCATCGCAGACAAGACCTTTGGGTAGAAAAAGCTCGTCGCCGCCCAGGGTTTCGGCAATAATGTGCTCTTCCGAATTAAATTTTCCGGTTTCAGAAAGACAATAAATACATTTTTCGCGCTTGAGTTCGGCTGATCTGAAACGATCCTGAAAGTTTTCACTTTTTTCCACTTCCAGAATCAAGGAGAATATCAAAGAAATAACACGAAAAGCGTTGATGGAGTAATCCAAAAACTGATTCCAGACTATATGCTCTGCTGCCGGTATTTTATAGATGGCGGCGAGATGCTCCTGTGATTTTTCGTTTGACTCAAAAAATCCCGCGCTCGACAAAAGCCTAAAAATTTCTTTTGGAGTATAAATTTTATCGTTAAAGGCAATTTGGACGATTCCGTATTCGGACTTCCGGCAGACTTATGGTTAATTTTTGCACTTTCGGCAAAGGTATGATTAAAAACCAAACCTTTATCGTTTCAGAAGAATCTATAAATTATTGAAATTGCTTTAACCCGAGGCAAACGTATGATTTAATTGGCGGCAAGGTTATGATTAAAGTCACACGGTCTGACCTGCGCGAAAGTTTAATTTCTAAACTCTTGCGAAATCATTAAACCTAAACGCCCGCCGTCTAAAATGCCGATTCCCAAGCGTCCGAATTGCGGACGCAGAATGTTTTCGCGGTGTCCGGGCGATTCCATCAAACCGTTGTGAGCAATCTTTAAAGTCGGCGCGAGCGCGAGATTTTCTCCGGCGGTTCGGAAGGTTATTTCGTCTTCCTTCATACGGTCAAACGGGTCTTTGCCTTCGGGCGTGTAATGCGAAAAATAACCGCGCTGAAACATATCGGCGGAATGTTTTCGCGCGACTTCAGTCATTTCCGGGTCGGGCGCGAGCGGCGGCAAGCCTCTCGAAGTTCGTTCCTGATTGACGAGTTCGAGCATTTGTTCCTCTAAATCCGGACGCGGTTTGAAGCTTTCGGTTTTAAAAGGAAGCTGAACCGTTTCGTTTGAGCCGGGTTCGATTGTCGTGCGGCGATTTAAGGTTTTTATCGGTTCTTCAAAAATCGGCGTCAGCGTTGTTTCTAAAATATCCGTGTATTCGGCAAGACGATTTGCCGCCGGACTTTCGAGCAGCTTTTCCTGCAAACCGTCGGAAAACGGTATGGAAAGAAGCAGTGCGGAAATGATTGCGGCGGTTATCAAACCGCACGCGAAGCCGGGCAGAACTCCTAAAATATGATTCGCGCGATGTTTGTGAACATCTTTCGGAAGCCGTCTGAGAAGATATGCGCCGAGCGATTGAATAATCAAGCCCGCCAGAAAAATCAGCAGAATAAACGCCAGCGGCTGAGTCCAAATCTCAGACCAGCCGGTTAACAAATCCAGAAAATGCGCGACCGGCTGATAAAAATATAAAGCTGCCAGAAAGCTCAAAATCCAGCGCGTTAAATCGAGCAAGCCGAGAATAAATCCGCGATGCCAGCCGCCCCAGACGCTGAGCAAAATTATCAATAAAAGCAAAAAATCTATAATATTAAAACTCATAAAACCTCTTGTTCGCCCGACTTTTCAAAAACTGCTGCAAATTAAACTTAATACACTTAGAGATAAGATAATGTTCGCGAGTTTACCGTTTAGTTCGATTCACAAAATTCTCGCTTTTGTTTTGATTTTCGCCGTTCATGCGGCGGCAAACGAAGAGGACAAATCAGAAAGAAACAAGACCGCGCACGCGAAATCAGGCTGAAAATCGGTGTTTTGCCGACGGGAACGCTTAACGCCATAACCGACGTTTCGGGCGTAGCAGTCAGGCACACGACGATTGTTCGCACCGATAATATTCGGACGTGTGTAACGGCGATTGTGCCGCAGAGCGGAAACGTTTTTCAGGAAAAAGTTCCGAGTCGAGAAATATGTCGGCGGATATTTTTACTGGTATTTTAGGCAGGATATGGTGCCGAAAGAAAAGGAGTCGTTGAAGATACTTGCCGACACGATAAAGTAGAATGAATAAATATTTGCCTAAAGGAATATTGTTATAATCCTTAGGTAAAATCTTCAAGTTTCAATCTAATAATTGGGATAAATCCAGGATAAACATTAAACTCGTAAACAAAAAAATTTCGGGAATCTCGCTCTTCTGAATCAACTAAATAATATAGATATGATTTAACCTCGTCCGGTTTGCCAAAAATCATGCCTGCCGGAACTACAGGAGTATGCGGGGCAGAAGGATTTTCCCTTTCGTCAACTGCTAAACAAGCATCATAAATTAACATTTTGGAACTGTCATCATTTGGCAAAGCTGCGACGACATGATATGCAAAATCTGACTCTTTTGTCTGTTGTGTATCTCGGCTTCTCCAATCATTATCATCGGAGCCAATTAGAAGACTGGAATTAAGAGTAAAACCCCCTTCAATAGCGGCAAATCTTTTTATGCGAAGCCCACAGCGCAAAATATTGGAAAAAGTTACAACAATTGCCGCCCAACTTTCACAAGCACCTCCCATTTCCTCTCTACTTTTATTATTTAACTGAGACAAAAACGAAGTAAGATTAAAGTAAGGAGCCTGGATTTTCTCACTGTCGAACGTAAGTAGGTGTAAATAATCTTCCCCAGCCTTATATTTAAAAATTTTCCTCCCAGGTCTAAAAGAATTATCGTTACGTCCCATGCTATAAATTTGTTTAGTAATTAGTTCAGCGGCAGTATGTTTGGTGGAAGTTCCCTTAGCCCATAAACATGAAAGTTCTAAAACACTAACCCATGGGTTAGTGACATTATTTTTAGAATCCGACCAAGGAAATTCGGACAGTTCATTTAAAACAGTAAAGATTTTATGACTGGAACATGTTATATCTTTCCATTCGAGCGGGATAGCAGGGTCAAATTTATCTTCGGCATATTGCCAAAGCAGACAAACTTGGCTGATATTTACTGTTTTCAGACTATCAGGTATTTCCTGCCATTTATAAGTTTGTAATTCATTTTGCTGGGAGATTCCAAATGGAGGACCTAAAGAATTGTATTCGGATAGAGCAACTTTCTGCGGCGCGTCTTTATAAACAGCTCGAATGCGGAAAAACCGGTCTTCTGTATTGTTGACAAAGCTAAATTTTGCCTTAACAATCTTGCCAGAAGTATCGCCAAATAAAGTATACGCTACTGGATTAGATTTTATGTTCGTTGCGGATTCCCGCTTCCATTCCGGAAGTTCAATCGGGTTCTTTTCATCCCAACGAATAAATAGCGAACCATTATTATTGTCTAAGGAAAACTGAATGGAACCTAACTGTAAAGGAGTCGATTCCTCCAAACCATTAGCACGTAATTTTGATGTTATCGGTCGGATGAAAGCTTTTACTTTATTTTTTAAGGTAAAAAGTACGGCACTGCCGGTTGCCAGCTTTATAAAGAGTCTTCTTTTCATAAATCTTACCCATATATTAAAGTGAAAATCAGAAGGCAATGATAAATTCAACTTCTTCCAAAGTTGAATTTATCTTATGCTCTGAATCGGATTTCTAAAAACGCTTCAAAGTAAAATTTCCGGTTGTTTTTCCGCCATAACTATTACCGGTAATCTGTAAACCGTCATCCGATAAACTCAAAATATATTTGTCTAGGATAATACCTAAATTACCAGGGTCGTCTTTGTCATATCCCATTAAATTAAGAGTTTTATTATTTTCGTCGAATGTGCCTCGTATGAATTCAGTAGCTGTTAAGTTAATTTTATCTGCTTTTTGAGGATTCGCAGTCCGCTGCAATGTCCAAATAATTTGCCCCTTTATTTTTCCCTTTCCATCCCCCGACAAACTAATGTTTGCAATATATGTCGCACCTGAGCTGTATAATAGCTGTCCCTGCCAATTTCCGGCGAAGTCTGATTCTTTATTATTTCTATCTGTCTGCGGCGGATTTTGTAATTTTTCTGGTGTGGATTTTTTGTTACCAATAAAGGGCTGTGCTAAAACTTCCTGCGGCTTATATATATTTGTGTTAGAACCTAAACCTAACTTCTCTCTGATTTCGGGATTATAGATAGCGACAATAGCGCCTATTACGATTCCTATAATTGCTACGATTAAAGAATACAAGGTATATTTTTCAGTTTTTCCTGACCATTGTCTGTCCACAAAAACTCCTTTCTAAAATAGCCAATAACCATTTCAAAAAATGTAAAATATACGTTTATTATATACAAGAAATTTTCAATGTAAATAATCTTGTGCAAATGGATTTTTGACCACTAAAATTACTTGCTGCACTAAAGGACACCGGATGCTTAATTTCTGCACTTTAGGACACTAGATGGTTAAATAATCGAAAAAGTGTAAAATTGAAATCCGTGCAAATCCTTTATTTTCCGTTCGCTCCCGGACAAAGGATGGTTTACTGCGCGGACAATGGATGATTAAAGTGACAACCGTTGAAAAATAAAACAGCGCTTTCCGGTTTTTGAGCGGAAAGCGCTCAAGCGGCAAACTATTTTTCGATTGATTCGGCGATTGCCTGAATTGTCTTATCCAAATCTTCTTTGGTGTGCGCAATCGAAACGAAACACGCCTCAAACTGCGAAGGCGGCAGATAAATGCCGTTCTCCAGCATCGCGCCGAAATAGCGGGCGAACTTCTGCGTATCGGAGAGCTTTGCCGTATCGAAATCAATAACTTCCCGTTCGGTAAAAAAGAGCGTGAACATTGAGCCGACGCGGTTGATGGTGTAGTTTAACTCGAATTTTTTCAAACCGTCCGCGATGCCGCTTGCGAGATACGCGCTTTTTTCTTCCAGCTGCGCATAAAAATCAGGCGTTTCGTCAATGATTTTCAAGCTTTCAAGTCCCGCGGTCATCGCCAAAGGGTTTCCCGAAAGCGTACCGGCTTGATAAACCGCGCCCGACGGCGCAATCATTTTCATAATTTCCGCCCGCCCGCCGTAAGCGCCGACCGGCAAACCGCCGCCGATGATTTTGCCGAACGTCGTCAAATCCGGCGCGATGCCGTAAATTTCCTGCGCGCCGCCTTTCGCAAGCCGGAATCCGGTCATCACTTCATCGAAAACCAGAAGAATTTTCTCCGCCGTGCAAAGCTCGCGCAGGGATTGCAAAAACTCTTTTCGGGCGGGAACGCAGCCCATATTGCCGCCGACCGGCTCGATAAAAATCGCGGCGACCTGTGCCTTATTGCTTTCGACCAATTCGTAAACCGATTCGATGTCGTTGTAGCGCGCCGTCAGAGTATCTTTCGCGGTCGCATTCGTCACGCCCGGCGAATCAGGAAGTCCGAGCGTCGCGACGCCCGAACCCGCTTTTATCAAAAACGAATCGCCGTGACCGTGATAACAGCCTTCGAATTTGATGATTTTATCGTGTCCCGTAAAGCCGCGCGCGAGCCGCATCGCGCTCATCGTCGCTTCCGTGCCGGAATTGACCATCCGCACGATTTCGATGGACGGCACGAATTTTTTGATGAGTTTGGCTAAATCAATCTCTTTCTCGTTGCTCGCGCCGAAGCTCGTCCCGTTTTCCGCCACGTCCTGAATCGCCCTGATAACGCGCGGATGCGCGTGCCCAACAATCATCGGTCCCCACGAGCCGATATAATCGATAAACTCGTTGCCGTCGGCGTCCCACATCTTCGAGCCCTTCGCCCGTTCGATATAGAGCGGGTCGCGACCGACCGACTTAAACGCTCTGACGGGCGAATTAACGCCGCCGGGCATATGTTTCTGAGCTTCCGCAAATAATTCGCTGCTTTTTGTCGTGTTCATTTTCTAAAAACTTGTTTTGTCCGTCGCCCCTACATTAATTTTTACACTAATTTTACCGCTTCCTTTGCAAAATAGGTAATAATCACGTCTGCCCCGGCGCGTTTGATTGCCGTTAAGGATTCCATCATCACGCGCTCGCCGTCGATCCAGCCTTTTTCTGCCGCCGCTTTGACCATCGAATATTCGCCCGAAACGTTGTAGGCGCAAATCGGAAGGTTGAAATTTTCTTTCGTGCGGCGAATGATGTCGAGGTACGCGAGCGCCGGTTTGACCATCACGATGTCCGCGCCTTCCTGGATGTCGAGCGCGATTTCGCGCATCGCTTCCAACGGGTTGCCGAAATCCATCTGGTAGCTTTTACGGTCGCCGAACTGCGGCGCGGATTCCGCCGCTTCGCGAAACGGACCGTAAAAGGCGGACGCAAACTTTGCCGAATAAGCCATAATCGGCGTTTCCGCGAATCCGTTTTCGTCCAAAACTTTTCTAATCGCGCCGATGCGCCCGTCCATCATATCGGACGGCGCGATGATGTCCGCGCCCGATTGCGCGTGCGTTAAGGCTTGTTTTGCCAGCAATTCGAGCGTCGCGTCGTTCTGGACATACTCGTTTTCAATCACGCCGCAATGCCCGTGCGAAGTGTATTCGCAAAGACAAACGTCCGTGATGACGAGCATTTCGGGGAAACGCTTCTTAATTTCACGCGAAGCTTTCTGTACGATTCCGTCCGACGCGTAACCGGATGAACCGACCTCGTCCTTAAAATCCGGAATGCCGAACAATAAAACCGCGTTGACGCCGAGCGTTAAAAGCTCGTCACACTCGCGCAGAATATTGTCGACCGAAAGCTGAAAGATATTCGGCATCGAGCCTATCGGACGCTTGAAATTCTCGCCTTCCGCCACAAACAGCGGGTAAATAAAATCGTTTCGCGTTAAAAAAGTTTCGCGAAACATATCGCGCAAGCCAACGGTTTTGCGCAGCCGGCGCAGACGCGACACGGGAAAATTCGGTAAATTAAAATTACTCATTTTATTTTTGTTGGCGCGGATTAACGCGGATTTCGCGGATAAGAATTAATTAAAAATCTGCGCGCATCCGCGTTAATCCGCGGCTAATTTCTCTTGTAAAAATTTTTCGATATTGCCGGCGGTCTCGAACGCATTTTTGACGCAGTCGCTCATCGAAATGCCGCGATAAAAATTGCTGCAAAAATAGATTCCGCCAAAACGTTTTTCAAAATCGGCGACCGATTTCGTCACTTCTTCATAGCCGACGCGATACTGCGGAATCGCTTTTCGCCAGCGCTTGACGTGAAAAAAATCCGGCTCGCCCGCGACGCCAAGAATTTCGCCGAGCTGTTCAAGCACAAGTTTTTTCAAATCTTCATCAGTTTTTTCGTCCAGTTTATCGCCCGACCGAACGCCGCCGACAAACGTCATCAAAAGCTGAAAGCCATCGGGCGCGCGCTCGGGGAAAACCGCCGAATGAAACAGCGTCCCTAAAATCGGGCGGCGTTCCCGGCTCGGAATCAGAAAGCCGAAACCGTCCAATTCTTTTTTAATCTTTTCGGATTCGAAGCCCGAAACGACGACCGCGACTTGCGGGTAATTAACTTCGCTCAACATTCGCGCGAGTTTTTCGTCACGACTTTTGATTAAATCAGCCGCGACAAACGCCGGTGTCGAAACGACAACCGCGTCGAATTCTTCGCCGTTCACGCGAAATTTTCCGTCCGCAGATTCTTCGATTTCACTGACCGGCGCGGAAAGTTTGATTCCGTCGCCGACGCTTTCCGCGAGCGCGTCGATTAAGGTTTTCAAGCCGCCGCGAAACGAAAACGTGCGCGGGAAATTCGGGTCTGCCTTTTCCGTTTTGCGGCGAATCGTGCCCATTATCAAGCTGCCGAAATCGCGCTCCATTTCAAAAAGACGCGGAAACGCCGAGCGCATACTCAAATCGGCGGGATCGCCCGCGTAAACGCCTGACACAAACGGGTCAATCGCTTTGTCTAAAAATTCAGAACTAATCCGGCGCGAGACAAATTCGGCAACCGATTCGTTTTCCGGCGATTTCGAGCGGACGAACGGCTCACGCAATAAGCCCAAAACCGTTTTCAGTGAAAAATAGCCGTTGACGAACGATTTCGGTCCCATCGCTTCGAGCTTTCCGCCCGACAAAATATAGCGCTTGTTTGCCGATTCGTCAGCCGCGATTGTCTTGCTTTCGAGATTTAGAAGCCGCACCAAATCAACGAGGCGCGGCGATTTCAGAAGACTATTCGGACCTTGTTCGACCGTATAACCGTCGCGCTGGATTGTCTGCACATTGCCGCCCGTTTTTTCCGACTGCTCGAAAACCGTCACCGCAAAACCCTTGCGCTTCAAAAGAAATGCGGTCGTCAAGCCGGAAATCCCGCCGCCGATGATGCAGATAGATTTAGACATTAGCTAGATTTCGCCGTTTTTTCCAATGTTCCTAATTTTTGAAAAACAAGCTGCGAGAGCGCGTCGATAAATTTTTCCGAATAATTTAAGCCTTCCGTCACTTCATACTGCACGACGCCTTTTTCATTCGCCACATGACGGTATTCGATGCCGAGTTCAAAAAGCGTTTCAAGATGGTCGGAGGCAAAGGCAATCGGCACGACGAGCATATTTTTAACGCCGCCAGCCGCCAGCCGCTCGATTGTGTCGGGCGTCGATGGCGTCAGCCATTTTTGCGGTCCGACCTTTGATTGAAAACATAAATGATGCGGATTCTCCCAGCCGCCGCGCGCCATTACCGCCGAAACCGTTTCGCAGATATGCCCGGAATACGGATCGCCTTCGCGCACCAATTTCATCGGCGTGCCGTGCGCGCTGAATAAAATATTAACGCGCGCGCGCGCCTGCGCCGGAAATTTCTCAAAACCCTGATTGATGCGTTCGACAAACGCATCGAGATACGGCGGAAAATCGTAATAATGCTCGATTAAGCTCCATTCCAAACCGTCGATTCCGCCGCGCTCATTTAATTGTTTTTTCCATTCCTTGACGCTCGATTCGGTCGTCGCCTTTGAATACTGCGGGTAAAGCGGCAGCAGGATGACTTTTTTAATGCCTTCTTTTTCGATTTCGTCCAAAACTTCCGCCGTCAACGGATGCCAGTAACGCATCGCCGCGTAAACACGCGCCGGAAATTTTTCGTTGAGTTTTTCTTCTAAAAGTTTGGCTTGTCCGAGCGTAAATTCCTTGAGCGGAGATTTTCCGCCGATTTTTTTATACTGCTCCTGCACGCGCGGGTGGCGTTTTGACGAAATCAGCCGCGCGAGCGGTTTACGGACGAGAAAACTGCCCGGAAAATTGATAATGTCCGGGTCAACGAACAAGTTATAAAGAAACGGCTCGACCGCTTCGAGTGAATCCGGTCCGCCTAAATTTAATAAAACTACCCCGACTTTTTCCTGCATTTTTAAAACCAATTTTGCCACGAATTACACGAATAACACGAATTTAGAGAAAATTTATTTATTCGTGTAATTTGTGTAATTCGTGGCTGATTTCTTTCCTAAACTGTTTTCGAGAAAACCGGCTTTTCCTTCATCATTTTCTCCAAATACGCGTCGAAACACATCGCGATATTGCGAATGACGAGAATGCCCGACCCCGTAACTTTGATTTTGTCAGCCGTGTTTTCCAGAAGCCTGTCCTCGACGAAGACTGCCAGTTTCGGAATATCAGAGGAGAAATAATCTTCAAAATCAATGCCGAATTTCGCTTCCAGCCCTCGCTTGTCAATTTCGAGATTACACATCAATTGATTAATCGTTTCCTTGCGAATGTGATCGTCTTCGGTCATCCGGTAACCGACCAGCGTGGCGGCTTCCGCTTCGTTGATTCGCTTGTAATAATCAGGCAAACGCTTGATATTCTGCGCGTAAATATTCTGAAACTGCGAAATCGCCGACAGTCCAAACGCGTAAACGTCGCAGCCCGCTTTGGTCGAATAACCCTGAAAATTGCGGTACAGCGTGCCGTTTTTCTGTGCGATGGCAAGCTCGTCGGTCGGTTTGGCAAAATGGTCCATGCCGATATATTCGTAGCCCGCGCCCATCAGTTTTTCAATCGTCATTTTTAAGATTTGCAGGCGTTCATCGGCGCTCGGCAAATCTTCCGCGTTAATCATCACCTGATGTTTTTTGAGCCACGGCACGTGCGCGTAATTGAAAACCGCGATGCGGTCGGGCGAAATATCGATAATTTTCTCGACCGTTTCCGCGAAACTTTCGAGCGTTTGATGCGGCAGACCGTAAATCAAATCGAGGTTGATGCTTTGAAAGTCGAGCTCGCGCGCCCACTCGACGGTTTGCCGCGTCAGTTCTTCGGATTGAATGCGGTTGACGGCTTCCTGAACTTTCGGGTTAAAATCCTGCACGCCGAAGCTCGTCCGGTTAAAGCCGACATCGCGCAGCGCCTCCATATGTTCGCGCGTTAATCCGCGCGGGTCAATCTCGACGCTCGCTTCCGTTTCGTCCGTAAAATCGAATCTTTCTTTGATATAAAAACCGATGTCGCGAATTTCGGCGGGCGTCAGGTAAGTCGGCGTGCCGCCGCCCCAGTGCATCTGCTCGACTTTGCGCTTTCCGGAAATCATCGGCACAAGTAAATCGATTTCCCTTTTCAGATAGTCGTTGTATTCCGCAATATGCTCGCGTTTTTGCGTGACCATCATATTGCAGCCGCAGAAATAGCAGAGCGTGTCGCAGAACGGAAAGTGAAAATAAAGCGAGAGGTCGGTCGGCGCGGCCTCGGCGTTGGTCTCGATAATTTCGCGCTTGTAGTCTTCGGGCGTAAATTTATCGCTGAAAACGGGCGCGGTCGGGTAAGACGTGTAACGCGGTCCGGGTTGATTGAATTTCTTCAAAATATCAACGTCTAAATGCTTAAAATTACTCATAACTTAACCTTCCTGATGATATTTGACGCTCAATTCTTTGATGCATTCGACAAAGTATTGCGTGTTTTCGACCGGCGTTTTCGGCAGAATTCCGTGACCGAGATTGAAAACGTGTCCCGCGCCCGTGCCGTAGCTTTGAAGGACGCGTTCAGCTTCTTGGCGAATTTTTTCGCGGGGCGCGAAAAGCACGGTCGGGTCCATATTTCCCTGCAAAGCTTTCGCGCCGTTAATCTCCGCGCGCACCGTGCCGATTTCTTTCGACCAATCGACGCCGAGCGAATCGCATTTCAGCTCGGCGAGCTTTTTATACGAACTTACGCCTTTCGCAAAAACAATGACGGGCGCGCCGTTCGTTTTTAAATTATCGCAAATATACCGGATATATTTTAAGGAAAATTCCTCAAAGTCGGAAGGCGACAAAATTCCCGCCCAGGTGTCGAAAATCTGCACGGCGTCGCAGCCCGCATGGATTTTCGCGTTTAAATATTCAATCACCGAATCTGCCAAAATCTGCAAAAGCTTGTGCGCCGCCGCCGGATTCTGATAAATAAAACTTTTGACGACATCGAAACTCTTCGAGCCTCTGCCTTCGACCATATATGTCGCCAGCGTCCACGGAGAGCCGGAAAAACCGATGAGCGGCACGCGTCCGGCGAGCTTTTCCTTGGTAACTTTTATCGCCCGCATCACGTAATCGAGGCGCTCGACGACGCCTTCGGTGTTTAGATTTTCAATCGCCTGAAGGTCGCGAAGCGGACGCGCGAAAACCGGACCTTTCGATTCGACGATTTCCAGATGCATTCCCATCGCTTCGGGAATCACCAGAATGTCGGAAAACAAAATCGCCGCGTCCGTTTTGATAATGTCAATCGGCTGGACGGTCACTTCCGAGGCGAGCTCGGGTGTTTTGCACATCGTCAGAAAATCGTATTTCTGACGAATCGCGCGATATTCGGGCAAATATCTGCCCGCCTGCCGCATAATCCACACCGGCGTTCTTTCGGTCGCCTGTCGCTTGCAGGCTCTTATAAATAGTGAATCTGTGCTCAAAATAATTTCCTTTCTTTTTAATTAGCCGCGGCTAAAAATTCTTTTCAAATAATCTGTCAACTCAATCGCAAAATCTTCCGCCGTCGCTTTTGTCGTTATAAAATCGACTCTCAAATCTCGTTCGGCGAAATATTCGGAGGTCGTTTTTCCGATTGCCGCGATTCTGGTTTGATGTAAAGCTCTTTCTGCGAACTGCTCTAAAAAGCTTTCCGCGCCGCTCGGACTGAAAAAACACGCCGCCGCGATTTCGCCGTTTTTCGCTTTCGCCGCGATTTCTTTTTTGAGCGCGTTTTGGATTACAAGCCTGCGCGTTTCGTAAACGATTACTTCGTCAAACGAGGCGCGATTTTCTAAAAACTCGCGAATCGTGCCGCGCGATTTTTCGCCGCGAATAAAAAGAAACTGCCTGCCGTTCAAATCGGCGGGCGGAATCGCTTCGAGCATTTCCTGCGCCGTATTAGCCCGCGCGTCAAAAAACAAATCGAGATTTTTGTTTTTGAGCCGCTCGAAGCTGCTTTTGCCGAGGACGTAAATTTTGCCGCGATAATTAAAATTTTTACAAAATAATTCCTGAGAGGCAATTTCGGTTGCTTTCTGGCTGGTTAAAAAGATGCCGTCGTAATGGCGCGCGGAAATTTTCGCAGCTAAATCGTGTAAATTTTCGCTTTTGAGGGTTTCGATCGCCGGGCAATTTATCACCGAAAATCCGTTTTCCGTTAAAATTCGGCTAAAATTATCAAATTTTCTGACGACCAGAACCGAAGTCATCAGAGCACCTCGCCCGCCGCATTTGCCGCCGTCGCGCGCGCTTCGCTCAAAATTCCGGCGGCGCCCGCCGCGAGACATTTTTTGGCTAAATCCGTTCCTAAACTTTCTGCGCCGCCGGCGATGCCGCGAATAGATTGCCGGATGACTTTTGTGCCGCCCGGATTTCCGACAAAACCGTGCAGGAAGATTTCGCCCAGTTCAAATACGGCGAGCGCCCCGATCGGAACCTGACAGCCGCCTTCGAGTCGCCGCAAAAACGCGCGTTCCGCCGTGATGCATGATTCGGTTTCGGCATCATCGATGCGCGCCAGCATCGCGGCGACTTCCGCGTCAGTTTCGCGGATTTCAACCGCCATCACACCCTGCCCGACCGCCGGCAGTAAGATTTCGGTCGGAACAACCTGTTTGATATACGCATCCAGCCCGAGACGGTGAACGCCCGCAAACGCGAGAATCATCCCGTCCAGATCGGAAGCGAGAAATTTCTCGATACGCGTCGGCACGTTGCCGCGAATTTCGACGATTTCCAAATCGGGACGATACGCTAAAAGCTGGCTCCGGCGGCGAAGGCTGCCGGTCGCGACGCGCGCGCCTTTCGGCAAATTGTCGATTGTCGCAAATTCTTTCGAGATAAAAACGTCGTTCGGCGTCTCGCGCTTTGAAACCGCGCCGATTTTTAAGCCGGCGGGCTGCGCGGTCGGCAAATCTTTCAGGCTGTGAACGGCTAAATCAATGTCTTTACTGATTAGCGCGAGCTCGATTTCTTTCGTAAAAAGTCCTTTATCGCCGATTTTCGAGAGCGCCGTATCGAGCACGGCGTCGCCTTTTGTTTTGATGATTTGAAGGTCGAACGAAGCTTGCGGGAAACGCTCTTCGAGGGCGTTTTTTGTAAAACCCGTCTGCCATAAAGCCAGGTCGCTGCCCCGTGACCCGATGATAAATTTACGCTGCAATTTCAAACCTCGATTTAA
The DNA here is from genome assembly GCA_036403375.1 of Pyrinomonadaceae bacterium. Taxonomy (GTDB): domain Bacteria; phylum Acidobacteriota; class Blastocatellia; order Pyrinomonadales; family Pyrinomonadaceae; genus JAFDVJ01. Next base: position 21,388 of record DASWRC010000163.1, read on the forward strand.
ATTCCGATTCTTTCATCGCGATTAATTTTTTGATGACTTCCGCGTGTCCCGAAAAATCCGTGCCTTTCTGCATCGCCAGTTTATGAAGATGCGGCAGGTTTCCAAGCAGAAATTCCTTGACGCGAACGATTTCCTGCTGTGTCGCGGTATCGGGTTTCGCGCCGCTGTGCATCGCGGCGGGCAGCAGCGGAAGCGAATAATACCAGATTAGAAAATCCGACATTTCCTTCATAATAATCTGCTGCACGAGCGGCAAATCGGACATCCGCCGCTGGTGATTTTTATCGACAATCGCGTTCAAATCGTCGATATTATTTAATTCCACCGCGCTCCGGTCGGCGACTTCGGGCGCAATGTCGCGCGGCACGGCGATGTCGATTAATAAAATCTTATTGGTTTGCGCGGCAAAATCCGCTTTTTCGAGAAGCGGCGCGGGTGAACTGGTCGAGCTGATGACCAGATCGGTCGTGTTCAGATGCCTTTTAAATTCCGCGAAATCGATGACTTCGCCGTTAAAATCGCCTTCCTCTTTCAAACTTTCGAGAAGCGAGTCGGCGCGCGCGCGCGTGCGGTTGGTGATGAAAATCTTGCCGACTTTCTTTTTCATCAAATATTCCGCCGTCAGCCGCGCCATGCTGCCCGCGCCGATAATCAAAACGTTTTTGTCGGCGAGCGAACGAAGCGTCGTTAAAGCCAATTCGACCGCCGCCGAGCTGATTGAAACCGCGCCTTTGTGAAGATTGGTTTCGGTGCGCACCTGTTTGCCGATTTTGAAGCTGCGCTGAAACATCTGATTGAGGAGTTTGCCCGTCGATTTGTATTTTTCGGCCAATTGAAACGCGTCGCGCACCTGTCCCAGAATCTGCATATCGCCGACGATTTTTGAATCGAGACTCGTCGCGACGCGAAACAGCTGCTGGCAGGCGGCGCAGGCAATCAGACCGAAAAAATCTTCGCGACCGATAAAGCCTTGCGCCTGTTTGAAATCGATGACCAAATCTTTATAAAAATCCAAATCGAGGTCGGTGCGAGTCGTGACGCCGTAAATTTCGAGGCGGTTGCAGGTCGAGATGACCACCGCTTCGTCGAGCGTTTTCCTGAGTTCGGCTAAAAGTGCGGGAATTTCCACATCCTGCACGTAAATTCTCTCACGAAACTCGACCGGAGCGGTTTTGTGATTAATGCCGATTGCAAATAAGATTGACTGGTTAGTAGCTGTTCTCAAGGTTTTTATAAATAAGCTGAAAAACTTGTCTCTAGTTTAACCGTTTATTTCCTCATATAAAAGTTAGATTCTATCAAAAACCGCAGCTAAAACATGAAATCGCATCTATTAAGACGACTAATAACATAAATTAGTTACGAAAGCGTTTCAGTAATATTCCCGAGCGCCCAAATCCGAATTTCGATTCGTTTTGACAAAAGAAATTTTTCTTTTTCTAAAGTGTTTCTTTGACGACCGAAAAACATGAGCTTTACTTAATAATTGCACTGATAAGTTATTAAAACGTTTGATTTTCACCATTCTCAAAAATTCGTATCCGGCAAAATCACAATGACTTAAAGCAACTCGTATTCCACAATTTTCAACGCGCCGGTTTCGTCTGATGTCGAATGAGCGCTTCCCTGTTTTAAACGCGATAAAGACAGGCGCCAGGTATCATTCCGCTTTTCTCGAAGCGCACCGGCTCGGGTTCGAAAGGATTGATTTTCAGATGCGAAAATTATCGCGGTTTCGGATTCGGATTTGAAAAGTTACGCGGACGGAGTTTCTTTTTCGCCTATCGAGGCGGCTTCGTAAAAGACTTTCTTGATTTCGGGATATTTTTCGCGCGCCGTTCGCTCGATGCGCCAGACGGTGCGGCGCAGCTCGTCGCCCGTAATGCGTTCGGCAAACTGGATTTCAAGGGTCAGCGCAACCGTGTCGGGCGCGGAATAAATCGTCAGCATATCGAGGATTTTTTCCACGTGCGGTTCTTTGTCGATAATCCGGCGCAGCTCTTCGAGCTTTTCTTTTTCCAGCGATTCGCCGATAAGCAGACTTTTCGTTTCGTAGCCGAGTAGCCACGCGACGACGCAGAGCAGCACGCCGATGAGAACGGAAGCCGCGCCGTCGAAAAATGGTAAATCGAACTGATGACCGAGAAAAACGCCGAGAAACGCAATCAGGAGTCCGACGAGCGCGGTCGAGTCTTCGAGCAAAACCGTGAAGCTCGTCGGGTCTTTGCTTTCCTGAATCGACTCCAAAATGCCTTTCCCGTGCCGCTCTTTCTGAAAAGCCTTCCACCCGAAATACCAGCTAAAGCTTTCAAACAGCGCCGAAACGCCGAGCACCGCATAATTCCAGACCGGATTTTCGACTTTCACCGGATGCATTAAATGCAGAACGCCTTCGTAGATGGAAACGCCGCCGCCGACGGCGAAAATGCTGAGCGCGACAATCAAAGTCCAGAAATAAAGCTCGCGACCGTGCCCGAACGGGTGTTTTTTATCCGGCGGCTTTTTGCTTTTATACAAGCCGTAAAACATCAAGCCGCCGTTGCCGGTATCGACGAGCGAATGGATGCCTTCCGAGAGCATCGCCGAGCTGCCCGTAAAGGCGGCGGCGATGAATTTGGTGACGGCGATCAAAAGATTGCCGATGATGGCGGCGAGAATAGCGGTTTTCGACTCGCCGCTGTCTGTTTTGTTATTCACGGACACTAATTTTTATAGTGTCCTGTTCGGCGCGCATTTTCAAGTCGGAGAGCTCGCCCAAACCGGTTTGCTATCTTCCGCTAACGTCGAGTATTTTATCGCGGAAAATTTCCTTAAATAGTTTATCGGCAAGAGTTGTATCAATGTCGCGAAGCTGTCGATACTGGTTAATAGCTTCCGGTTTCTTTCTCAAGCTCGAATAAATCACGCCCAGGTTATAGCGCGCAAAAGCCAAACCGAGTTTGATTTTGAGAACCGACTCGAAGGTCGCGGCGGCTTTTTCCTTTTCATTCATTTTGTAATAAATAACGCCGAGCATAAAGAGCGCGTCCGGTTCGTTCGGCTTGAGGCGAAGAAACTGTTCGAAACATTGCGCGGCGTTTTTGTATTTCTTGAGATTGAAATAAGTCATGCCCAAATTACTGTGAACGGTCGGCTCCTGAGGCTTAAAGCGCGCCGCATCGGTCAATAACCGCGCGGCTTTTTCAAATTGTCCGAGCTTGTAGTAAATGCTCGCCAGATTATTTTGCGCAGCCGCAAAATCGGGTTTAAGTCGAATTGCTTTTTCAAATGCCGCAGTCGCGTTCACATAGTCGCTAATATCCGTGTAAGTTGTGCCGAGATTGTAATAGGCGTCCACCAAATCGGGCTGAAGGCGAATCGCCGTTTGGAAAGCCTCGACGGCTTCTGTGTCTTTTCCGCTGTCGTCGTAAACGCGCCCCAATTTGTAATACGCAATCGCCGAATCGGGACACAGTCCGACCAGCTGACGACAGGCGTCAATTGCCTGCTCATATTGTTTCATTTCGCCGTAAATTACGCAGAGATTGCCGTAACCGTCGGCGGATTTCGGATTGGCGACAACTGCCTGCTGAAAGGATTTGACCGCCGTTTCGTATTGCGCCGAACGGTATTGCTCGACGCCTTTCGCCAAATATTCCGTATCCGGCGTTTTGACCGCTTCCGATTGGGCGGCGGCAATCGAAACAAATAACTTTAAAACAAAAATTAACAAAAAACTCTTTTCAACCAACATATTTCCCCCTTGCTCGATAAAAAACCAACCTGCCCCGGAAACCTTTGTTTTTCACTTCGTCGTTGGTTTTTATTTTCAAAGATTTCTACTGAGTTATGTAAAAAACGTGAATTTTGCAAATAAAAAAACAGCTCTGCGGCTGTCAGAAAAATGCCTTTCGGCAAGCTCTCGTTATTTCAATCTGTGCACCGCGCCAGCCGTTTTTAACTGCCGCAGCAAAATGTGAAAGCACCTTCCAATTTTTAGATTACTCCTCGAAAAGACGCGCATCTGTATAATTGCTGACCAAATTTTGAGGTTTTTCATTTTTTTTGCAGCCGGGGACGAGCGCCGGTTTCTTCGACTATCCGACGCGCTTTAAGTTAAACTGGAAACTCCAGATAAATTCTGAAATTAACGAAGAAGGGAGAAAAAAATATGGCACTTTTTGAAGAAAAACCGACGCCGCAGGCAAACGGTCTGACGCTCGAACAGGCGCAGCGGATAATCGAAGCGGCGCGCCGAAAAGCCGAAGAAATCGGCGTCATGATGAACATCGCGGTCGTCGACGAAGGCGGGCAATTGACCGCTTTTGCGCGGATGGACGGCGCGTGGCGCGGCTCGATTGATATTGCTGTCAATAAAGCCTATACGGCGCGGGCATTCGATATGACTTCGGAAGCTTTAGGCGAAATTTCACAGCCCGGCGAGATGTGTTACGGCATTCACGCGAGCAACGATTTGCGCGTGATAATTTTCGGCGGCGGAATTCCGCTGCAATGGGGCAATCGAATCGTCGGCGCAATCGGCGTTTCGGGCGGGGCGGTTCCGCAGGACATCGAGGTCGCCGAAGCCGGCGTCGAGGCTTTTGGAAAAGAAAGTTAAATAAAACGCGCTCGGGGCTTTGGGTCTCCGGTCTTTGTAAATAAACAAAGACCGCAGCCCAAAGCCCCGAGCCCAAAATTAAATTCTAACTACATATTTACAGCCTGGCTCATTTCGCCGTCGTTTTTTAGTTCTTTGATTTCGTCACCCAATTGTTCAATCGAGTCACTGCCGAGAACTTCGATTGATTCGGGGAAAATATCGTCTTCCTCTTTTGTCACGTGCGCTTCAATCGCGGTTTTCAACTGCGAGAGAAGGTCTTGAAACTCGTCGCTGCTCGGCACCAATTCGTTCATCTGCAAGAGCATCTGTTTGACCATTTCGTGCTCGGCGACCTGGTCGTCCATCTGCTCGGCAAATTCTTCGTGCCGGGCGAGCGCCGGATAATAAATTTCTTCTTCCTCGCGCATGTGCAGCGCGAGCGCCTGCACCAGTTGATTAAAAATACCGGCATAACTGCCCGTGCCGTCGGTCGCGCCTTCGAGCTGTTCGATTAAGCTCATCGCGAGCCGGTGATCCTGAATTAATATTTCGGTTGCTAACATAACTCCTCACTCCCGGATTTTTCAACGGAAGATTTTTACCCCCTTTGTTTTTTTATGCTTTATCAATGCAAGAAGTTTAAGTTAAAAATTTACGAGATTTTGTAAGGTTACTGACACAAATTTCAAATATATTTTTTTCTCGCAGCCGGAAGCTGATTTTCATGCTGCCGACTCAAAAACCTGCGCCCGGACAGCAAAAATATAAATTATCTACCCGTCTTGCACCTGTCAGCCCGAAATTGCCGGGATAAAAAAATTGATGATAAAAAAACCATTCGAAATCGTGAGCGTTTTTCTCCTGTTTCTATCGTTTGCCGGTCTTGTTTCCGGTCAAAATCCGGTTTGCCGAGCATCGGCGCTCGCCGCGCTCAAGCCGCTTCCGAAGCTCGTCTATAAATGCGACGAGAATTTAACCGATTCGGACGAGACGGTTTTAAATAAGCCGAACCGACGCGCGGCGATAAGTCTTTATATAAAATCGCTCGAAAAATTCGTTAACGCCGATTGGTGGCAGACTTCGGTCGAAGATTTGAACGTCTGCGATTTTCGCAAAAAAGCCGGCGCGCTCAACAAAGCGCAAAAAACGCAGTACGAAGGCGGCGAATATTATTTTCGACTGGGCGGCAATAATCAATATCGTTTTATCATTGCGCCCGACCCGTGTTTCGCCACCGGATATAGCGGCTCGAACATTTTTTTGCTCAACCGCGTGCGGGGCAAGGTTTTCGCGTCCGAGATTATCGACGGCTTTTACACGCGCGCCGATTTTCCGCTCGGCTTTGATTATGCCGTTAATGGAAAGGAAACGATTATCGAAATCTCGACGACCAGCGGCGGTTTGAACCCGTCGGAAAACTATTATTATTTTACGATTGACCGAAGGACGAACCGCGCCGTGCCGGTAAATCTGTTTAAGGACAAATTTGACGGGAAAATGACCAACCGGATGTCTTCGGATATGATTCTCGGCGAACCGCAAGAATACGGTCTGCCACGCGGCGCGGAATCGCTCCGCGTCATCAAAAATCATAAATTGGCGAACAGCTTCTACGTTTTTGAAAACACGTTCGAGCAGGACGGCGACATCACGCAGAAATTCAAGCGGGTTTTATACAAATGGAACGGAAAATTTTACGAATAAGAAAAGCGGCTCAAAAAACCTGAGCCGCTTTTTGCTTTTAGGTTAGTTATCGCTTACGGATTGACGTTTCCGCTGTACAAGCGATAAGTATGCGGGATGCCGCCGCGCGACGGGTTGTTGAAAAGAACGCGGAACGTGATGGTCTGCATCGGTTTCCATTCTTTTTTGTTCGGCGCGTAGACGACGATGTACGGGCTGCCCGTCGGTGCGGCACATTGCGTGTAACCGGCGACGACGCTCGGGTCAACCGTCACGTTCGACGGCAAACCGTCAACGACGAAAATCATGCGCGGGTCGAGATTCTGACCGGTAATATTTCTGACAGTCATAACCATTTCGTCCTGCGCATAGCGTTGGTCGCTTTTCCATTGAATTTTTGTTACTTCGTACGGCAGATTAAACGGCTGCGCGCAGACGCCGGTGAAAGTGACGTTCGCGTTTGCCGAATTATTCTGCACGTCCGTCTCGGCTTCATTCGCGCTTGCGGTGAACAGATTTCCCGTAAACCCGACGGTGTTCGAGGTCACGACAAACGCGACGGTTGCACTCGCTCCCGGTTGAATCGTGCCGAGGGTACAGTAAAGCTGGTTGACCAAACCGCAGGAACCCTGCGAAGACTGCATCGAAATCAAAGCGAATGTCTGCGTCTGACCGCCCTGCAAAACCACATTGGTTGCCGCGTTCGTGCCGTTATTCGCGACTGTCAGGTTAAAAGTTACCTGCTCGCCGACTGTCACGCTGCTTGCCGAAACATTTGCCTGCACTGCCAAATCAGCCGAAATCTGCGGCGTCGGCGTGGCGGTCGGAGTTGCGGTCGGCGTCGGGGTCGGCGTCTGGAAAACGGCAGTCGGATTCCAGTCGGGATTCGTACCGGCAACGTCCAGGTTAACGAAATTCGAGCCGTCAGCATCGATTGTCGCCAGATAGCTTCCGCGACGGAAAACGATTTTCGTTCCCGAAGGCGCATAATCGGGTTCCCGGTCCGTGCTGCTGTTCGCGGTCAGGCTGACCATTTGGCTGCTGCCGTCGAGCAGCGCCGCCTTTAAACCGAACTGGTAGCGAAAAACGAGCCGCGAACCGTCGGGCGAAACCGCCGCGCGCGTCTGGTCTAAAAGCGCATCCAAATGAGTCAACTGCGCGGTTGTGCCGTCGCCCTTTGAATCGGTCGCGTAATAATCGTTGCGCGACAGACCGTCAATAACTTTCTGCGCGAGAAAAATAACTTTCGTGCCGTCTGCCGACCAGTTCGGCGCGTATTCTTCGACGACTTCCGGCGCGCTGACGTTGATGCGGTGCTGGTTCGTGCCGTCGGCGTTGACGACGTAAACGTGATAACCGCCTTCGTGGTCGCTGACAAACGCGATGCGCGAGCCGTCCGGCGACCAGGCGGGCGCGTAACTGCGGTAATTCTCGGTCAACTGCGTTTTCTGGCTGCCGTCCGAATTCATTGTCCAGATGTCGTAGTTTTCGCTGTTGCCGACCGTGTAAGCGATTTTCGTCCCGTTTCCCGACCAGACCGGGTCGAAACCGTCCGCGAGTTCCGTGACGTTCGTGCCGTCGGCGTTCATCACGAAAACCTTTGTGCGGCGAAGCGCCGCGTCGTATCGTTCAAAAACGACGGTGTTCGCGCCCGCCTGCATCTGCGCCGTCTGAAAATTGAAAATAAAAGCCGAGGCGAAAAAAATAGCGCCGAAAATTCCGGTCAGAATCGCGCGAAGGGCTTTTTGGTTTGTTTTAATCATGCTGTTTGCTCCTCTCAAAGAAAATAAATTTTTGTTTATAAATTGGGAAACTGTTTCCTCGGTAAGTTAACGCGGATAAAAAAACGAATCGGTATCAAAATAATTTTCCGCCCGACAAAACCGGAATTTTATTGACCGCCGAAAAAGAGTTAAGATAGAGGCGATTTGGTGATGCTAAAAATAGAAAATTACATCGGCGGCGAGCTGGTCGCGCCCGCCGCCGCACAATATCTCGACAATTACAACCCGGCTTGCGGTGAAGTTTATTCTTTAATCCCCGACTCGGACGAGCGCGACGTGGCGCGCGCGGTCGAAGCAGCGCGAAATGCGTTTTCCGCCTGGTCGAAAAGCCCGGCTGAAGCGCGGCATGACGCATTAATGCGCGTTTCCGCGCTGATTGAGCGCGATTTGGATGCGCTTGCCGAAGCCGAAAGCATCGACAACGGCAAGCCGAAAACGCTCGCGCGCAGCGTCGACATTCCGCGCGCCGTCTCGAATTTCAAGTTTTACGCGACCGCCGCGATGCACACCGCGGCGGAAGCGCATGAAACTGTCGGGCAGGCGATAAATTACACGCTTCGACAACCTTTGGGCGTCGCGGGGTGCATCAGCCCGTGGAATTTGCCGCTTTATCTTTTCACATGGAAAATCGCGCCCGCGCTCGCCGCCGGCTGCACGGTCGTCGCCAAACCTTCGGAAATCACGCCGATGACCGCTTACCTTTTGTCAAAACTATGTATCGAAGCCGAACTCCCCGACGGCGTTCTGAACATCGTTCACGGATTAGGCGCAAAAGCGGGCGGCGCGATTGTCACGCACCGGGACGTAAAAGCGATTTCCTTTACCGGCGGGACAAAAACCGGCGAATGGATTGCCCGCGAAGCCGCACCGAAATTCAAAAAACTTTCGTTGGAATTAGGCGGCAAAAACCCGAATATCATTTTCGCCGACTGCGATTACGAGGAGATGCTCGAAACGACGGTGCGTTCGTCGTTTTCGAATCAAGGTCAAATTTGTCTGTGCGGTTCGCGGATTTTTGTCGAGCGCCCGATTTATGAAAAATTTCGCCGCGATTTTATCGAACGGGTTTCACAGCTAAACATCGGCGACCCGCTCAATGAATTGACGGACGTCGGCGCGGTCGTATCGCGGCAGCATCTTGATAAAGTTCTCTCTTACATCGAATTAGCGAAAGAAGAAGGCGGGCGGATACTGCTCGGCGGCAATCAGGCGAATATTCCGGGCAGATGCGAAAACGGCTGGTTTATCGAGCCGACAGTAATCGAAAATCTCGCGTTCGACTGCCGCACGAACCAGGAAGAAATCTTCGGCGCGGTCGTTTCGATTCAGCCGTTCGACACGGAAGAAGAAGTTTTAAATTACGCCAACTCGGTCGAATACGGCTTGTCGGCAACCATCTGGACGGAAAATCTTTCGCGCGCGCACCGCGTCGCCGAGCGAATCGAATCGGGCATCGTCTGGGTCAACTGCTGGCTTCTCAGAGATTTACGCACGCCGTTCGGCGGCATGAAAAATTCGGGCGTCGGGCGCGAAGGCGGATTCGAGGCGCTGCGCTTTTTCACGGAAGAAAAAAACGTCTGCGTGAAAATAAATTATTAAGCGGTTTGTGAGAGAATTTCTATGCTCGGTTTAGAAAAAGGAACAGTCAGACTTCAATCGCACACGGAACAATGGCATGCGGCGTTTGCCGAAGAAAAGAAGCGCCTGCAAGCGGCAATCGGTGAATTCGTCGAAAGCATAGAGCATGTCGGAAGCACGTCGGTTTGCGGCATCGCGGCGAAACCGATTCTTGATATTGCCGTCGCTGTCAGCGCTCAACAAGAGGGCGAAAAAGCAATCGCGCCGCTTGAAGATTTGGGGTACGAATATCGCGGCGAATACGGTATTAAAGGACGATTTTATTTCGTCAAAGGCGAGCCGCGCACGCATCACATACATATGCTTCGCGTTGACAGCGAGGAATGGCGAAACCACTTGTTTTTTCGCGATTATCTATGCCAAAACAGCGCGGCGGCAGCCGAGTACGATAAACTGAAAAGAGATTTGGCGAAAAAAAATGCAGGCGATCGCGACGCGTACACGGACGGAAAGGCGGATTTTGTCAAAAGGATTTTGGAAAATCAATCAAAAATTAAAGAAAAAATATGAGCAGCGAAACACAACCCGTAAGAATCGAAACCGGCGAAGAAGTAGCGTTTGAATTGATGAAATTCATCGCCGAAAAAGAGAATAAACAATTACCGCAGGAAGAAGTTCGCGATTATTATCTGGATTTATTCGTCGAATGCGCGGCGGTCGTCTATGACGGCGAACGGGCTTCGGATGAAGAATAAAATTCTAAATTCTCTAATTTTAGGAAAAATTTATGAAGACATTTTACGCAATTTTTATCGGATTGCTTTTATTTTCTGCGTCTCAGGCGCAAACAAAAGCGCCGCAGGAAGCCGTTTTAGACCGCTTTTTGCGCTACGTCAAAATCGATACGCAATCGGCGGAAGACCAGACAACCGTGCCGAGCACGAAAAAGCAGTTTGATTTGGCAAACCTTCTGGCGGACGAGCTGAAAAAACTCGGCGTCGAGCGCGTGCGCGTCAGCGAATTCGGGATTGTTTACGGGATGGTTCCGGGCAATCTCGCCGACAATTCGAAAGTTCCGACTATCGGTTTTATCTCGCACATGGATACCTCGCCTTCCGTTTCGGGCGCGAACGTCAACGCCGTAATTCACAAAAATTATCAGGGCGGCGACATTGTTTTGCCGAACGATAAAACGCAAATCATCTCGGTCGAGAAAAATCCGATTCTGAAAGAAATGATCGGCGACGACATCATCACGGCGGACGGGACGACGCTTCTCGGGTCGGACGACAAGGCTGGCATCTCGGAAATTATGACGATGATTGATATTCTTCGTCAAAATCCGCAGATTAAACACGGCAACATCGCGGTCGCCTTTACGCCGGACGAAGAAGTCGGCGGCGGAATCGATAAATTCGACGTTGAAGGCTTCGGCGCGAAGTTGGCTTATACGGTCGACGGCGAAGAGCTCGGCGATATTTCAAACGAAACGTGGAGCGCGCGCACCGCCACCGTCACCTTCAAAGGCAAATCGACGCATCCCGGCACGGCGAAAGGCATTATGATAAATTCGCTCTATGCCGCCGCCGATTTCCTGACGCGTTTTCCGAAAAAGATGCTGCCCGAAACCACCGAAGGACGCGTCGGTTTCGTGCATCCGTACGACAGCTCGCTCGATACGGAAGAATCGGTCGTTAAAATTCTCCTGCGCGATTTTGAAACGAGCGGTCTCGAAGCCAAAGAAGCGATTTTGAAGAAGATGATTGCCGACACGCAGGCGAAATTCCCGGACGTGAAAATCAATATGGACGTGAAAGTCGGCTATCTGAATATGAAGGAAGTTTTGAAGAATTATCCCGAATTGACCGATAACGCCATCGAGGCAGCGAAGCGTGCCGGCGTTACCGCGAAAATCAAACCGATTCGCGGCGGCACGGACGGTTCAAACCTGACTTTCCGCAATCTGCCGACGCCGAACCTGTTCACGGGCGGCATGAATTTTCACGGCAAACTCGAATTCAATTCGCGGAAAGGTTTGGAAAAATCGACCGAAACGCTTCTGAATCTCGTCCAGATTTTCGCCGAAAAGCAGAAATAAAAAAGTAATTTCCCAAAAGGAAAAAGCCGATTA
>DASWRC010000164.1:0-3996 GCA_036403375.1 Pyrinomonadaceae bacterium
GATCGAATAAATACCCGCCGTCTTCCGGCAGCATCACCGCCAACTCGGCTAAAGTATTCGCGCCGATTAAAGCGTAAATGCCCCCGAAAATCCAAACGGCGATGATCAGCCAGGAGCTTCCGAGATTGGCGGCGACGATACCGGGCGTGCGCAGAATCCCGACCCCGATCGTTCCGCCGATGACGATCGCCAGCCCGAAACCGACGCCGAGAATTTTCAGCAATCTGTCTTTTTCAACCAGCGGCGGTTTTTCCATCGTTTCAATTGTTTTCATGGTTTGATGTATGGTTTGATGTTCGGATTTATATCAAACCAAAATGGCTAATATAACTACACAAAGAAGCAGGGTGCCGCGCGGAGCGATCAGATGCGGCTGATTTTCGGCAGCGGCATTTCGAACCGGACGATCGTTCCGCCGCCCGCGGCTTTCGATTCGATCGTTAAATCGCCGCCGAGAACTTTGGCGCGGCGCGCCATGCTCCGCAAACCCTGCCCGTCGCTTTCCAGAACCTCGAACTCGAAGCCTTTGCCGTCGTCTTCGATTCGCAACCGCAAAGCCGAATTTTCGCAGCGGAAATCGATCGCCGCGCGGGAACAATTCGAATGTTTCGCGGCGTTGTTGACGGCTTCCTTGAAGATCAGCAGCACGTCGCGCCGCACGCCGATGCTCAGGCGCAGATCGGAATCGGGCGCGTTGAACTCCAGCTCGACGTCGCGCAGCGCGAAAACTTCTTCGGCATGGCGGCGCATTCTTCTCGTCAAATCGATCAGGCTGTCGTGTTCGGGCGAGATCGCCCAGACGATGTCGTTCATTGAAGCGACTGATTCGCGCGCGATTTCGGCGATCGAGGGCAGAAAGGTTTTGACTTTTTCACCCGCCGCCTGCTGGTTGGCGACCTCGCTCAGGAGCGAAATGCGCGTCAGGTTCGCGCCGATGTCGTCGTGCAGATCGGTGGCGATGCGCGTCCGCATGCGCTCCATTTCGAGCAGTCGCGCAAGGCGGTTTTTGTAAAAAAAGTAAACTGCCAGCGCCGTTAAAGCTACAGCCGCAGCGACAAACCACCAGCTCTGCCAGAACGGCGCGGCGATGCGAAAGGAAACAAGCGCGGGTAGGCTGTAAATGCGGTCGGCGGTTCGGGCTCGAACTTCGAATTCGTATTCGCCCGCCGCCAGATTGGCGAAATTTACCGTGCGCTCGTTTGCCGCTATCCAGTCCGCGCCGCCGAAACGATATTCGTATGTTAATTTTTCACCGAGACTTGCGCCCAACCCCAAAAAATCGATGCTGACCTGTTTCTGGTCGGAGTTAAATTCGAGCGCGGAAATCGCGCTTTCGCCCAAAACCGAAACGCGCTGCGATTCGCCGCCCACCCGCAAGCCCGTAATCAAAACGTTCGGCGGTCGGCGCGCGCGTTCCGGTTCGGGTTTGAAACGCGCCAAACCTTCGGTCGTGCCGAACCATAAATCGTTCCGGCGGTCGCGGTAAGCGACTTCAACGCTGCTGTTCGGCAAACCGTCGGCGGTCGTGAAGTTTTCGATCTGTCCGGAATCGGGCGTCAGGCGGTCGAGACCGCGCCCCGTGCCGATGTAAATTCTGCCGAAAGCGTCCTCCGTAACGCATGAAACACCGATGCTGGAAAGACCTTCCGCCGGGGTGTAGCGTTTGAAGTTCAGGTTCTCGGCCTGCAGATCGTCAACCCGCAAAACGCTCGTTTCGGTGTCGGTAATCCAAAGTCTTCCGGCGTGGTCGACTAATAAATCGCGTATCCAGCCGACGAGCAATTCGCTGTCGTCACGCGTGAAAACCTTAAAATTACCGTCGCGGAAGCGAATCAAAGCCGTGTCGTTCGCATCGCTGCCGGTGCCGATCCACAGATTTCCGCGAGGGTCTTCAACAAAGACGGTCACAATGCGCGATTTGCTGATTCCCGCCTCAGCCGAAACGTTTTGCCAAACGTTTTCCGCGCGCCGGTAATGCCACAATTCAAAAGCCGTGCCGATCGTCGAAACCCAGAAGTCGCCGCGCGAATCCTCGTAAAAACGAAACATCTCGTTGCCTTTCGCGCCGAACGAGATTTTTTGGGGGACGGTGTTTGATAAATCCGCAAACCGCTCGGGGCGCGGAAAACGATACAAGCCCTTGGCGGTCGGAAACCACCAATCGCCGCCCCGGTCCTGCCGCGCCGTTTGTTTCCAGCCCCAGCCGAAATAGTTGATATCGGAAGGAAAATTCGGTGTCACCAATTCAAATTTTTCGCCGTCGAATCGGCTGACCGTTCGAATCGTGCCTTTGTTAAAGCTGGCGAAGAGCTCGCCTGTGCCGTTTTCGAAAATCGAATCGGCGAGCGTGTCGCCCGTGCCGTCGGCTTCGGTATAAGTCGTAAAACCGTAGCGCGTCAATTTCTTCACCCCGCACCTGGTTCCCGCCCAGAGATTGTCGTCTTTGTCTTCGAGCAGCGTCCAGACTTCACGGTCGCACAAACCGTTTTTCGTCGTGTAAGTTTTACAGACCGACTCGTTGCCCTCGCCGCCCTGCCACTCGCACAAACCGCGCGTCGTCGCGACCCAGAACTTCCCGTCCCCGGACGCTGATAAATCGGTAATCCAGCCCGCGGGCAAGCCATCTTTTTCGCCGTAATGACGCTCGACGACAGTTTCATTTTCGCGCGGTTCGGCGACCAGCAGAAGCAGCCCGGATTCCTGATTCGGGCGCAGTCCGACCCAGATGCGCCCGTTGCGGTCTTCTCGAATAACAGAAATGCTGGTATCGGGCAGCCCACTTTTTTTATCGAATTTTTCGACCGCCCCGCCCGGCGCGAGGCGAAATATTCCGTCGCTGGTTCCGACCCACATTACGCCTTTGCGGTCTTTTATAACCGCGCGAACGCCCAGCGGTTCGCCGTCGCCCGGCATTCTGCCCAATTCTACTAATTCGAGCTTTATTTTTCCGTCCGCCTGATCCAAACGGTAAAGCCCGTCGCTTGTTCCGGCGAAAACAGCACCGCCTTCGTCCTCAAATAAAACGTTGATCTCCTGAGCGCTTTCTTCGGCGGGCGAGAAATTCGTAAAAAGCGGAGTATCGTGATCAGCGGCATACGGGGCGCGGTCGCCGGTCGGATTTAAACGGGCGAGACCTTTGTCGGTGGCAATGTAAACCGTTCCGTCGCGGGTTTCGAGAAAATCGTTAACGCGGCGGTTGGGCAGCCCGTCGCCGGTCGTAAAATTCGTGAAGGCGTACCCGTCGAAGCGCGAAATGCCTTCGACGGTCGCGAACCACAAAAAACCGCGCGAATCTTGTTTGATTTTATAAACATTGTCGCGCAGCAGTCCGTCGGCGACCGTATAGGTTTTAACCGGTAAATGCTCGGCAAAACAAACGGTCGCACACCAAACCAAAATTACCGGAACAAAAGTCTTTAAGGATTTGGGCACAAACCACGCGAAAAAAAGAATGTCAAAAACCTCAGCAAAAACCGGGTGCATTTTTTTTCCTTATTTAATTAACGCATTATGTTACAACATCGATGATGGCATTAAAATAATATAAAGAGCAACGATAAAAGAACCTTGTTTCTGAAATTTTATATCCGCCGCGATTACAAAAAGATGTTCAATGCATCGACCTTGCCAGACTTCTTAATCGCCTAAAAGCTTAAAGAAGTGCGATTGATTACTAACCGATAATCGCTGCAAAACTCTCAGAAGTTGACGGATATTTATATAATGGCGATTATCAGACGACGGGCTTAGGATTTTCCGCACTTCGGCGGGTTAAATCTGCGAGTGTTGTGCGCTTCCCTTTCGTTCGACTTCTCCGCTATAAATAACAAATTTCAAAATGGCTTCTTCATGAAGACTGTGTTTACTTCTTTGATTGCAATATGTTGAGGTCGATTTTTATAAAACACAAATTATTTTACGAAATATACCCCCCCCCCATAGTATTTCGTTGAAATTTGCCTGATTGTATGATACAAAATAAGACGCTATGAATCT
>DASWRC010000165.1:0-24120 GCA_036403375.1 Pyrinomonadaceae bacterium
AGTTTATTATCTGCCCATGACGCTGACCTTGATGGTGCGGCGTCCGAATTTATTCGCTTCCGAGCACGACGGAACCCAGATGTCCAGAATACGTCCCCGAACTGCGCCGCCGGTGTCGGCAACCGTATAAGTGCCGCTATATGAACCGGCGCTGATGTTAATGCGTGTGCCGAGCGGCAGGACGCGGCGGTCGGCGGCGACAATGCCGCGACGAACGCCTCCGCCGGTCGCAGTTCTGCCTTTAAGACAATATGCGGTGGCTCTAAATGTTTGACCTTCCGAGACGTTTAAGCTGCCTTTTTTGGCATCATCGATGGTGATAGTTAGTGGGTTTTGGTCTTGGGTTTGTGTTTGTTGAAAATTTTGTAAATTTAAGTTGTCTTTTTCAATATTTTCTTGTTTAATTGTTTCTTGCGAATCATTCGCTATTGTGACGGCTTCGGCTGTCGGTTGAAAATAGAACAAAAATCCTATTAAGACAACCAAGCTAACGAGAAGCACGCTTCCTCTAGCTAGATTTTTCATTATTTCAATTCTCCTAAATTTCTTTTTTCCGCAGTTCTAACACATACAACTTATCATCGTGAAAACGAGAAAAACTTAGTTAAAATGTGTGTGGTCTGGCTGAACTGACAGATGGTTGAAACTGGTGCGAAACAAGCTCGCTATGAGTTCCAAATGTAAAACATGTTTAATGCTATCACCTTCCGACAAGGCTTGTCTAGGCTTGTGTTATCCAATAACCTATATTAGAGAAAACTTTCACAAATTTTTATACCGTTAAATTGTGTTATTCCAACTATTTAGCTATATTGTTTGAGCGAAGAAAAAATATTCATTTTTTTGGATTTGAGGAGCGAAATTTATGCAAGACCGCCGAAATGGAGCAAGATATGTAATTTCTTTTCCGGTTCGTGTAAAGTGGAAAGACGAGTCGGGAAAGGAAATTGTCGAAGAAGGTTTGACGGAAAACGTCGGACAGCAAGGCGCTTTGGTCTTTCTGCCGCGTCATCTGCCGACCGTCGGAAGCAAAGTTTATCTGACGGTAACGGAGCACGCCGACGATGAAGTAACCGTGGTGGCACAGGTCATCAGGCTTGAACGCAACGCGTCACATCCGCAGGCGGCTTTTCAATTGACCGATTCGCTTCGCGTCTGGAAGAAAAAGGTCTGGGAATACGCCGGCGAAATCCTCGCCGCGCAAAGACCGGATGATTACGACGATTGGTAAAAATCAGTTGAGAGCGGAGAGTCGAAAGTTGAGAGAAAAAATCATCGGACTCTCGACTCTCCACTTTAATTTTATGAAGATTCTTGTTCTCGGCGCAGGGCGCATGGGTTTGGGTGCGGCTTTTGATTTGGCGCATAATTCGCCCGAAGTTCAGACTGTCACGGTTGCCGATTTTAACTTAAAAAAGGCGGAAGAAGTTGCGGAAAAAATTGGTTCCGCGAAGGTCACGCCGCATCACATCGACGTTTCAAACATTTCGGCTGTTGTGGAATTAATGAAATCGCACGATTCGGCTATTTCATGCGTGAATTATTGGTACAACGTCGAGCTGTCGAAAGCGGCGGTTGCCACCGCCACGAATTTCTGCGACCTGGGCGGAAACAATTACGTCGTCGATGAACAGCTTTCGCTCGACGAAGAGGCAAAAGCCGCCGGAATCAACATTATTCCCGATTGCGGGCTGGCACCCGGAATGGTTTCGATTCTGGCGATGCACGGCGCACGGCGGTTTGATGAAACCGAGGAAATTCATATTCGCGTCGGCGGTCTGCCGCAGAATCCGAAGCCGCCGCTTAATTACCAGCTTGTCTTCAGCGTCGAAGGTTTAATCAACGAATACATCGAAGCCGCGCGCGTGATTCGCGACGGGCAAATTCGTGAAGTCGAATCAATGACGGAAATCGAAAACCTCGCATTCGACGGTTTTTCGCCGCTCGAAGCGTTTCAAACTTCGGGCGGAACTTCGACTCTGCCCGACACGTTTTTAGGAAAAATCAAAGAGCTCGATTACAAAACGATTCGCTACAGCGGGCATTGCGGGCGGTTTAAAACAATGATTGACCTCGGACTTTGTTCGAGCGAAGAAATCTTGCTGGATTACGCCAAAACGACGCCGCGCAAAATTTTCGGCGAGCTTTTAACCAGAAATCTTCCGGCGGACGAACCTGATTACGTTCTGGTCAGACTTGAATTCGTCGGCTCGGCAGGCGGCGCGGCGAAACGCTTGCGGTACGATATTGTTGACCGGCAGGATGAAGCGACCGGCTTGAGCGCGATGATGCGAACGACGGCATTTCCGGCTTCGATAATCGCGCAGATGATGGCAGGCGGCGATGTTTTAATGCGCGGGGCGACGCCGCAGGAAAAAGCGATTGACGCCGAAAAATTTGTTGCGGAACTCGCGCGCCGAAATATCGTAATCAAAGAAAATTGGTTATGAAACGGTTTCTACGAATTTTGCTCATCCTTCTTGCTGTCGCGTTAATCGGCATTCTGGCAATTGCTGTCATCAACCGCTACGTTTATTCACAAACGGGCGGCAAAATTCAAAAATCAATGACCGAAATTCCGTCGGAAGAACCGAAACGCGTCGCCATCGTTTTCGGCGCGCGAGTTTGGGATGACCGCACGCCTTCACATTCGCTTTACGACCGCGTTTTAACCGCCGTTGAGCTTTACCGGTCAGGGCGCGTCAAAAAGCTCCTGATGAGCGGCGACCGTCAAAACGACGCTTACGACGAACCGGCGGCGATGAAAAAAATGGCAATGGAGCTCGGCGTCGCGGAATCTGATATTGTTTTAGACAACGATGGCAAGCGCACATATGACAGTTGTTATCGCGCAAAGGAGATTTTCGAAGTCAAAAAGGCGATTCTCGTGACGCAGGATTATCATCAGCCGCGGGCGCTTTATCTGTGTAACAGTCTCGGCGTTGACAGCATTGGCATCACGGCGAATCGCCGCACTTACGATAGGGAAGATTATTATCATTTGCGCGAGTTTTTCTCGGTCGCGAGTGCGTGGCTGGAGATAAATGTCCTGCCGTTCGAGACGGCGAAAGGCGAGAAACAGCCGATTCAGCCATAGCTTATGGATTTTTCATTAATGACTTATCGCGAAGCCGCACCGAGCGAAGATTTTGCCCATCTCATTTTTTCCTTCTGGGAATTTGCGACCGCCGATAAAGATTTCGGTTCAATTCAACACGAAATTTTCCCCGACGGCTGTCTCTCGCTGTTTTATCAACGCAACGAAAAATTTAATTTGCGACGAATCGCGTTCAGCGGTTTGGATCTTGAATCGGTTACCGTGCCGGTTTTCCCGGGCGAGACGTTCTGGGCGATGAGGATTTCGCCCGCCGCTTGCACATACATTTTGGGCGAAAATCCGGCAATTTTGAGAGCCGAAAAATTAATCGAAGCCGAAAGATTTCTGCACTTAACCGATGGGCTTTTGGAGAAATTAAATCTTTGTGAAAGTTTTGAGGAAGCCATCGCCGCGTTTGAAAATCATTTGAAAAATCTAAATTTCGGGCACGATTTTTGTGATGAAAAAATCCTGCAAGCTCTGAAAATTATCGAAGCGACCGGCGGTGAAATAAAAATCGCCAGGCTTGCCGCAGATATGAATTTAAGCACGCGCCAATTTGAAAGACGTTTTAAAGGCGTTTCGGGTTTGTCGCCGAAACAGTTTGCGCGGGCGCGAAGGCTGCGCGCGACCGCCGTCGCGCTGGTTGAAAACGGCACAATAAATTGGGCAAATCGCGCCGCCGAGATGGGGTTTGCCGACCAGTCACATCTTGCGCACGAATTTGTTTCCGTAACGAAACGCTCGCCGAATTCCTTCGCCGAAAAAGTCAAACAAATCGACCATGGAAAATTAATCAAATAATTTTTTCTTCAAAATGTCGCAAATTTACAAGACGCCCGGCGTAAGCTTCCGGCACAATGATAACCGATGTTTTTATTTTTGAGAAAATTTATGATAAGAAAAATTTTATTAGCGACAATCGTTTTATTAGCGGGTTTATCGGCGGTTTCGGCACAGGAGAATACTGCCGAGGCGCAGCGCGCCGAGATGAAAAAGGTCGAAAGTATGGTCGGGCAATGGAAAGGCTCAGGCTGGATTCAGCAGGGCGCGAAACGCGAAACCTTTACCGGCACGGAAAACGTGCAGCGAAAAATCGACGGTTTAGCGCTGCTCGTCGAAGGCAAATTCAGTAATCCGGAAGGCAAAGTCATTCACGAAACAATGGCGGTTTTGGCTTTCGACGCCAAAGCGAAAGGCTATAAATTCCGTACTTATCTGGCGAGCGGAATGAGCGGCGAGCAGGATTTTAAGGTAGTGCCGGACGGTTTCGAGTGGGGATTTTCGTTTCGGACGGGAACGATTCGCTATACGATAAAGACGGCAAACGAAACATGGTCGGAAACCGGCGAATTTTCTAAGGACGGGAAGACGTGGATGAAGTTTTTCGAGATGAATTTGAAAAAGGTTTCATAGAAAAAGGAAAAGGCTTCTCTAAACAGAGAAGCCTTAAAATTTATAAAAACGAATTAAGTATTAATTTTTCCACATTCCGATTAAACGCGGATTTGCTTTTTTCTGTAAAAGCTTGCGAAGTTTCAAACGCGCTTTGTGCAATTGCGATTTCGATGTTCCCACCGAACAACCCAAGATACGCGCAACTTCTTCGTGTTCATAGCCTTCGACATCGTGAAGAACAAACACGTTTTTATAACCTTCGGGAAGCTGCTGAATCGCGTTTTCGAGCGCAATCTTATCGACAATCGGCATTTTATTGGGATTTTCCGTGCCGCCGACAATCTGCACCGGCGTTTCGCCTTCTTCCGTCGTTTTTTCAAACTTCACGTTGCGTTTGCGAAAATGCATCAGAACCTGGTTGACCGTCATTCTGTGCAGCCACGTCGTGAACGCCGAATCGCCGCGAAAGCTTCCGATTTTACGATAAAGCTGGATGAACACATCCTGCGTTAAGTCTTCTGCTTCCGAAGCGTTTTGAAGCATTCGCAAACAGATTGAATAAACCCTTCGATGATGACGTTGATACAATTCCTCGAAGGAAAACATATCGCCTTTCGCGGCGGCTTGCGCCAAGTTAAAATCGCTTACCTTACCTACGTTTTCAAGTTTTCCCGTTTCGACCGTCTCAGTATCCTCGACATCAGCCGGAGCCACCAAACCTTGCCAAACCGGTAAATTTAATGTTTCAGTTGTTGTCATAACTCTTATTCCCCCTTGCTTAAGCTAATCAATTAGCGTGCCATAACCCATTTACGTATCGGATTATTACAATGTACACGCATCATATCCGATTTTGTTGCATTTTTCGGACATATTATTATATTCGCCGAGCATCTTAATCTAGTTTCGCTATAAAACCGTGTAGTAATTAATGCACACGGCATACGGTTTGGTATATGGTTTTTTCGGCGGGCAAAATCGAATGATAATTGCCCCCTAATTTTCAAAGATGCTATTATCGATATTCCAGAAAAGTTCAGACAAATTCCCGCTTGGAGCTGTAAATTTAATGCGTCAATCTCTGTTTGCAAAAGTTTTAAGTTTAATATGTGTGCTGTTTTTGGCAGCGTGCGGCACATTTGCACAATTCAAAAGTCAGGAAGTGTCGGAAGACGACGGCGTGCCGGTTTTAATCAAACATCTGCCCGATTGGGAAAATGCACGAAACCGTGCAGTGTATACGAACAACGTCAACGATTTGCGCGCCGCGCTCGGCGACCGGACGGTTTTTGATTTGATTGATTTTGCAGGCGGCACGGAAGCCGTTACCGCACCTTACGATGCCGGAAAACTTCTGATTGTCGAATACGCCGGTCCACAGGTTTCGATCGAAGCGGACGCGCAATTTCAAAAGCGACTCGCGGAAAAACCTTCGACGCCGCCGGTCGTTTATCGCCGCATCGGAAACTACAACGCGTTTGTTTTCGACGCGTCGGACGAGGCGGCGGCGAATGCGCTGCTTGACCAAATCAAATACGAGAAAGTTGTGCAGTGGCTCGGCGAAGACCCGAATAAGGCTGCGAAATATGAACGGTTCGTCGCAATCAGAGCGGCGGATATCTTTTTTTCAACGACGCTTTGGATTGTCGGCGGGCTCGGGCTTGCACTTTTGACAGGCATTGTCGTCGGTTTGGGGTTTTTCCGTCTGCGCGAACAGCAGCGCGCGGCGATGACTGCTTTTTCGGATGCGGGCGGAATGATCCGGCTCAATCTCGACGAATTATCCGAAAGCGTTTCGCCCGAGAGGCTTTTGAGCGAGTAATCTAAACTTAAACAAAAAAGCGAAAGACGCGGGATAAAATCAAATCCCGCGTCTTTTTTGTTTAATTCAATACGACGTGAAAATTTTCATTGCTAAATCCGGCGTTTTCGATTATAAAAGTTCTGAGGTGAAAAATAGTTTACAAATCCTTGCTTTGTTGAACTGCCTAATTGGAAAGCAAAATGAAAATTTAGTTTTCATATGAATTTATCGGAAGTTATTACTGAACTACGCGAATTAAACGAACCTGTACCGAAGCCGTTTCGCCTGCCGACCGAAGCGGAAGTCAACGTGGCGGAAAAGCGCCTAAACGTCAAATTTCACGAAGATTACCGTCGCTTTTTGCTCGAAGCGAGCGATGTCGTCGTCGGCACGCTCGAACCCGCGATGGTCACAAACGATTGCGGCTACCTGCATCTTTGCGAAATAGCCGAATACGCCTGGGACGAAATGGAATTGCCTCTGACGCTGCTGCCAATCTGCGAGGACAACGGCGATTATTACTGCCTTAACAAAAAAGGCGAAGTCCAGTTCTGGACGCCGGACGGTTTATCCGAAGATAAGTGGGACAATCTCGCTGTCTGGATAAAAGAGGTTTGGATTGACAGCGAATGAACGAAACCGGAGCTGAACAGCCTGTTTTGCAATCGCCGCTCGACGCAATCCTGCGCTCGGAACTCGACGCGGGCAACGAAATCGCCGAAATCCAGCTCGGCAGCTGGTCGGAAGTCGATATTGTCGTCAGTCTCAAATTTCCGTTTCGCAGAAGCTATCAAGACGAATTTAACGCCGCCGTTTTTTACCGCAACACCGACACGCATTATCCTTTGACCGACAGCTGCACGGCAAACCGCGAAGCCGTCGAAGCGCCGTATTAAAACAAAAACGAAACCCGCGAATTAACACGAAAACCCGCCAAATAAGGTAATCTCCTGATTGGATTGCCGAAGGACTGCGCGAAAGGTTTGCCAAACTTTAGTTTGCTGCTTTTGTCATTCAGATTAGAACACTAATTTAAATAAAATATTTTTGCTAAACCGATAATTTTGCTTTATAACTGTTGTGCGTCAGAGATTGTTAAAAATTTCGCCCGAACGGATGGAGATATAATTATGAAACGGATAACGGCATTTGCCGTCGGAGTATTTTTGCTCCTTTTGAGCGCCCTGGTTGCCGACGGTCATTTATCTGCTTACAAAGGAAACGCAAAAAAGGCTGAATTTAATGCTTTTCCCAAAAAAGAAAATAAGGCGAAGCCTTCTTCTCCTTCTGCGCGCCGGAAAATCGGAAAATATTCGGGTAAATGGAAAGGCACGCTTTATCAGCCCGACGGCACTTTACGGGCAAAGTTTGGCTTCGCGATGCGCCTTTACCAGAAGGGCAAAACGGTCTCGGGTTTTTCACGCATTACAGTTATCGATTCGCCTCAGTATTACGGCGTTATGCGGCTCAAAGGAACCGTGAAAAAGAACCGGCTTTTATTCAGAGAAGTCAAAATCACGCAGGAAAATATCGAAACTGACCAGAGATGGTGCATCAAATCAGGCAATCTGAAATTAACCTATATCAAAGGCAAGCTCACGCTGAAAGGAAAATGGAAAGCACCCAGCTGCCCCGCCGGAACAATCGTTTTGAGAAGAGTTTCCGTAAAGTAAGAAATAATTTCAAACCCGAAAATTAGTTTTTCCGCGCCTGTGACTGGACAGCCGTGATTGCTACCGCATCGACGATGTCTTCCGCTTTACAGCCGCGCGAAAGGTCGTTGCATGGTTTGTCCAAGCCTTGCAGAATCGGTCCGATTGCCGTGCCGCCGGTTAAGCGTTCGGTTAATTTATAGGCGATATTGCCGGCGTTGAGGTCGGGAAAGATTAAAATATTGGCGCGACCCGCAACCGGCGAGCCTTTGGCTTTCGATTCGGCAACCGACGGAACGAGTGCGGCGTCTGCCTGAAGCTCGCCGTCGATTTCAAGATCGGGCGTGCGGGCGCGGACGGTTTTGACGGCTTCGACGACTTTATCAATCAATTTGTGTTTCGCGCTGCCTTTGGTTGAAAACGAGAGCATCGCGACGCGCGGCTCGACACCGAGAAGCGCGCGGCATGAATCGGCGGAAGCGAGGGCGATTTCGGCTAATTCGCCCGCGTCCGGGTCGATGACGACGCCGCAGTCGGCATAAATCATCGCGCCTTCAGCTCCGAATTTTTTGTCCGGCACGACCATCAGGAAAAACGACGAAACGATTTTGAACCCCTGTCGCACGCCGATGCAGCGCAAAGCGGCGGCAACCGTGTGCGCGGTCGTATTGGTCGCGCCCGCGACCGAGCCGTCCGCTTTGCCCAATTTAACGAGCAGATTTCCGAAATAAAGCGGGTCTTTGACGGCTTGCTCGGCTTCTTCGAGCGTCATGCCTTTAGCGCGCCGGAGCTCGTGGTAAAACTGCGCCATTCTTCCGAAATCGTCCGACTTGCGGTGGTCGAGAATCTCGACGCCGTTTAAGTTCGCGCCCGTTTCACGCGCCAATTCGCGCACTTTTTCCTCGCTGCCGATGACGGTGATTTTCGCGATTTTGTCCTGCGTGCATATCGCGGCTGCCTTGACGGTGCGCGGGTCTTCGCCTTCGGGCAGGATAATGTGCTGGAGGTTTTCGGAAGCGCGCGCGCGGATTTTTTGTAAAATCATATTTGGTCAGTCGTCCGTTGTCAGTTGTTCGTTGCATATTTAGATTACAACGGACGACCGACAGCGGACAATGAACGAAAATGCAATACAACTTTTGAGTCACAAACTTGCTCAAATGTGTGCTATTTTTTAGACTTAGGAAAAAATAAATATATGGCAAAAGCACAGACGGCAAAACAGACCAGGCGAACGCGCAAGGAAAAAACGCAGCTCAAAGGCAGAATGAGTAATTTTTTGATGTTTCTGCCGAATATGTTCACGCTTCTCGGCAGACTGCTCAAAGACAGCCGTGTGCCCCTGGCGGAAAAAGCGCTCTTTGCGGCGGCGATTGTTTATGTCATAATGCCGCTCGATTTTATCCCGGACGTTTTCCCGTTTATCGGGCAGGTTGACGATATTTACCTGGTCGCGCTGACACTTTTGAGGCTTTTGAACCGGACGGACGAAAGCATTATCCGCGAGCATTGGTCGGGCGGCGGCGATATTGTGAGCCTCGCGAATTCGATTGCCGGAATTGCGCCGATGCTGCTTCCGAAACGGATCACGCGCGTTCTCTCTTCAAAAGTCGAATTAGCGGCGTCCAGCGAAATCGTCAAGGCGGTTTCAACGCGCCAGCCGATAATGGTCGAAAAGCCCGCGCCGGATGAAAAGGATTTGCTCGAAGTGAAATAATTTTTAAGTCTCAAGTCTCAAAAGTCACAAGCCCCAAGTCAAAATCAAATGACTTGGGGCTTGTGACTTTTGAGACTTGGGGCTTTTTTAGAGTTTGTCGTTAAATAATCCGACGACTAAAGCCCACGCGTCGCGGGCGGCGGTTTCGTCGTAAACTTCCGGTCGCGTGTCGTTGAAAAATGCGTGGTCGGCTTCGTATTTGACCGATGTCACGGGAAGCTCGTATTTTTCGGTTATTTCTTCCAGGTAACCGACCTTTTCAGCGTTAATCCACTTATCTTTCATGCCGGAAACGAAAATCGTCGGCGCGGTCAAACTTTTCAAAACTTCTTCTTCGGGAATGTCGCCGTAAAACGGCGCGGCGGCGCTCAAGCCCTCTAAAAGACAGGCGGCGCGCAAACTGTAAGTTCCGCCCATGCAGAAACCGGTGATGCCGAAATGTTCAAAACCGTATTTTTCGCGCGCGACGTCCATCGCATTTTTAATGATGTCGATGCCGTCTTCCGTCTTCAATGCCTGCATCATCTCGCCGGCTTCCTGCGGGTTTGCCGCGACCTGCCCGCGATAAAGGTCGGGCGCGATTGCCGTAAAGCCTTCGTCCGAATAGCGGCGCGCGATGTCCTTGATGTGTTCATTCAAGCCCCACCATTCCTGAACGACGATGACGGCTTTGCCGTTCGACGCTTCCGGAACGGCGACGTAAGCGGTCGTTTCGCCGCCGCTCGTGTTAAAAGATAAAGTTTCAGTTGCCATTTGTGTAAAAATCCTCCATGAAATTTGTTTGCAATGATTATAACAAAGGTTTTCAGCCGCGGTGGATAAAAACAGACGGCTCTAAAGCTATTTTCTTTTAACTTCAATCAAAGGCGGATTTTTCTTTTCGCTCGTCGCGAAGATGGATTTTCCGTCCGCTGCGTATGCGACGGATTCGCCCTGTTCGCGTGCCCCAAGCTCGACCGTCAAGGGCGTCTCCTTCCAGATTTCGTCAAAGTTTTTGGCGGTTTCAGGTAAAACAATTTCGTAAGCGTTGAAATAATCGCAGATAATCGCGCGCTTGCCGTCGGGCGAAATATCGCCGCCGGTCAAAAAACCGTTGGGAATTGCCGGAACGGTAAAATCGGACAGCTTTTCGAGCTTGTTTGTTTTATTCAAATCAGAATCGCTTTTGAGTTTATAGACGGCGGACGCGCCGCTCAGGCGTTTCGAGAGAATGTAAATATCGCCCGTCAAGGGGTGAACCATCAGCGTTTCGGCGTCGCGGCGCAAATCCGGGTAAATGAATTTGATTGCCTGCGCCGGTTCGGTCGCGAGCGGGTTTTTCTTGCTCGAAGATTGATTTTCGGGCAGGACGCGCGGTTCTTTAACGCGGTAAATCGTAAATTCGTCGCGGATTCGCGAGTTGTTGCCGATGTCGCCGATGTAGAGCACACATTCGCCGTTCGGCGTTTTTATCCCGGCAATGTCTTCCCAATCGACGTTTTCCGCGTTCGCGACTTTCCATGTCCCGAGCTTTTCGCCCTTTTTATTAAAGGCGAACAGAAAAGCGTCGTCGCCCGAATCGTTGTGCGTCCAGAAAACGTCCGACTGGCAGCGCGAGACGGCAAGCCCGCTGCTTTCACGGATTTCCGATGATTGGATTTTACCGACCACCTGGGGTTTGTCGTAATTCTGGCTGAAAGTTCCGTTCGGTTTATCGACGTTTTCGTTATGCGTCGAAAAAACCGGTGAACAGCCGGAAAAAATCATGGAAAGCAAAGCGAATGATATGACAAACGCGAAAATTTTAGGTATAGTTTTTTGCAACATACTCACTTAAAAGAATTATAACGCAGGATACTTGACGCTGGTTCTAAAAAACTTTTTTCTGATGTTTTTCGTATAGATTTCAGGGCTACCCAGAAGATGATTGTCGGAACAGAATGGTTAATCGAAGCCTTTGACTGCGATGCGCATGCATTGCGCGAGAGCGCTGTTTTGCAAAGCGTTTTTGCGCGAATTATCGACGATTTGAGCTTAAAAATCGTCGGCGTGCCTGCCTGGCACAAATTCGGCGGCGAAGGCGGCGTGACCGGTTTGGTGATGCTGACCGAATCGCATCTCGCCTGTCATACTTACCCGGAATATAAAACCGCAACCTTTAATCTCTACTGCTGCCGAAGCCGTCCCGAATGGAATTGGGAAGAAAACTTAAAAGAAATGCTAAACGCGTCGGAAATAAAAGTAACCAGGATTGAACGCGGAAACCTAAAACCTAAAAACCAAAATCCGAAATCTAAAATTGTTGGGGGTGAAATTTGAGCGTTCTGAAAGCAAATTGTCCGTCGTGCGCCGCGCCGATTGAGTTTCAAAAAGGCTCGACAATCGTTTTGATTTGCCCGTTTTGCCGTTCGGCGGTGGCGCGCACCGACCGCGGTTTGGATGATTTGGGAAAGGTCGCGGAAATCGTCGATTCCGAATCGCCCTTAAAACTCGGATTAAAAGGACATTACAAAGGACAGCGCTTCGAACTGACGGGACGCGCGCAGTTGCGCCACGAGCTGGGCGGCGTGTGGGACGAATGGTACGCGACTTTCTCGAACGGATGGGTCGGCTGGCTCGCCGAAGCGCAGGGGCGTTTTTACCTGACTTTTTATCAACCGCTGCCGCAGGGCGCGCAATTGCCGTCGTTTGAAAATTTGCAATTGGGACAGCCCGTCGCAGCAATTCCGAATCAGGCGCCGCTGATGGTGACGGAAAAGGGCACGGCTGCGTCGGTCGCGGCGGACGGCGAAATTCCGTACAAGCTGGAACCGAACGAACGCAGCAATTACGCCGATTTATCGGGCGCCGGAAACGCTTTCGGAACGATTGATTATTCGATAAACCCGCCGTGGGTTTTCGTCGGCAGCCAGGTCACGCTCGAAGAAATCGGTCTCGGCGATGCTAAATCAGTCAAACGCGAAGCCGCGCGCGTCGCGACCGACGGAATGGGCTGCCCGAACTGCGGCGGACCGCTCAGTCTAACCGCGCCCGACAAAGCCGAACGCGTTACTTGTCCTTACTGCAATTCATTACTCGACGTTAATCAGGGGAAACTAACGTGGCTCAAAGCGTTGAAGCCGCCGCCCGCGCCGCCCGAATTTGTTTTGCCGATTGGCGCGGAAGGCACGTTTATGAACGAGGCGCGATTCCGAATCATCGGCGCGGTCGTCCGCAGCGTGACCATTGACGGCATCAAATATTTCTGGCACGAATATCTGCTCTATAATCCGCTGGTCGGCTTTCGATGGCTCGTGCATTCGGACAATCACTGGAATTTTGTCGAGCCGGTCAATCCGGCGGAAGTCGGCGTTTCGGGAAGCACGGTCACATACAACGGGCAAACTTACAAAATCTTTCAGGACGCGCCCGCTGTCGTCGAATTCGTGCAGGGCGAATTTTACTGGCGCGTCGAACAGGGCGAAACCGTTCGCGCGATTGATTACGTCGCGCCGCCGCTGATGTTGTCGCAGGAAGCGACCAATAAGGAAATAAACTGGTCAATCGGGGTTTATCAAACTAATGCCGACATCGAAAAAGCGTTCGGCGTTTCGGATTTGCCGAAACCGTGGTCGGTTGCGCCGAACCAGCCTTTTACGGGCGGATTTTATATCAAATGGGGCTTCGGGCTTTTAGGTTTACTGCTTCTAGTCGCGATTTTTATGCTGCCGTTCAGCTTCAGCAGCGTGCCTTTGAGCGAAACCGTCACTTTGCAGCCGACGGCGAGCGAGACCACGCCGCAGACGGCTTTCAGCCAGAAGTTTGAGCTGAAAGGCAATCGCAACGTCCGCATCACGGCAAACGCGCCCGTCTCGAATTCGTGGGCGGCACTGGACGTTGATTTGGTAAACGAGCAAAATCAGGAAATCGAGTCGGTCGAGATTCCGATTGAGTATTATTCGGGAAGCGACAGCGACGGCGCGTGGACCGAAGGCAGCCAGACACAGGACGCGACGCTTTCGTCGCTGCCTGCCGGAATGTACACTCTGCGCGTCGAAGGCACGTGGCAGAATTTCGCGCAGCCGATGCCCGTCGCGGTCAAAGTCGAGCAAAACGTCTCGCGCGGCGTCAATTTCTGCTGCGCTTTCGTCATTCTGGCAATTTTGCCCCTGCTGGCTTTGTTTAGAAAATGGACGTTTGAATCGCGCCGCTGGAGCGAAAGCATGTTCGGCAGCAGCAGCTCGAATACAAGCAGTTCGGATGATGATGAATAATTTTAGTCGGTGGTCAGTGGTCGGTGGTCAGTTGTCAGAAAAGGGCAAAATACTGAGCACCGACCACTGACCACTGACCACCGAAAAAACTATGATGAAATCACTTTTTTTAATTTTCGGAATCGGAGTAGTTCTGCTTTATTCGATGTCTTCGATGTTTGGCTGGGAATTTGCCAATTCGGGAAAAAGTTCAAGACTTGGAACGCCGTTTTTCTTCGGCGGCGGTTTTCGTGGAGGGAAATAAATGCTGAATCTTTTAACAAATATAATTCCGCTCGGCTTTGTCGTCAGGCTCGAAGAGCTTTTGCCGGTCGTCCTGACGACAATAATTTTTGTTTTAATCGGCTTGGTCGTTTTTGCCGTCGCTTTTTTTGTCGTCGTTAAAATCACGCCGTTTTCGGTCAAAAAAGAAATCGAAGACGACCAGAACATCGCGCTCGCGATAATTATCGGCGCAATCATTATCGGCGTCGCAATAATAATCGCGTCGGCGATCGGGGGCGATTCGTCGCCCGCGCCGAGCGTGCAGAATACGCCGGCAATAGTTCAGGGCAAGTAATTTAAGCTTCGAAAACGGAAAGTGGAAAGTGGAAAATTAACTGCGGTTCGTTTTATTTTCTGGTTTCCGTTTTGTATTTTCCGTTTTAAATGAACAAGACACCTCTTTTATTTTTAAACGTCATCATCATCGCCACGTGCGGTTTGATTTACGAGCTGCTTGCCGCGACCGTTTCCTCATACGTTCTCGGCGATTCGGTCATGCAGTTTTCCATTGTCATCGGAATTTACCTTTCGGCAATGGGCGTCGGGTCGTGGATTTCCGGGTTTCTCGATAAAAATCTTGCCAAACGCTTTGTCGAAATCGAGCTGGGCGTGGCGGTCGTCGGCGGATTTTCCGCGCCGCTCCTGTTTCTCACATTCGCCAGTGTTTCATATTTCAACATCATTCTTTACGGAACGGTTTTCGCAATCGGCGTGCTGGTCGGTCTGGAGATTCCGCTCCTGATGCGAATTTTAAAGGACGAGCTGGACTTTAAAAAACTCATCGCGCGCGTGCTCGCGCTGGATTATATCGGCGCGCTCTTCGCGTCGCTGCTGTTCCCGATTTTTCTCGTCCCGCGACTCGGGCTTAACCGCACGTCGCTGCTTTTCGGAATGCTCAACGCCGGTGTCGGAATCTGGGGCACGTGGCTGCTGGAAAATTTAATCAAAAGCCGCGATTTGAATATTTTGCGAATCAAGGGATTTATCATTATAATCCTGCTCGTCATTGCCTTTATCAAAGCCGACACGCTGACTTCTTTAGCCGAAGACGCGCTTTTTGTCGATAACATCATTTATGCGAAAAGCTCATCGTATCAAAGAATCATCGTCACGAAAGGCAAAACCGGCTATTCACTTTTCCTGAACGGCAACCTGCAATTTAATTCTTTTGACGAGTACCGCTATCACGAAGCGCTCGTCCATCCGGCGTTTATGGCTTTCGGAAAAGAGCCGAAAAGAATTCTGGTGCTGGGCGGCGGCGACGGGTTAGCGGTACGCGAAATTTTGAAATACCCGTCAGTTGAAAGCGTGACGCTCGTTGACCTCGACCCGGATATGACGAGAGTTTCGAAAAGCGTTCCGGTTTTGGGCGAATTAAACAAACATTCGCTCGACGACGCGCGCGTTTCCGTCATCAACAACGACGCTTTCGTCTGGCTCGATTCAAGCGACGCCGCGCCTTTCGACGTGGCAATCGTCGATTTTCCCGACCCGAACAACTTCGCGCTCGGCAAACTTTACACGACGCGCTTTTACAATCTGCTAAAAAAAAAGCTGAAAGCTGATTCGTCGGTCGTCATTCAAACCACTTCGCCCTTAATGGCGAGAAAATCCTTCTGGTGCATTATCAAAACACTCGAAACGTCGGGTTTTACCGTCAAACCGTATCAAACGACCGTTCCGAGCTTCGGCGTCTGGGGCTACGCGCTCTGTAAATTAGAGCCGTTTGAACCCCCGCAAAAACTGCCCGAAAATATCGAGCTAAAATTTTTGAACGAAAAAACGCTTGCCTCGATGTTTGAATTCGCCGGCGATACGAATTTTCCGGCGGGCGAAGAAATCGAGATAAACCGGCTCGATAATCAGGCGCTCGTCCGGTATTACGAAGCCGAGTGGCGGAGATTTGAATAAAAATTATCAGTTAACAGTTATACGCTATCAGCTATTCCGAAAGGTAATGCATTAGAGATAGAGAACTAACTCTTCGGAATAACTGATAACTGATAGCTGATAACTTTTGGAGAATATATGAGTGAGAATATCTTGCAGGAAAAATCATATAAATTTGCTTTGCGAATCGTAAAATTGAGTCAGTATTTGAATGACGAAAAACACGAATACGTTTTATCGAAAAAGATTTTGGATTCGGGAACCGCAGTTGGAGTTTTAATAGAAGAGGCAAGACAAGGCGAGAATAAAACCGAATTTTTACAAAAATATTCCGTTGCGAATAAAGAGGCATTCAAGACAAATTTCTGGCTTAGACTTTTGCGCGACGGCAGCTTTTTGAGTGAAAAACAAGCACAGTCTTTGCTTGATGATTGCGAAGAACTGCAAAAACTCTTAATTGCTTCTCTCAAAACGGCTAAAAACCCCGAATAAATTATCAGCTGTTTCGGAATGTAATTTTAATGTCTAAATTCACCCGCCGCGAAATTTTAACTGCTTTTCTGGGATTGCCGTTCGCGCTTTCGGCGTGCAAATCGAAGTCTGAAACGGTGGAAGTCGCAGGTGAAATCGTTGGGGCAAATGTCAATGTCGGACATATTTTGCGCGAGAACCGGCAGCCGGAAGTTCCACTCAATAATTGGGAAAACGTAAAAGTCGCGATAATCGGCGGCGGCGCGGCGGGGCTTTCAGCCGCTTACAAATTCAAAAAAGAAAATTTCAACGATTTTCTGCTGCTCGAACTCGAAAGCAAAATCGGCGGCACGGCGCAGAGCGGAACTTCCCCGATTGTGCCTTACCCGTGGGGCGCGCATTATCTGCCCGTGCCGTTTCAGGAAAATACGGAGCTTGTTGTGCTGCTCGACGAAATGCAGCTCACCGAAGGCAGAAGTCAGAGCGGCGAAGTCCTTGTCAAAGAAGAATTTCTTTGCCGCGAGCCCGAGGAAAGAGTCTTTTACAAAGGTCGCTGGTACGAAGGTCTTTACCTGCACGCCGGCGAAAGTGAAGAGGAAAAACGCCAGTTTGACGAGTTTCAGAAACAAATCGACGTGTGGGTCAACTGGCGCGACGCTTCCGGCAAGCGCGCGTTCGTTTTGCCGGTGGCGAATTGTTCGCGGGACGCGGAAGTTTTGGCGCTCGACAAAATTTCGTTCGGCGACTGGCTGCGGCAGAAAGGTTTTACGTCCGAAAGGCTTTTCTGGTATTGCGATTACGCGACGCGCGACGATTACGGGTTAAAACTCGACCAGACTTCAGCCTGGGCGGGACTTTTTTATTTCTGCTCGCGCGTTAGAAAATCGGGCGAAGAATCGCAGCCTTTTATCACTTTCGCGGAAGGCAACGGCAGGTTTGTCAATTACTTGTTTGAAAAAATCAAGGACAAAGCGCGGCTCAAAACGGTCGTGCTCGAAATAATTCCGCAGGAAAAAGGCGTTGACGTTGTTTATCTCAACACGGAAACGAACGAAATTCGAGGGCTGCGCGCCGAAAAAGCGATTTTTGCCGCGCCGATTTTTACGTCGAAATACCTGATTCGCGATTTTCGGCAGAATCCGCCCGATTTTGTGAAGGAATTTGAACACAACGCGTGGTTTGTCGCGAACCTGTTTTTGAAAGACCGCCCGAAGCCGCGATTTCAGAAAGATTTTCCGCTCGCGTGGGACAATGTTTTGTACGAAAGCCCGGGTTTAGGTTACGTCAACGCGACGCATCAAAAAGGCATCGATTACGGCGCGGCGGTTTTTACGTATTATTACCCGATGTGCGGCGAAGAAAACGGGCGCGCCAAGCTTTTCGCGCTCAATCACGGGGAATTAGCCGACATCGTTTTATCGGATTTATCGCGCGCGCATCCCACGATTCGCGAACTGACGGAAAAAATCGACGTCATGCGCTGGGGACACGCGATGATTTCGCCCCGCACGAATTTTCTTTGGTCGGGCGCGCGCGACGAGGCGCAGAAATCTTTCCGCAACATCCATTTCGCACATTCCGATTTAAGCGGCATCGCACTTTTTGAAGAAGCCTTTTATCATGGCGTCAGAGTGGCGAATGAAATTATTTCCGCGAAATAGATTTTCAGGGAAACTTGGAATTCGCGTCGTTTGAATCTAAGATGTTGATAGAAAAAAATGTATATCCAAAAAGCCGAAATAGAAAATATCAGGTCAATCGAAAAATTTGAAATAGAGTTCAAAAATCCTGCGGGCTGGCACGTTCTAATTGGCGACAACGGCGCGGGAAAATCGACGATTATCCGCTCGATGGCTTTGGTCTTAGTTGGTGACATACAAACGGAAGCTCTTCGACAAAATTGGAACGAATGGTTAAATAAGGACACTTCTCAGGGTAAAATAAGGTTAGATTTATTAACAGACCCAGAATTTGACGCTTTTGCTGATAAAGAAATTGAAAATTCAAGGGATGATGCAATCTCCATTGAAACCAGTTTTCGCAAACGCAACATTAGGACAATAATTGAAGACAGGTATTTTTTAAAGGCAGGAGAAGAACCTGTAGAAGCATGGGAAATTGAAGGCTGGAACGGTTTCTTTTCGGTAGCTTACGGACCATATCGCCGATTTAAGGGCGGAAGCCCTGAATGGAACGAATTGTTTAAATCATTAAATCATGAGGATTTATCGGCACATCTTTCAATTTTTGACGAAAGCGTTGCTCTAACGGAGTCGGTTAATTGGTTGCAGGAACTTGACTATAAAAATTTAGAGAAAGATTCAGAAAGTCAACATACGCTTGATAATCTTTTCAAATTAATCAACTCCGAAGATTTTCTGCCACATAATGCAAAACTTAAAAAGGTCAGTTCAGATGGTGTTTTCTTCAAGGACGGGAACGGCGTACTTATTTCAGTTAATCAAATGAGCGATGGTTACCGGTCGATTTTGAGTATGACGTTTGAATTGATTCGCCAGCTTGTGCGCGTTTACGGTTCGGATGCGGTTTTCAAAAATATTGAAAAAGGCGAAATGTTTATTGATTTGCCGGGCGTTGTACTGGTTGACGAGATTGACGCTCACTTACATCCGACTTGGCAGACGCGTATCGGAAATTGGTTTTTGAAATATTTCCCGAAATTGCAGTTTATCGTCACAACGCACAGCCCGCTTGTTTGTCGCGCGGCAGAAAAAGGAAGCATTTGGCGATTAGCTGCGCCGGGAAGCGATGAAAAATCGGGCGAAGTGACAGGTGTTGACCGTGAGCGCCTGATTTACGGCAACATTCTCGACGCTTACGGCACGGAAGTTTTCGGCGAGGACGTGAGCATCTCGCAAAAATCGGTCGAAAAACAAGAAGAATTAGTTAAACTCAGCAAGAAGAAAATGCTCGACGCCATCTCACCTGACGAAGAAGAAAAATTACAGGATTTGAAAAAAGTTTTTACGACCGATGCTCCGATTGAACTCTAAAAATCTAACGCAGGCGAGCCTCGACCATTTGGCTTCGCGGCAAAAGCAAATAAACGATTTGCTGCCGTTTGAAGGTAAAGCGAAAGAAGCCGTTCGGCTCTGGAGCGGCAAGGCTTCGGCGGCGTTTGACGAAGTAAAACAAATTTTGAAGGAAATATGTGTTAGCGTTGAGATTTGCAATTACTGTGAAAACAACGAGGCGACGGACATCGAACATATTTACCCGAAAAAACTCTATCCCGAAAAAGCATTCACTTGGGAAAATTATGTTCTGGCTTGCGGAAAATGCAACTCGCATCATAAATCAGACAAGTTCAAAATTTTCAATCCGCAAAATTCAGTGACCGTTGAAGATGTAACGCCACCGCGCGGAACTTATCGTCAGCCCGCTAACGACGACTCTTTGTTTGTGAATCAGCGAACAGAGAATCCGTTGGATTTTCTTGAACTTGATTTACGCGAGCAAACATTTATGTTTACCGAAAAATTTCCCGAAGGAACAAGAGAATATCATCGCGCGGCTTATACAATAGAATTGCTTGGTTTGAACACAAGAGGCGCGTTAGTTGCCGCCCGCAGAAACGCCGCCAGATTTTTTATCAGTCGTTTGGAAAAATACGTTAATGTGAAAAATTCAAATGATTTTCAAGAATTGAAAGATGCGGTTGACGATTTTGGAACTATTGATGAAAGGGCAAGTTTTACTGAGGAAAAAATCAGAATTCTCGAATCAATCAAAAAAGATATTTTGGAAGGCTCGCATCCGACGGTTTGGAAAGAGTTGATTCGGCAGCGCGTCAATCTGCGAAAAACAAACAGATTGCTTGATGTAGCGCCCGAAGCATTGAACTGGTAAAAGTGAACGAAGCAGCAGCACAATCAAAATGGCTTTTTTCTCGCGAAGTTGATTTGTCGGTTTTTCTCGGCAGCGCGGTCGTCTCGCTTCTGCTGCTGGCGGTCGGCTGGCGGTTCGGGGTTTTGAATGACGAATCGCCGGACTGGACTTGGGTTTCGGCAGTTTTGCTGATTGATGTCGCGCACGTTTGGTCAACTTCTTTTCGCGTTTATTTTGACGCGGAAGAATTCAAACGCCGCGCGTGGCTTTACAGCTTAGTGCCGATTTTAGGTTATGCGGTCGGCGTCGCGCTTTATTCCGAGGGCGAATTGACGTTTTGGAAGGCTTTGGCTTTGCTCGCGGTTTTTCATTTCGTGCGCCAGCAGTACGGCTGGGTGGCGCTTTATCGCCGCAAATTGGGCGAGACCGATAATTTGACGTGGTGGATAGACGCGGCGGCGGTTTATCTGGCGACCGTTTACCCGCTGGCGTTCTGGATGACACGGCTGCCGCGAAACTTTGAATGGTTCGTGCAGAACGATTTTTTCAGTCTGCCGCAAGCGGTCGAACAGGTTCTTTTTCCGGCTTATGTTTTAGCTTTAACGGCTTATTTTGCAAAGTCGTTGTATCTTTATTTCGTCCAGGGATTTTTGAATATCGGTAAGGATATTGTCGTCGCGACGACCGCCGTCTGCTGGTATGTCGGGATTGTTTATTTTAATTCCGATTACGCTTTTACCGTCACGAACGTTATCATTCACGGCGTCCCGTATTTTGCTTTGATTTATTTTTACGCTCGCCAGCGCCGCGACACGGCTTCGATGTTTTACCGGACGCTTTCGGCAAACTGGTTCGTTTTTCTGGCAACGCTGTGGGCTTTGGCTTACACGGAAGAGCTTTTCTGGCATCGCGGCGTATGGCACGAGAAAAACTGGCTGTTCGGCGCGGACTGGAACTGGGAAAATTTAAAAATATTTCTCGTGCCTTTGCTCGCCGTGCCGCAATTGACGCATTATGTTTTAGACGGCTTCATCTGGCGCAAAAAATCGAACGTCGGGCGTCGCGTGATTGATTGAAATGAGAACAACAAATTTCATTAAAATTCTGCTTTTAACCTTTTCTATCACTCTCGCGGCGTGTCCGGGTAGAAACAACTCTCAGCAAACAGGCAGGATTTTATCTTTCGACGAAACGACTGAAGCGGGCGAAACCGTCCGCGAGGCGAACGATATTTTGAAACAAATCAAGCAGCGTTTTAAGGACAATGAGTCGCGTCTCGACGAGCTGCAAGCGGCGCTGAAAGAGAAAAATTCCGATAAGGTGCGCGCGATTTCCGACCAGCTCGTGACGGAAATCAACGCCGGAACCGAAGCCGGCGAAGAAGCAATCATAAAACTGCGCACGGCGAAGGATAAAAATATCAACGATGATTATCGCGAGTATCTGGATTTGAAAATACTGGCGCTCGAAAAATACGTCGAGGCGTTTGAAGAACGTCGGCAGGTTGCGATATTCCTGCGCCAAAGTTACGACCCGAAAAACGATGCGCAACGCAAAACCTTCAAGGATGAATATGAGCGGCGCGAAGAAAAATTCAAGGAAATCATGGAAGAAGCCCGCCAATTAAGCGAGCAGGCAAACCGGCTGGCGAAGGAAAGTTTGAATCGAAAGAGCTAAAAGGTGAAAAGGGAAAAAGTTTGCTTGAATATAATCAACAAAACTTTTTCCCTTTTCACCTTTTTCCCTTTTTTCCCTCTTTACAAAACGCGTTTCGGCATAACCGGCGCGATTTGCGCTTCGGGTTTGACGACCGTGTAGGGCGCGGTTTGCATCTGCGGCGTGATGACGCGGAAACTGCTTGCCGGCATTTGTCCTTCAAAAAGCGGCGCGATGTCACTGCTCTTTAGTTTTTCCGGTGTGACCTGGATGGTTTGGCGATTGCGGTCGCGGATAATTGTGAGCTGCACGTCGCCTTCTTTTTTCTCGCTCAGCGCGCGAATCAAATCGGCGTTGCTTCTTATTTCTTTGCCATCGACTTCCGTGATAATGTCGCCCGCTTTCAAACCGGCTTTTGCTGCCGGGCTGTTTTCGAGAACGTTGTTCACAAGCAATCCTTTACCGTCCGCGACGCCGAAATATTCGCCCAGTTGTTTGTTCAGGGACGAGACGCTAACGCCGATTTGACGGTTCGAGCCAAAAAAGAAACCGTTTTGACCGTCGTTTTTCCAGATAAAAGTATCGCCTTGTCCATTTGGCGGCAGAACCTCGACGCGCGGCATTTTCTGCATGTCGGGGAATTTCGGCATCGCCTGAATGTTCGGCAGATTTTCCAGATTCGGCATATCCATCTTGAAATTACCGTTAAAAAGCGCCGGCGTTTCGCGTTTACCCATCGTTGCGACGATTTCCTGTTCGCCGCCGCCGCGCAGAATAGTTATTTTTGTCTGGTGGTCGGGCGCAACTTCCGCGATAAGACGCATCAATTTGCGGACGCTTTCGACCTCCGTGCCATCAAAGCGAATGATAACGTCGCCGGCTTGCAGACCGGCTTGCGCGGCAGGCGAGTTTTCCACAACTTTTTCCACCGCTACGCCGCGCACGCTCGATAGACCGAATTTGCCGAAATTGTCTTTCGTCACTTCTTCCGGTTCGACGCCGAGATAACTTCCGCCGTCGAATTGAAACGAGAAAACCTGCGCTTTCGCCGCTTTTTCGGGTTGTTTCGGCTTGTCGGGCGATTTCTGCGAATAAATAATCGTGCAGCTTGAGAATGCGAGCAAAGTAAAGCTAATTAACTTTCTTAACATAAAACCTCCAAATTTTTAATTTATTGAATAAACACTTCCGAGGGAGAATAATTTTCGGTAAATTGTTTTACGCGCTTCTTTCATTTTAGGTTGCAAGACACAAAAAAAAGGTTGCTTTTTGCCAAACTTGAAAAACCCAACGGTAAGACATAATATTGAGCCATCAGCAAAATTTTGTTTTTACCCGTTAATGGTGCGGCGCATTTTCCGCCGCGATGGTTCATCAATAAAAAATAAGGAGTAATAGAATATGGCAATCAGATTAGGCGATGAAGCGCCGAATTTCACGGCAAATACCACGGAAGGCGAGTTGAATTTCCACGAATATTTGGGCGACAGTTGGGGCGTGCTTTTTTCGCATCCGAAAGATTACACGCCCGTCTGCACGACCGAACTCGGAATGGCGGCACGGCTGAAACCCGAATTCGACAAACGAGGCGTCAAACTTATCGGATTGAGCGTTGACCCGCTCGATTCGCACGAGGGCTGGGCAAAAGACATCGAAGAAACACAGGGTTCGGCGGTCAATTTCCCGATGATTGCCGACGCCGACAAAAAGGTTTCCGACCTTTACGATATGATTCACCCGAACGCGTCCGATACGTTCACCGTGCGCTCGGTTTATGTCATCGGACCGGACAAAAAGGTCAAATTGATGATTACTTACCCGGCTTCGACGGGAAGAAACTTTGACGAAATCCTGCGCGTTATCGATTCGCTGCAACTGACCGCGCAGTACAGCGTCGCGACGCCCGTTAACTGGAAAGACGGCGACGACTGCATCATCGTCCCGGCGGTGACGAACGAACAGGCGAAAGAAAAATTCCCGGCGGGCTGGAAAGAAGTCAAACCGTATCTGCGCATCACACCGCAGCCGAACAAGGCGAAAGGCGAAAGCGCTTAAAAAACGGAAAACGGAAAATGGAAAACGGAAAATGA
>DASWRC010000166.1:0-7031 GCA_036403375.1 Pyrinomonadaceae bacterium
GTGAGGCAGCAAATATGGGAGTGGCAGAGTTTACAAACATCGGGAGCAGAAGTCGAGATGATAAAAATACCACGCCAATATTTAGAATGTTTGACGGATACTTTATGCTTCGTTTTCTAAATTGGATAAAGTCGAGCTAAGTACAGGACAAAAATTGATTGATATTTGAAAAAAAGAAAACATTGAGTTGAAATCTACTTGTTCAAATCCAGCAAATTTAGACAACGGAGAATCAACTCAATGGACATTTACTCGTTCGAGCAAATACCAGCTCGGAATTTAACGTGGAATCGAGCGCGAATCAAGTTTCTGGCACGCTTTCTGATTGCTCTTTTTCAGGTGCAGACAGTCAATTTAACGAAGATTGCCTGTGTTTTTTCGGGACGCGCGAAGATTTCGTCCAACTACAAACGCCTGCAAAGATTCTTGCGTTTTTTTCGATTTCGCAGGTGGA
Source organism: Pyrinomonadaceae bacterium (assembly GCA_036403375.1). Classification (GTDB taxonomy): domain Bacteria; phylum Acidobacteriota; class Blastocatellia; order Pyrinomonadales; family Pyrinomonadaceae; genus JAFDVJ01. Next base: position 455 of record DASWRC010000166.1, read on the forward strand.
AATGGCGCATTTGATGCTGAAACTTTTGAAAATCGAGTCGCCGTTCGTGATCGCGATCGCCCGAACAGAATGGCAATTGGGGAAAAGCTCGGTTAATGTTTTGCTGCTCTCGGTCAGTTACAAGCGAGTGGCGATTCCGCTGTTGTGGAGGGTCTGGGAAGAAAAAGGCGTTCGGACAATCAGGAGCGGCGCGAGATTGTCGAGAGATTCGTCGAAGAGTTTGGACGGACGAGCATTCGCTTCGTGACGGCTGATCGCGAATTTGCCTCGAAACAATGGCTTGCGTATCTGGTTGAGAAACAGATCGGATTTCGGTTGCGCATCAAGGCAAATGCCCGCATTACGGATAAACGCGGACGATTGATGCGCGCCTCGCAGTTGTGGAAGAGAATGCCGATTGGGGCGCGAATGCAATGCCAAAGGCGGCGAAAGTTGTGGAATCAATCGGTCTTTGTGGCGGTCTGCCGGAAAGAAGACGGCGAAGCGGTGATCGTTATTTCAAACGAGCGGACGGGACAAATCTTGCTTGAATACGGCAGACGTTGGGAAATTGAAACTTTGTTCGGCAATTTGAAGCGACGCGGCTTTTGTCTGGAAGAAACGCATTTAACGGACGCTGAAAGAGTCAGCAAGTTATTATCGTTATTGAGATTTGACCATGCGAAATGTGACACAAAAAATATGTAAATTTTTTTGATCATCACAAACGTTCAAAACCGAATCTTTGTAAATCATTCTCCGCGAACGCTACTTATTGATTAAAATCAACTTTGTAGTCGTATCCGAGTTTGGGTGACGCCGATTCGCAAAAGCTTACCGGAAAACCGCAGGCGCCAACCTGGATGTTTTGGTTGTTCAAGCCGCTCGCTGATCATCACATAAGTGACAATCGCCATCGCGGCAAAATGACCCTGCGCCAACAACATTGGAAAAAGCATCAACAGCCAGCAGGAGCCGACGCACCAAATTCCGTGCGAAACCCCAAAATTCAGCGCATCCCGGTCGGCGGATCGCCCGAATGCTGCCAGCGCGCGGTGATTATGCCCGCGATTCAGGCATCGCTGCTTGATCGGCGAGCACTGCCACGCGAGAGCCGTAAGCCCGACCGTTACTGCCGGCAGATACGATTGCGGCATCAGCAGGCTCAGCAGCAGCGTGATCGCGAGCAGCGCGACACCCGCCATCATCCAAATCGAGGCATCACCGATTATGAAGAGAATCACGGCACGCACGCGTCGGCGTTTGAAACTCCGTTCGCGGACATGATGAATCGGCGCGATCAGCGTCGGCGACATCATCGCGACGAGCATCAAAGCCCAACCCGTCGCCAGCGAAGAGATCGGGTTCATCGCCAGCATCATCTGAAATGAAGCCGGCGATGCTCCCGCATCCATGATCGGGCAGTGCGCAATCATCATGATGTTTCCGGGGTTGACAAGAAGCATCATCCAGGTAATCGCGCTGACGAGCAGGATCAATACGTTAATCCTCGTTCGTTCCCGTTCAGCCGTTTTCATTGCTGCCCCTGACGATAAACGCTGACCCGTCCGACGGTAATTTCCGCGCTGTCCGGCACGGCTTGATTGGGTACGATCCTGACATCGAGCGAATCGGCATCCAGATTATTGTTAATGAACAAATTGTCGATGATCGGCGTGATGTCCAGGATAAAGGTCAGTCCTTCGCCGCCGTGTCCGCCGTCCGGCTGGCTCGCTCTGCGCAGACCAAACAAGGCGATGGTGCCGGCGTTCTGTTGGTTGACGGAGACAGTGAGCTTGAAGGCATCCATGTTGCCCCGAACGTTTTCGAGCTGAAGATAAACCTGATCAGGCAGCGCCGCTTCCGAGGCGACCGCGAGACTCGCGGAAACCTTGTTTTGAACACCGGTATCGAGCAGGACGGTGGTGCGAGCTCCCGAGCTTTTTATCTGAAGCGGCGTTTCATTGGCACCGACCAGTTCCGCATTCTCTTCTGCATCCATATCTTCTCCTCCAGCAGCCACTTTCGCTTCTTCGGGCGCGGCGCCGAGCATCGTCAGTCTTTGGGTAAGTTTAGCTGCGGGATTGACTGTCACCGCCACCGACAAATCGTCATAAGTATAATCCAACTGACCGAGACTATCGACATCGGCGGGAGTATAAACCCAAGAGCTGCCGTCCGGCATCGGCATGGCGAACTCGCGCTCGCCGACGGCGACTGGTCCGTTAAGCCAGTTCGGATCGTTCGGATTGTTGTTGCTGTTATCGTTCCATGCCGCCCACAGCCGGTCGATATTGGAATGGTGTAAATAGAAGATCGGGTCGAGCGCCGCAATGCCCGGATCGCTCATCAGCCCCCAGATTTGAGCGTTGTTCGGCGGGCTACCCCCGACATCGACATGCACCTGATTGTGCGGATTGCTTTCGAGGTTGCCGGAAACACCGCCCGAATGCGAAAACCCTGTTTTCGGTCCGCCGAAGCCAGGCGGGCGCGTGGCGGAATTGCTGCCGGTATAGAGCGTATTATTTTCGCATTTCTCGGAAACCGGCGGAATAGGAATGAATATATTGCCGTTGCCGTTCGGTCCGTAACGCGCCAGGACATAAAGTGGGTTCGCGCTCCCGTCCGGCAAAGTCTGGGCGGTGAAAGCGGGCGGAATCTCGTATTGGTTATTCGGTCCGAAGTAATTCCAGTACGGCAAAGCCCAGTCGGCGGGTCCTTCGAGACTGACGATCGCCGCCCGGATCTGCGCTTCGAGGGCGATCAGGTAGCCGCGATGCCACGGCGGGAAAAACCAGCTTTGGTGCTGGCACTGATCCCAGTATAAATCCTGGATATTCTGCGCCGGCAACGGCGCGGTCGGTACCTTCGGCGGCGCCGGAATATCCGCCCAGTTCGGAAAGCCGGGGGGATTGGAAGCCGTCACGTACTCGCCGTGAATGGCGGCGAAGAACCACCAGCTGTTTTGATCGTCAAGTCCGCGCGTCATCATGACGCCGACGCCTTTCGCATACCATAAAAGATCCTGATTATCGAAAGTTCCACCGTTATTCCATGCATTATTTCTTGTAAATGAAGACATTTGTTTCCTCCTATTTTTGCTTCTGCCGATAAAAATCCATTTTGTTAAAGCGTAAGGATTATGGTGACCAGAAGTTTTCTGTCCCTTGCCTTCGCCTGATGATCCTTTTCAATTTTTACCGGGCATTAATTGCCGTTGAAACGATAGAGTAAATGAACGAGGTCAGAGCGCTCGCGCCGAAGCGCAGCTTTTTTATTACTGACTTTCGTTCCTTTAGTTAACGATTGCTTGATTTTATGAAATGGAATAACGTAAGATGCGAGTTGCTGGGCTTCATCTTGACGGATTCTTCCGTTTTGAACAGGTGAACCGAACGAGTCTGGTTAATAATTGACGTTATCAGCCGGATTTTTTTATTTCGATCGACACCGGATCAAAACCTTCAGTTTAATCAAATAACTCTTTTTATTTCAAAAACATAAAAAGCCGGTCGTCTTTATTTCAAGACCACCAGCCTTTGTAAAGTTCTGCAATTACAGATTTCGCTTCCGGTAGACAAATCTCCGGCTTAAAACCCGTGGAAGTTTTCCGGTAAGAATCTGATTTAGGGAAGCGGCAGAACATATGACTTTACTAAAAACCGTTTGGAAATATAATTCCTTCACAGCTTGTGAATTATTTACGTTTTGTGATGAAACCATTCGCCTTTGATTTCATAAGCTCAAGAACTAAAATTAAACCCTGTAAACGAAAGCCTTAATTACCCTGTAAAATGTTCTTCTCCAATCTAATCAAAACAAATCAAATTTTTCTTAAAGTTGATTGAATGGAAATCTAACACAGAACAAAAATAAATGTCAATCATTATTAAACTAAGCTCTTAAAAGTACGATCTTTCATTATCAAGAGTTTTGTCACCGAATCGGACGAATTTGAGGGAAAGCAATTGAAAACAGTTTATAAATATACCCGAAATAGAGTACGTGCGAATTTGCTTTTTGGTCGGATCGCAGCCAAAGATATACAACAATTCGGATTCCCTATTAAATGCTCTCAAGTGCGTGTACTCCTTAACTGGACTTATTTTATCAGCAGCAAGTTTCTGGAAAAATTGCTCAATTTATAGTCCGTAAAGCGACCGTTTTCAGACCTTAAAATTGAGACTTTACCCGAAATTCATCCAATAAAATCTAATTGCACATTCCTTTGGTAAATTTGAAATCAAATTAAATTTGAAGCTTTGATCATATTTAAAGAATCCCTTCGTCAGTTTTAGTTTTTCCTCACTTTCCAGAGAAAAGCGTATTACTTCTGATTAGAGAAAAGCCCTACTTCTTTCTTCAGCCAATGCAGAGCACTGAACTTGATAGTTTCGTAAATCTATTATTGACAGAACCAAATATATAGTTTACATTCAATTAATTTTTTTTTAATCTGAGACTTCTAAAAACCGACGACTAAAATCTACTTGGCATTATCTATGATAACGCCAAGAAAAACAAAAATCTGCTGATGCGGATTTTTTAGGATTTTTTGTCTTCGGTTTTTAGAATTAATGAATTTTTATTTAATGTAGGAGTAATCAATATGAGTAATATACCAATTAAGGGAATTCCGGGATTTGCCGGAATAGACTTTGAATTTGATACGCCTTTGGTTACGGACCCGACAAAGCCTTTCCTGCAGAGGCTTTTCAGGACGGCGAGCTTTCCGTTACCAAAATTAAAGCCTCTGCCAGTGAAAGCTTTCCGCCCGGCGATCCCGCCAAAGGAATTCAATTTAAAGGCAAGGCAGAAGGTTTCGGAGCACTCGGAGTTTACCAAACGTCAGAAAAATTGCTGAATGTTCTGAAAGGCGAAGGCGTTGACGCGCCGATCGCCAATCTTTTGGATTTGCAGATCAACGAAGATGAGAATTTACTTGCCCTGCGTTGGGGATACGGCTTCGAAGCCAGCGTCGCCGGCAAGGTCGCTTTTCCGGCTGCTCCGGGTTTGAATTTAAACATCGCCGCTTCCGGTAAAAAGATCGGTCTCTCCGTTTTGCTTCATTCCCGAAAAAGAACGGACTCCGTTACGGATTCGATTAAAGATACCCTGAAAAGCTGGCGTATTCCAAATCAGATCAAAACAATTGACGACGCCAATCCGAAAGACAGCTTAGCGGCAGGGACGACTGTTCTATACGAAACTCTAGGCAAACTCGATCTATCGCTCGGGGTCGAGTATGGTTACGATTACAGCTGGGCGAGAGACGCCGTAAAGATCGGTAATTTGTCGGCTGACCTGAAATTAAAAATCGAGGCGGGGATCAAAGCCCGACCTGGTTTTTCCACCACTAGCCTCTATTGTCTTGTTTTAAGTCGTCCGACGACTGAGAAAAATTTACGTTTTCAGGTTTTTCGTTTGAGTGAAAAGGGGATGTCCTTTGCTTTTAATGCGGGTATCAGCGGTCAATTCGACCCCGGAAGTCTGGCGGATAAGAAAAACTTTGAAAGTTTTATCAAAGGCGTTTTTAATCTCGACGGCTCCCGGATATTCAAAGACATTGAAAAAATTCTTGATAACAAAACCGATCTCAGCGATTTTATCAGTCAATTTCTGGTCGATTACGTTAAAAAGTCCGCTGAAAAGTTTCCTGAAATTGCGAAGTCAGACCAACGAATTTTATCTAATCGGAAATCATCCAGACAAGACTCCGTCAGTGGATTCCGGCGGTTTTCATTCAGGACGACAACGAGTTCGACAAGGAGAATAAAAAGGATATGCTCTACCCGCTGTTGGTTTATCAAGCGCTGCCGATCCAGCAAACTCCGTTAGTTGACGACGTAAACGATGTAAAAAACGTTCATTATTTTCACTGGGATTATAAGAAAAAAACCAACCGGGAAAATGTTTTCCCCGCCTGCCGAACCAAACTGCTCGGCGAAATCTTGCCGGAGGTGCAAAAGATTACGACAAACAGCGCCTATGCCAGTTCTGATAATAATCTTAAGGCAATGATGGAATCGATGAATGATTCTAATTTTGAAACGCTTTGTAAGTTTGAGAAAAAGATAATTTTGATTACGACCGTCACGATTATGAAGTTATTCAACTTTTTGGATGCGCCGGTCGGTCAGCCTGATGCACGAGTCAAAGCGCTCTCCGAATTTGGCAGTATTTTTACGGAAACTTTCAATGAACAGCTCGGGCACATTAAATTTACGCCGAAGGGCTCGCTTCGCCCGACCGGTTTGATTCTGATTAAGGACATCGCAAATCTTGTCGATCAGAATTCGTCCGGTGCGGGATTGACGGCAATTCTGGAAACTTCCGTATTGAAATCCGACGCGGCTTTCAATAAAGCTAAAGAAGATTTTCTTGAAAAAGACATCTCTCCCAAATTGGATGACACTCTTTTGCAACAAAGAATTGTGGAGGTTCGAAATTAATTAAGCTAATACCAAGTTGCATTAATAAGTAAGGAGGATGTATAAGAGAATATGTCCAAACCAATAACTTTAGAGAATCATTTAACGAATGAACAATTACGACGCAAATATTTGAGTTGCGGGCATCCGCAGGAGAAACTTCGATG
>DASWRC010000167.1:0-75912 GCA_036403375.1 Pyrinomonadaceae bacterium
AGCCGAGGATTTCGTTTTAACAGCCACCGATTTTTTCGGTTCCGGAATTTTAGCGGCAGCGACCGGTTTTTTGAGTTTTGTGCCGGAATTTTCGGGTATTTTAATTTTCTTCTCTGTGCGTTTCATGCAATACATTGTATCGTAAATGAAACGCTATTTCAAACGGTAAACGCTCAGATTTGACCGATAAATAGATACCTTTGCTCAGAATAGGGCATCAGTTTTTCCCTGAATTTGACGCGGTTTTCGCGCAGTTGTTCGCGCAGAGCATTGCCGCCGAAAAAGAGCATCTGCGCGCCTTTCGACCATTTCAAAAGTTTCGGCAGCTTTTGCGTAAATTTGTCGAGCGCGCGGCAGGTCACAAATGCAACGCGGGGCGCGGAAATTTCTTCGAATTGACGATTTATAATACTTGTGCGGTTTTCCAAATCGCATTCTTTCAAAACTTCCTGCAAAAACGCAGCCTTTTTCAGTTTCGATTCGATAAGCACGCCGCGCAAATCTTCGCGCGCCAGCAGGCATGGAATCGAAGGCAGCCCGGCGCCGGCGCCGACATCGGCAAAACTCGATTTGGCGGGCAAAAATTCCAGTAAGGTCAACGATTCGAGAATATGCCGCACGGCGAATTCTTCTTCCGGGGCGGGCGCAACCAGGTGAAGAATCGGATTGTGTTTCTGCACCAATTCGTAAAATACGGCAAGCCGCTCGATTTTGTCTTTCGCTAGATTTAAACCGAATTCGGATTGCAGATTTTCGATTGTCTCAATAAATTTTTCGGGCATTCCGGCGTCTCTAAAAAATTTCTTTCCGGGTTTGCAAAAATGCTTTCAGCATTCGTTCTTTTGAGGAAAATCAAAGTTGATTTTTAGAAAATAAATGAATAATAACGGCAGTTACAATCTTAGTTTTCCCCAAAACGCAAAAAAAATCGGAGGTTCGATAATGAACGTATCAAAAACATTTGTGCAAAATTTAATCAGCGCGGCTCTCGTCTTAGCGCTTTGTTTATTAACTTTAACATCCGTTTTCGCTTTGACCAACGCCGACCACAATTTGGCGGACAATAAAGCGGTCAATTCTTTCGACCCGAGCGCGTCATTTAAAAGCTCGTGGATTGACTATAACGTTACCGAAGGGAGCAGGAAGGGGATGAGAATTCACGTCAATCTCGAAGTCACCGGACTCAAAGGCGTCGATTCAAAACTTGTTGCCCGCGTGCAGAATGAAGACGATGATTATCTGCCGAGCAGCTCGTCCTATTCAAATAACGAAGGACAGCTGGAAACTTCTTACGCGATAAAACCCGGCTATCCGACGACCGCTTACGAAGACGCCGACTTGTTTCTGCCCTACAGCGAAATCGGTCTGCGAAAAGGCGTCTGGAATTTAAAGCTCGATATTGATTTGAATTACGAGAACGGCGATTTGATTCAGCATCTGACGTTCAAGGATTTCGAGTTTACTGCGCCGAATTATGCCGGCGACGCTTCGACGACCACCAAAAACTCGGACATCACCGCAAAGGTCAGCCGTGTTTGGGTCGATTACGACGTTTTCGAAAATCGCCGTAAAGGAATGCGAATTCACGTTAATTTTGAAGTTACGGGGCTCAAAGACGTCGATTCGAAACTGACGGTTCGCGTCCGGCGCGAAGACGACAGTTTTTTGATAAGCCGGACGTCATTGGCGAACGAAGAAGGACAACTGGAAGTTTCCTTTTCGATGAAACCCGGGTATCCGACAAGCGTTTATAAGGATGCCGACATATTTCTGCCGTATGACGAAATCAGCCTTCGCAAAGGCGACTGGAATTTGAAACTGGACATTGATTTGAATTACGAAAACGGCGATTTGATTGAGCATCTTGCCTATCACGAATTTGAATTTACCAAATAATCGACCAAAACACGGAAGCTGAAAAGCGCGTCATCCCCATCAGGGATGACGCGCTTTTTATGTGGAAAATTGCGGTCGCGGGCGAATTTAAACAGCCGCCGGGAACCGGCAATACTTCTTGCGGTAAATAGGGTATATTAAAAATAAATTGATTTTCCCATGCCCCTGAAATGAGAAGTTTAATTATATGTTTGGCGTGTTTTCTTCTGATTGGCTGTCCCGCGCCTGAAAGCCGTCTGCCGCCGGTTATCGAATTTACAAAAACGCCGAAAGCCGCCGAGGGCGGTCCGGAAAAAACCGAAGACATTGAAGGACGCGTAAAAAACGCCGCGCGCGGGCAAAAAATCGTTCTCTATGCGAAAAGCGGCATCTGGTGGGTGCAGCCGTTCGCCGATAAACCGTTGACCGATATTGAGGCGGATTCGACGTGGAAAACGACGACGCATTACGGAACGGAATATGCCGCGCTGCTCGTCGGCGATGATTTTCAGCCAATCGCGAAACTCGACCAGTTACCGGAAGCGGGCGGAAAAATATCGGCGGTGGCGGTCGTTTCGGGCAGCGAAAATAAAGAGGAAATTTCAAAAAATATACAATTCAGCGGTTACGAATGGAAGGTTCGGACAACTTCCAGCGACCGCGGCGGAACGGTCAATTCATTCCATTCCGAAAATGTACGGGTCGATGAAAACGGTTTTCTGCATCTTCGGATTCGCAAAAAAGACGACGCGTGGTCGTGCGCCGAAGTCAGCCTCACGCGGAGTCTGGGTTACGGGACATACAATTTTGTCGTCGGGGATACGGCGCAGCTCGAACCGTCGGCGGTGTTGAGCATGTTTACGTGGGACGATTTGGAAGCCGGACAAAATCATCGCGAGATAGATATTGAAATAACGCGGTGGGGCGAGCCGGAAAATAAAAATATGCAGTATGTGATTCAGCCCTATTATGTTCCGGCAAATGTCGCGCGTTTTAATTTGCCCGCCGGTTTGATAACGAATTCCATCCGTTGGGAGCAGGGACGGGCGGACTTTAAAACTTTTCCCGGGAAAGACGCCGCGCGCCCCGCCGCGCCGGTTGCCGCGCATCTTTTTACATCCGGAATTCCGGCACCGGACGGCGAAAATGTCCATATAAGTTTTTATGTTTTCGGTTATGGTAAAATTCCGCTTCAGAAAGAAACCGAAATCGTCATCGAAAAATTTGAATTTCTTCCGTAAACAAACAGGATTTTCAGCAGGAATTTTATTCTCGATAGCCGTAATTTTCCTTGCTTTTTCGGCTCGGTGTATATTTGCGCTCGACCCCGCGCGAGCGGTCTCGCAGTATGCCGAAACGCTCTGGGGTTCGGAAAGGGGTTTTCCCGGCGGCACGATTTATTCTATTTCTCAATCATCTGACGGTTTTTTATGGATTGCGACCGACAAGGGCTTGATTCGTTTCGACGGCATAAATTTCAGCCTGCTGACGAACCGCGAAATACCGTCTTTGCCGGCGGGCGCGATTCTCGGTTTAACGGCTGACGCCGACGGCAATTTATGGGTCCGCCCGCAGGTTCCGGCAATTTTACGCTACCGGCGCGACACTTTTGAAAATACGCTGACGAATCTCGAAAAAGTCGAGCCGCGAATTACGGCAATGAGCCGCGGAAAAAACGGCGAAGTGATGATTTCGACGCTCGAAAACGGGATTCTTAAGTTTGACGGAGAGAAATTCGCAGCAATCGTTCCGAAAAATATTCTGCCGGACGTCATCATTATTTCGATGGCGGAAACCGCAGACGGCGAAGTTTGGTTCGGGACGCGCGACGGCGGGTTGTTCCGGGCGAAGGAAAATACAATATCGGCATACCGGGAAAATCTGCCTGACTTAAAGATTAATTGTCTTTTAACCGGCGACAACGGCGATTTGCTGATTGGAACCGACAAAGGCTTGACGCGCTGGAACGGAACCGAATTTACAACCGCAGGCATCCCGCCCGAACTGCGAAAAACGCAAATTCTGACGATTCTCGCAGATCGTGATAAAAATGTCTGGATCGGCACGGATTCACGCGGGCTTTTACGTCTGAGTGCGGCGGACGATTCGGCAAATCAGGACGGCAAAAGTTCAAAAGAGGACGCCGTGACCGCACTTTTCGAAGACCGCGACGGAAATTTGTGGGTCGGCAGCGGCGAAAAACTCAAACGCCTTCGGGAAAGCGCTTTTTTTACTTATCCGAACGCTGAGGGCAACGGCTCGATTTTCGCCGGTGCGGATAATCGAATTTGGATTTCTCTTGCGGGCGGCGCACTCGGATTTATTAAAGACAATCGTTTTGAAAAGCTGCCCGGAACCGGTTTTGAAAATGACGTTGTTTATTCGATTAGCGGCGACCGGGAAAACTTGTGGCTCGGGCGGCAATCGGGCGGTTTGACGCATCTGCGGTTTGACGGCGGCGCTTTTTCTGAAAAAAACTACACGCAAGCGGACGGGCTGGCGCAAAACAGCGTTTTTGCCGTTTATGAATCAAGCAGCGGCGCGGTTTGGGCTGGAACTTTGAGCGGCGGCGTCAGCCGTCTCGAAAAGAGCAAATTTACGAATTACACGACCGCCGACGGCTTGGTTTCAAATACAATCAATGCCGTTACGGAAACGGCGGACGGCACAATCTGGCTCGCGACGCCAAACGGCATCAGCGGTTTTAAGGACGACGCCTGGCAATCTTTGACGACCGCGAACGGCTTGCCCGCACAAGGCGTCAATTGTTTGCTTTCCGATTCTGAAAGCGGGCTTTGGCTCGGAACGTCAAAAGGACTGGCGCGGCTTGAAAAAGGTGAAATCCGCTCATTTACCGCTCTTTCGTTTCTTTTGCAGGAAAATATTTTCGGAATCGCGCTCGATAAAGACGATTCGCTGTGGATTACGACCGCCGATAACGTTTTGCGGGTCAATCGTGAAAAACTGCTGACCGGACAACTAAACGAAGACGACCTAAGAGTTTTCGGTTTTGTCGATGGTTTGCTGAGCACCGGGGGAATCAAACGCCAGCCGAGTGTCGTCCGCGACGCGCAGGGACGCATCTGGCTTTCGCTGAAGCGCGGAATTTCCGTCGTCGCGCCGCAGCGGCTGAAGGAAAATTCGGCGGCGGCAATCGTCCGGATTCAAACCGTCACGGCGGACGGCAAAGTGCTTTCGGCAGAAAGTCCGGTGGTCGTTTCGTCGTCGGTTCAAAAAATTTCATTCGATTTTACCGGCATCAGTCTCGCGGTTCCCGAAAGAGTCAAATTCCGTTTTATCCTCGAAGGCTTCGATAAGGATTGGAGCGCGCCGACGACCGCGCGCGAAGCCGTTTACACAAATTTGAAACCCGGCAGATATAATTTCCGGGTCATCGCCAGCAACGGCGACGGGGTTTGGAACAGCGCGCTGTCGAGCGCGACTATCGAAATCGAGCCGGTCTTCTGGCAGACGTGGTGGTTTTTGCTGGTTTGTTTATTCGTGTTCGTCTTTTTGATTATCGCGGTTTATCAATTACGTCTGATGCGAATGGCGAAAAACCTGAACCGGCGTTATGAAGAGCGTCTGGCGGAACGGATGAACATCGCGCAGGAATTGCACGATTCGCTTCTGCAGGGACTTGTCAGCGCCTCGATGCAGCTCGATATCGCGGTTGACAACGTTCCCGCAGACGCGCCCGTCAACGCGCAGCTGAAGCGCGTGCTCGCCTTAATGAGCGAAGTTATCACGGAAGGACGCAACACGGTGCGCGGCTTGCGAACGATTGACAATAATTTTATCAGTCTCGAACAGGCGTTTGCGCAAATTCCGCAGAATCTGAATTTTCCCGGAGAAATAGATTTCGAGGTTGTTGTCGAAGGCGCGTCACGGCTGTTTAGTCCGCCGGTTCGCGACGAGCTTTATTTAATCGGGCGCGAGGCGATTATCAACGCTTTTCGACATGCCAAAGCCGAACGAATTACGGTCGAGCTTCTTTTCGGCGCGCGGCAGCTGAAAATTACGATTCGCGACGACGGGCACGGAATCGAGCCGCAGGTCATTCAAACCGGGCGCGACGGGCATTTCGGACTTGAAGGAATGAAGGAAAGAGCCGAAAAAATCGGCGCGAAATTAAAGGTTTACAGTAAACGCGACGGCGGCACCGAGGTCGAGATTTCGATTTCCAACCGGACGGCATTCGAGCCTGTGCGAAGAAATTCGCGCTTTAAGCGGCTATTAAAACCGTTTCGGGCGGGCAAAGGGGAAGTTAAATGAGTAACGAGCAGAAAATAAGAATTTTATGTGTTGACGACCATCCTCTAATGCAGGAAGGCATCGCCGCAATCATCAACAATCAGAGCGATATGTCGCTGGTCGGCGAAGCCGCGAACGGTTTTGAAGGACTCGCCAAATTCCGCGAGCTCCTTCCGGACGTGACTTTAATGGATTTGCGCCTGCCTGATATGAGCGGTATCGACGCGATGATTGACATTTTAGCCGAATCGCCCAACGCCAGAATCATTATTTTGACGATGTTCGAAGGCGATGCGGAAATAAAACGCGCGCTCGAAGCCGGCGCACGCGGTTATATGCTGAAAACGATGCCGCCCAAAGAGCTGGTGAAAGTTGTCCGTCTGGTCAATTCGGGCAAAAAACACATCCCGCTCGAAATCGCCGCCAATCTCGCTGAGCATTACAGCGATGAAACCTTAACGGCGCGCGAAATCGAGGTTGTCGCACAAATCGCGAGGGGCAATAAAAACCGCGAAATCGCCGAAAAATTATTTATCTCAGAGGAAACCGTCAAAGTTCATATCAAACACATCATGGAAAAATTGAGCGCCGCCGACCGGACGCAGGCGGTCGCCATCGCCGTCAAACGCGGAATTATTCAGCTGTAAAAACAACATCCTGACCTTTTATTACCCGAAAGAGTTACGAAAATATTCCGATTCCGTGTGATTTATTTTTATCGCACGAGGTTTATGCTTCTGTTGAAAGATTATTCGAAAAGCATCTCGGATAACGAGGAGGCGCAAACTGAAAAGTTTAATTTTCAACTATCCCAAGGGATTGTCCGGTTTGGCTCTCCTGTTGATACGTATCTCAACGGGAATTTCCGTTTTTATCCTCGGCAGGCTGTTTCTATCAAATTTTGAATCGAACACGGCGCTTGTCATCGGCGTTTTTTCGCTGCTCGGCGGAATTTTTCTGTTCGCCGGATTTTTGACGCCGCTCGCGAGCCTTGCCGCCTGTTTGAGCGGCGCGTTTGAAATTTATTTTTGGCGGACGCTCCCTCCGGCTGATTTTTCAGTCAATGAAACAATCGCGCTCTACTCTATAATCATCGGCGCGGCGCTCGCTCTGCTCGGTCCCGGCGCTCTCTCGCTCGACGCTTTTCTTTTCGGGCGGCGCGAAATTATTATTCCGAAAAATCAAGGCGCGGTTAATCAGAAAAACTGATAAACTCCGCCGGCGTTTTCCCGCCGAAGTCAGGTACCACTTTCGAGTTATAAATTCATCAACAATCAGGGTTATAAAAAAAATATTCTATTTCGTGATGTATCGGTTTCGATATTCAGAGAAAATATTTCATATAAAAAATCCCTTTAAATTTAGAACAAGACAAGGAGAAATTATGAACAGCAATACAGCAATGCAGTCTGAAAAACCGTTGGATTTTGCGACCGACGCGCGACTTTCGCACGGGACGCGAGAATTTTTGAAGGCGCTTAATTCGCCCGCGCCGCCGGCGCTTGAAAAACTATCGCCCGAAGCCGCGCGCGCGGTTCTGGTCGGCGCGCAAGCGGCGGTCGAGGTCGACCTTTCGGGCGTCGAGGAGGCGGAGAAAGTGATAAATGCGAACGGTTACGAAATTAAATTAAACATCGTCCGTCCGGAAGGCGTTTCGGAAAAGCTGCCCGTTTTTATTTTCATCCACGGCGGCGGCTGGGTTTTGGGCGATTACCCGACGCATAAAAGAATGGTGCGTGATTTGGTCGTGCTTTCCGGCTTTGCCGCCGTCTTCGTCAATTACACGCGCACGCCCGAAGCGGTTTACCCGCAGCAGATTAACGAAATTTATGCCGCCACGAAATGGGTGGCGGAAAACGGCGATGAAATAGGCGTTGACGGAAAGAATCTGGCGGTCGTCGGCAACAGCGTCGGCGGCAATATGACGGCGGTGACGGCGCTCATGGCGAAAGAAAAAGGCGGACCGGAAATTAAATCGCAGATTTTGATGTGGGCGATTGTCGATGCCGATTTTGAAACCGAATCCTACAGGCAATTCGGCGCCGACCGTTTTCTGACGACGCCTTTAATGAAATGGATGTATGACATGTACATTCCCGAACCCGAAAAACGCAGGGAAATTTACGCGTCGCCTTTGAACGCGTCAATCGAACAGCTGCAAGGTCTGCCGCCCGCGCTCTTGCAGGTTGCCGAGAACGACATTCTGCGCGACGAGGGCGAAGCTTACGGGCGCAAGCTCGACGAAGCAGGCGTCGAAGTCGCGACCGTGCGCTACGACGGCATGATTCACGATTTCGGGCTGCTCAACGGGCTGGCAAACGAAGCGGGCGTGAAATCTTTATTCGTTCACGCGGCGGCGGAACTGAAACGACGATTGGGAAAGTAGAAAAAAAAATAAAGGAGAAAAACAAATGAATGAATTAGCAAGCACCAGCGGGAACATCAAAACAAACGAATCGTCGTTTGAAGGCGTCGGCGGATTGAAAATTTTTACGCGTTCGTGGCAGCCCGGCGGTAAGCTGCGCGGCGCGGTCGTCATCGTTCACGGCTTTAACTCGCACAGCGGTCAATACCTATGGGTCGGCGAGCAGCTGGCAGCAAACGGCTTGGCGGTTTATGCGCTCGATTTGCGCGGTCGCGGTCGGTCGGAAGGCGAGCGCTATTATGTCGAAAAAATGCAGGATTATGTGGACGACGTCGAATCGCTCGTGCAGACGGCAAAATCCGAAAATCCGGGACTTCCCGTTTTCATGCTCGGTCACAGCGCGGGCGGCGTTATTTCCTGCAATTTCGCACTCGAACATCAATCGGAAATCGACGGACTGATTTGCGAAAGCTTCGCCTACGAGCTTCCGGTTCCGGATTTGCTTCTGTCCTTTATCAAAGGCTTGAGCTACATCACGCCGCACACGCACGTTTTCAGCCTTCACAACAAAGATTTTTCGCGCGACCCGGCGGTCGTCGAATCGATGGACAACGACGTGCTCATCAAAGGCGAGTCGCAGCCGGCGCAAACCGGGAAGGTTTTGATAAGCGGCGCCGAGCGGTTAACGAAAGAATTCGGGCGCATTACGCTGCCCGTACTGATTCTGCACGGTACCGAAGACAAAGCGACACGCCCGGACGGAAGCCGTCGTTTTTACGACGAGGCAGGGTCTGAGGACAAAACGCTCAAGCTCTACGAAGGATATTTTCACGACCTGCTCAACGACCTCGATAAAGAAGTCGTGATGGCGGACATTCAAAGCTGGATTAACGCGCGCATTCCCGCCGAGACTGCAGCCGTAACCGTCGCGTAATTTTAGAAATTTGTCTTAAATGTGCCTAACATTTTCGATTTTTGAGGAAAAGCCCTGCGGTTTTGAGGGCAGAAGGACGAACCAAAATAAAAAATAGGGATTGCTCTAATTCAGAGCAATCCCTCATTTTTATCGGTATTTATTGGCGTTCGGAAGGACAGCAATAAAATAAATAAATGCGGACGAGAAGAATCGAACTTCCACTCCCTTGCGAGAACAGGCTTCTGAGACCTGCGCGTCTACCAGTTCCGCCACGTCCGCGTGCCTCGGAAAGGCAAAAGTTAATATACAATTTGGCGCGTGAAAGTTCAAACTCAACTTTGCTATCATTGAAACAATGGGCGAAACTTTGACGCAAAGGCTTGAGATAATTAGAAATCAAATTGCGCGGGCGGCGGAAAAAGCGAACCGAAACCCGGGCGAGATAAAACTCGTCGCGGTCAGCAAAACGCACCCGGCGGCAAAGATTCGCGAAGCAATCGAGGCAGGCGGGCGTGTTTTCGGCGAAAACAAAGTTCAGGAAGCCGAAGGGAAAATTGCGGAAATCGGGCGCGAAAACGCCGAATGGCACCTCATCGGGCATCTGCAATCGAACAAGGCGCGAAAGGCGGTGCGGCTTTTTGACGTCATACACTCGCTCGACTCGCGCGAACTTGCCGAACGATTGGAACGTATCTGTGTTGAGGAAAACCGCGAAAAGCTGTCGGTTTTCGGGCAGGTCGATTTGGGACGCGAGACGACGAAAAACGGTATCGAAGAAAAAGATTTGCCGGCGCTGGTTGAATTTTTGCGGCGCGCGAAGCATTTGAAATTTGACGGGTTGATGGTTGTGCCGCCGTTTTTTGAAGATTCGGAAAAAGTGCGACCCTTTTTCCGGCGGCTGCGTGAGATTCGCGACGCGGTTTGTCCGCAGGGCGAGCTTTCGATGGGAATGAGCCACGATTTTACGGTCGCAATTGAAGAAGGCGCGACCGTAATCCGCGTCGGCACGGCAATTTTCGGCGAGCGAGGTTATCAAAATTAAAGTTATGTTTTTGACGAAATATGTTTATCCATACGTCTTTTGGACTGTCACCATCGCATTTTTAGTGTTTCTGGCAACGATGATTCTGCGCCTGATTTTCAACTACGCCGACCCGAATCCGTTCGGTAAAATCGGTAGATTTTCCTATCATCTAAAAAAACGAACCGACCGTTTCGTTTATCCGGCGGCGCGGTTTTTAGCGAGTTTTCGCGTTGACACGCGCCTTGCGCCGATTGTGACGGCGTTGATTGCCGCCGTGATAACTTATTTCGGGCTGCAAATCATCGGCAACACGTTTTTCATCATCGACGGGCTGGGCGAAGGCATCGGCAGGGGCAACGTCAAAATGTTTATCGGCTTTGTGCTTTACGGGCTGCTCAGCCTGCTTGTGTTGTTTATTTTTATACGCTTTATCTCGCAGTGGTTCGTTTTTCACCGGAGCACTTTTCTCGGATTTGTGATGCGCGTGACCGACCCGATTCTGCTGCCGGTTCAAAAGCTGATTCCGCCAATCGGCATGTTCGATATTTCGGCGATGCTTGTTTTGATTTTCATCGGCGTGCTGCAAGCTCTGGTTTTGCGGGTGTTCGTTTATTCTGCTTGATAAATTTCACGGAAAAAAACGGCGCGCTCGTGTTTAATGTACGGGTTGTGCCGCGTGCTTCGAAAAGCGAAATTGTCGGTGCGCTGGGCGGCGCGCTAAAAGTGAAAATCGCTTCGCCGCCGGTTGACGGCGCGGCAAACGCCGAATTAATCAAGGTTTTAGCAAAAACCTTCAGCGTTGCGAAATCGGAAGTCGAAATTCTTAGCGGGCAAACGTCAAAGACCAAGCAGATTAAAATAATGAATCTGACGGCGGAAAAATTCTTAGAAGCGACCGGTTTGAAATAGTTTTGCGCGGCGTGATATAGTCTTTTCTTTCTATATAAATCAATAAAACACAGGTAAATCATCAAATGTCAGGACATTCCAAGTGGCACACAATTAAACATAAAAAGGGCGCTCTGGACGCCAAACGCGGGAAGATTTTCACGAAACTTATTAAAGAAATCACCGTCGCCGCGCGCACGGGCGGCACCGGCGACGTTGACGCCAACGCCAGATTAAGAAAGGCGGTCAATGATGCGAAGGCGCAGAATATGCCGATCGATACGATTACGCGCGCCATCAAACGCGGCACCGGGGAGCTGGAAGGCGTCAATTACGAGGAAATCACCTACGAAGGCTACGGCATCGGCGGCGTCGCGATGCTCGTCGAAACGATGACCGACAACCGCAACCGGACGGTCGCCGAACTGCGCCATCTTTTTTCGAAAAACGGCGGGAATCTGGGCGAATCCGGCTCGGTCGCGTGGATGTTTGATAAAAAAGGGCTGATCATCGTCGATAAGGAAGCGCGCGGCGAGGACGAGCTTTTCGAAATCGTGACGGAAGCCGGCGCCGACGATATGCAGGACGAAGGCGACGTTTTTGAAATTTACACCGCGCCGGAAAATTTCGACGCCGTTCTGGACGCCGTCAAGTCTGCCGGCATCGAACCGCAGGCGGCGGAAATCTCGATGATGCCGCAAAATTACATCAAGCTCGAAGGCACGGACGCGCGCTCAATGCTCAAACTCTACGAAGCGATTGACGACAACGACGACGTGCAGAAGGTTTACGCGAACTTCGACATCGACGAATCAGAGATGGAGTAATAGGTAATAAGTAATTGGTAATTGGTAGTTGGTAATTGGTGAATTGATGAGGGATTTTCGGCAATTGAGAGTTTGGAATGAGGCACATTAGCTCGCGCTCGAAATTTATAAAATTACCAAAGATTTCCCAAAGGAAGAATTATTTGCTCTAACAAATCAGCTTCGACGAGCGTCCGCTTCGATTGGCTCTAATATTGCAGAAGGTTGCGGGCGTGGCAGCAACAAAGATTATGCCCATTTTTTACAAATGGCAATCGGTTCGGCTTTTGAAGTTGATTATCAGTTACTTTTGGCAAAAGATTTGTTTTACGTTGATACAGAAAACTACTCGCCGGTAAACGACAAAGTTGGCGCTTTGAAGCGACAACTCGCAGCATTATTACAAAAAGTACGTAGTTCTTCATAATTCTTGAAACTTTTTCTTGACTTATTACCAATTACCAATTACTAATTACTATGAAAGTTTTAGGCATTGACCCTGGAAGTGAAACGCTCGGATGGGGGGTTGTTGAAGGCGAGAATTTGAAATACAAGCTCGTCGATTTCGGCACGGTTAAATCCAGCCCGCGCGAGAAATTTTCCAAACGCCTTTTGAAGATTTACGAGGGCGTCAGTGCCGTGATTGAAAACTTTCGACCTGATGTTCTTTCGATTGAAGAAGCGTTTTATTCCGTCAACGTCAATGTTGCGCTCAAACTCGGGCAAGTACGCGGCGCGGTCATGGTCTTAGGCGAATTGAAAGGTCTCGAAATCGCCGAATACAGTCCGCGGCTCGTCAAACAGACGGTTGTCGGTTACGGCAATGCGGAAAAACATCAAGTTCAGGAAATGGTTCGCGTGCTCCTCCGTCTACAAAAAGCTCCCGAACCGCACGATGCTGCCGATGCGCTGGCGATTGCGATTTGTCATTTTCACCACGCGGGCGCGCAGAATCGTATCAATATAGCCAAATTAAAAAAATAAACTTTTAGAAATAAAGGCTTTTTACATTTATTCTTCGGGCTTTAAAGAATCCCGAAACCAGAAGGAGAAATTGTATGAAAAGACCGCTTTTCGTAGTTTTACTGCTCGTTTTTTTGTGTTTTGACGCGGAGGCACAGAAAAGAAGCGCCCGCGCGAAACCGAAACCCGTCGCCAATCAAAAATTTCAGCCGAATTCCGCTGTCGTGATTGACGAAAGACTCGCCGTTTTGCGCGCCGCTCCGAGTCTTTTTGCGAAACCGATTCAGAGAATGCGGCGCGGACGCGCGGTGATGATTGCCGAAACTCGCGAGACTCAAGGCGTAACGTTTTATCGCGTCCTCGCCGTTCCGGGCACGCAGGGCTGGGTGCAAAGGGAAGCCGTCGCCGCGAAATTCCGGCGCGGCGAAGATGAGCGCCTCGCACGGCTCGTGCAGGCTTCGGACGGGTTCGACCAAATCGAACGCGCGCAGATTTTTCTCGAAAATTTTACGGATTCACCATTCAGAGCATCGATTCTGCTGCTTTTCGGCGATTTGATGGAAGAAGTGGCGGTAAAAATGTCGACGGACGCGGCAAAGCGTCTGAGCCGCCGGGAAATGACCGCTTCGGGCGCGCCGCTCTATAGTTTTTACCTGAATTACGCGAGTCTCGACCGTTACCAGCGCCTCGGAATCGGTTTCGCGTTCAATCCGGGCACCAGACTGTTTCATTATGACGGCGCGAGCTGGCGCGAAATTATCAAAAAATCGCCGAGGTCGAATGAAGCCGCCGAAGCGCAAAAACGGCTCGATTCCCTGAAGGGAAAAATGGAAATGATTAAGTGAAAAGGTCAAATTTGATTGCTTAAACGACGCGGCTTGCGCGTTCGGAGGCGAGCGTATAGTTGGGCAAAATTCTGAATCGCACCAGACCGACCTTGACTTTCTGCCCGACGGTTAACGGAAAACCGGTTGTTTCGGTTTTCGGGCGCGTGACGATTACCGGCTGGCGCGTCGAAATATTCAGCCGCACGACGACTCTTTCAAACGCGCCGACGAAATTTACTTCTTCGATAAATCCTTCCGTTAAAGGCTGGTAATTTTGCGTCAGGTTTTCGGGCTTGCGAAGAAAAACGTCTTCCGGACGAAAAACGAGCTTGACCGATTGACCGTCGCGCACCTTTGCGTCCTCTTCGATTGTCAGGAAAACGTCTTCCGCCTCAAATTTCCCGTCGTTGATAATGCCGAGCATTAAATTTGCCGCGCCTAAGAACGTCGCGACGTATTCGGTTGCGGGTTTATTGTAAACGTCGAACGGCGTGCCGATTTGTTCTAGTCTGCCTTTGTTGAGCACGGCGATACGGTCGCCGAGTTCGAGCGCTTCTTCCTGGTCGTGGGTGATAAAAATCGACGGAACCTTGATTTCCCTGAGCAGGTGGCGAATCTCGCGCCGCAGCCGCGTGCGAATTTGCGCGTCGAGCGCGCCGAACGGCTCGTCAAAGAGTAAAACTTCCGGGTTGTAGGCAAGCGCGCGGGCGATGGCGACGCGCTGCTGCTGACCGCCGGAAAGCTGCGACGGAGATTTTTGGCGATGTTCTTCGAGGTGTACGAGTTCGATCAAGCCGTCGGTGATTTTCTTGATTTCGGCTTTCGGTTTATTCCTCAGACGCAAACCGTAACCGATGTTTTGTTCGACCGACATTTTGGGAAAAAGCGCGTAGGATTGAAAGATAACGCCGACGCCGCGTTCGCGTGCGGGAAGACGCGTGACATCCTTGCCGTGCAGAATGATGCGTCCCGAATCCGGCGCTTCGAGTCCGGCGATGATTCTAAGAATAGTGGTTTTGCCGGAGCCGGAAGCGCCGAGAAGCACAATCGTTTCGCCTTCCTTGACTTCAAAATTGATGTCTTCAAGCACGCTCGACGCGCCGAATCGCTTGCTGATGCCTTCGGCGCTAACGGCGATTTGGTTGTTTTCGACAGATTCGGTCATTTGAAAGTACAAGAATTTTAACCGCAGATTGACCGGGGATGCACGCGGTAAGAATTGATTTAATTAAATCCGCGTGCATCCCCGGCTTATCCGCGGCTGAATTTTATTCCGCTTCCAACCAATCGCGGGCGAAAAACAGGACGCTGAAAATCAGGAACGAAAATAATGCCAGCACAACCGCAATCGCGTTGGCGGCTTCGACTTGCCCTTCGTTGAATTTGGCGAAAATATAAAGCGGCGCGGTTTGCGTGCGTCCGGCTAAGTTTCCTGAAACCAGAATCGTCGAGCCGAATTCACCGACGGCGCGCGCAAACGTCAGCAGCGCGCCCGATAGAATCGCGCCGCGCAGCGAAGGCAGCGTGACGTGCCAGAATGTCTGCCAGCGCGTTGCGCCCATCGTCGCCGAAGCTTCTTCGAGCGATTGGTTCATCGTGTCGAAAACTGGTTTGATAACGCCGAACGCGAGCGGAAACGTGACGAAAATATTCGCCAGGATAATCGCGGCGGCAGTAAACATCAGATGAATGCCCTGCGGCTCCAGGTAGCGTCCTAAGATTCCGTACGGTCCCCACAGGAGAAGCAAAGCAAAACCGGCAACGGCGGTCGGAATCGCGGTCGGCAGACTGATTGTGACGATTAGCGCGTTGCGTCCCCAGAAATTGTATTTCGAGAGTACGTAGGCGGCAAAAAGCCCGAAGACGACATTAAAGGCGGTCGCCCAAAAGCTTGTGACCATCGAAAGCTGAAGCGCGAAAATGGCTTCCGGCGCAGTCAGCGCGTGCCAGAAACTCGTTAAACCGTTACTCGTTCCGAAAATAAAAATCGAAGCCAGCGGCAGCAAAACAAGCGGCAGCATCACGACAATCAGCGTCGTAATGCTTAGCGGCTTGATTAAATCAAATCCGCGCGTATGCCGAACGTTTTGGCTCATAAATTCGCTCTGGGGATTGCAGGCGGAGAGGGATGAAAAAAGAATGATTTAAATTCATCCCGCACACACACTCTCTCTCTACCTTATTTCTTTTGAACCTGGTCGCGGAAAACCTTTTCGATTATATCCGGATAGGCTTTGCTCCAGCCGCCGAAATATTCGACCGTAAACGGCATTTCGATTTTCGCGAACTGCGCGTTCGTGTCGTTAAAAGTTTCGTTTGTGACGGCGCGAAAATGGTTTCTGACAAATGCTTTCTGCGCTTCTTCGGACCAGAGAAAATTGCGAAAGGCTTCGACCAGCGGGCGTTCGTCCGGCGTTACGTTGCGGTCGACGATGGCGACCGGGTGCTCGCTGAAAATCGTCGATTTCGGAATGACGACATCAATCGGCGCATTCGCTTCTTTCATCAAAAGCGCTTCAAGCTCGTAGGTAATCAGCGCGTCGCCTTGCCCGAGTTCAAACTGCGTGCGCGCTTCACGCGCCGAACCGGGCGTCGCGATGACGTTTCGCCAGATTGACTGAAGCATATTGAGTGCCCGCGCCTCGTCTTTTTTGCCGGTTTCGGCTTCCGACTTTTTCAGCTCCGAGCCGTAAATCGCGAGAATCGACCACTGCGCGCCGCCCGAACTGACCGGGTCGGGATGAATCACCTTGACGCCTTCCTTGCCCAAATCGGCAAAATCCGTGATGCCTTTCGGGTTGCCTTTACGCACCAGGATGACGAACGGCGTTTTGTTGACGATGCCTTTCTGCGGCGTGACGTACCAATCGTTCGGCACGTGTCCGGCAGCGATTAGGCGGTCAACGTCGCGCTCGATGGAAAAAATTCCGATATCGGCGGGCGCGCCCTGCAGGATTTGATTCGTAACGGTTTCCGAACCCGCGAAAGAAGATTGAAACGCCACTTCTTCGCCGTTGTGCTCGGCTTTCCATTTAGCGGCAAACGCCGGATAAATTTCTTTTTCGAGCGATTCCTTCATAATCGAAAAGCCGTAAACCGTAATTGTCCGCGCGGGCTTTCCGCTGCCGCCGCCGCCGCTCCCCGGCGCGCCCGGCAGACAGCTCGTTAGAATTAAAGAAATCGCCAAAACAAATATCAAGCCGAATCTGAATTTCATCCCTTTTTTTCTCCTTTTACAGTTTGACGCGCCACGTCACCCAAATCGTATTCAAATCGCCGGGGTGCGAAAAGCCGTCGTTCTGCCGCATATAATAAACATCGACGCTCAAATTTTTATTCAAAGTCTTGTTGATGCCGATGCTGAAACGGTTGCGCGAAAACTTATCGGTCGCCGAATCGTAAAAAACTTCGTCGCCGAAAAAGAATTTCGCTTTCGGAATAAATTTCTTCGGCAAATCTTTCTCAAACGTCAGTCCGGCGCGGTAACGCCAGGTATTAGCAGGCGCGCGCATCCGGTATTCGTACTGGCTGCGGTGTATCAGCCCGAAACTTTTTATCGGGAAACGATACGTCGCGCGCAGGGCTAGGCGATGTTCCTGCCGGAACTGACCGCGCGAATTGCGCGCCTGAATACTCCAGTAAAACGGCATAATCGAAAGCGCTTTGGTCGGTTTCCACGCGACGCCGATTGCGAATCTGCCGTCGGTTAACCGCGTCACGTTTTTGCCGAAGCGCATCGTCACCGACGTGTAAAAATCGAAAGACTTATTGAGCGGAACGGTTAATTGAATGTCGTTCCACGATTGAATGTCTTCGTCGTCAGTTATCAATTGCTGGGCGCCGGCAACCATCACGCAGAAGCCGATGATTGCCAGTGCCGGAAAAAACCGCCTCATACAAAAACCGCCCTCGCTTGAGTAATAAATAAATCTTCGGGTTCAAACTCGGTCAGCTTGACGATTGAAAGCCTCAGCGCTTCGCGCTCGTCAAAACAGATAACGCCCGTATCCTTGCGGAAAAGGCGGTGTTCATTATCGTCGTTGACGCCCATTACAGTTTCAGCGGTTTCAAAAACCGTGCGAAATTTCGTAAATTCAGGTATCAGCCAGAAATATCTTCGATTCATAACAATAAAACCTCCGTAAATCACTTGTTAATTTGTCAAAGAAAACGAACTCATCTTCCTAGATAGACAAAGAGCCTGTGAAGACACTCGACTTCACAGGCTCCCGGGCGGAAAATCTTTCGTGTCCTTCTTCGATAACGCCTACGAGGTTAGCTGACGGGCTAAAAGCGAAGAAGTCTTCTTCCTAAATTTAGGATGCGCCCCAAGATTTGGTTCCCCCGTGTTGTTCTCACAACTTCGGCGACATTTAATTGTGTTCGTTAGTCTAGCAAACGGAAAAAGGTTTTGGCAAGAAAAAAATAATTGGATTTAACAAAAAGTTTTGAGCGCCGAGTTCCAAGTGCTAAGTTCTGAGCCGGATTTGGTTTTTAACTCGGAGCTTAGCGCTCGGCGCTCAAAACTTTTTGAGCGAAACGGCAATTTCGGCGGCGACGCGGGCGTTGTTTTCGAGCAGCGCGATGTTGGCGGCAAGCGTTTTTCCGGCGCTTCGCGCGGACATCTCGGCGAGCAGAAAAGGCGTCGTTTCTTTGCCGGAGACGCTTTTTTCAACGGCGAGTTTTAAGGCTTCGGCAAGAATGCTTTCTAAAATTTCGGCTTCGATTTCAAACTCTTTCGGAACGGGAACGGTCAGGAGAATCGCGCTTTGAAGTTTCAAATCGTCGCGCGCGCGAATGATTTCGGCAACTTCCGGTGCGGTTTCGACACGTTCGTCGATCGGCAAACCGCTTTTCGATGAATAAAAGGCGGGCAGCTCGTCGCATTGCCAGCCCAAAACGGGAACGCCGTGAGTTTCGAGCCATTCGCGCGTCGCCGGTAAATCGAGCACGATTTTTGCACCCGAGCAAACAACCGTTATCGGCGTGCGGGCTAATTCCGGCAAATCCGCCGAAACGTCCCAATCATAACCGCGATGAACGCCGCCGATGCCGCCCGTCGAGAAAACCTTGATTCCGGCAGCGTGCGCAATAAAAGCCGTTGTCGCGACAGTCGTTGCGCAGTTAAGGCGGCGGGCGGCGGCAATCGGTAAATCGCGCCGCGAAATTTTGCGGATGCCCTTTTCGGTGGCGAGGCGTTCGATTTGATTTTCGTTTAAACCGACGCAGAATTCGCCGTCGAAAACGGCAATCGTCGCCGGAATCGCGCCGCCCTCGCGTATATTTTTTCCCAAACTCAAAGCAGTTTCGACATTTTGCGGGTAGGGAAGCCCGTGCGCAATAACGGTCGATTCGAGCGCGACGAGCGGCTTTTTATTTTCGAGCGCCCCGGCGACTTCTTCGTTAAACTTTATATTCATCATTAAAAATCACCACAGAGGACGCTCTGAGGGACGCTGAGAGTTTTACTTCTCAGCGTCCCTCAGAGCGTCCTCGGCAGTGAATAAATCACTTAATCAACTTAAAGATTCGGTCGAGACGCGGATGCGTGATACAGCTCGCAATGCTCGAATCTCCCGCGCGGTCGCACGACCAGTAAACGAACATCGCGCGTCCGATTATAAGGTCGCGGTTGACCGGTCCCCAATAGCGGCTGTCCAAACTTAAATTGCGGCTGTCACCCATCACAAAATAGCTGTTTTCCGGCACGGTGTAAGGTTTCCCGCGTGCGGCAAAATCATACTCGCGGTCGTCTGTTTCGCCTTTGATTGCTCTGGTCGAATAATAAACGTCGTAATTTTGACTCGGCTCGCGCGGCGCAATTTCCTTAGTTTTTAACGCCGCGTCGTGCGAAGGCTGGTCGCCGATAATTTTATGTTCCGGTAAAATCTGGTCGTTCACATAAACATCGTTGCCGCGAACTTCAATTTTATCGCCCGGCAAACCGACGACGCGTTTGACGAAATTCGTCTGGTAGGGTACGCCAGCGTTTACTATGTCATCTCGCGTTTTGTTCAATTCTTTGGGAAAACCCGGAAATTTGAAGACGATAATATCGCCGCGCTGAATCTCGCGCTGCGGAAAAAATGGCAGCGGCTTGCCGCCGGGCGCGAAGATGAATTTGTTGACCAGCAGATAATCGCCGATCAAAATCGTGTTCTGCATCGAGCCGGTCGGAACCGTGACGGCTTGCAGCACAAACGTCATCCCGAAAATCGCCATCACCAATGTGACGACAAACGATTCTAAATACTCGCGAAAAACGGATTTCGGCGGTCCGACGGGTTTTACTTCGGGTTGTGGAATTTCTTTTTCGTCTTTACTCATAATTTCAAAATTTCACGTAAATTTTAAGGATAAAACAAATCAGTTTATTTGTCCTGTTTCGTTTCCGCTTTCGCTTTTCAATTCCCGCAAAGCGAGATTCGCCGCCTGCATTTCGGCTTGTTTTATCGAGTTTCCCTGACCGCTCACCTGCCCGCCTTCCCATTTCGCTTCGACAAAAAACGTCCGTTGATGCGGCGGACCTTCGGTCTTGATTACTTTATACGTCGGCGCGGCGAGTTTGTTTGCCTGCAGCGTCTCCTGCAGCAAAGTTTTGTAATCAATCGACGAGCGAGGGGTGGCGTTTTTAAGCTCTTCCGTGAAAATCCGGTTGACGAAATTGCGCGCCTGAATATAACCGCTGTCAAAGAAAACGGCGGCGATGATGGCTTCGAGCGTATCTGCTAAGAGCGCTTGTTTGCGGCGTCCGCCGGTTTTTTCCTCGCCGCGCCCGACGCGCATGAATTCGCCCAAATCAAGATTCGTCGCGAGGCGCGCCAGCGTTTCGGTGCTTACCAGGTGATGTTTCATCAACGTCAAATCGCCTTCGCTGACCGTCGGATTTTGCAGGTAAAGCTGTTCGGCAACCGCTAAGCCCAGAACCGAATCGCCGACAAATTCGAGCGATTCGTTTTGCAGCTCGCGGACTTTTTCTTCGTTGCCGTCGGGCAGGTGTTCGTGTGCCCACGAGCGGTGCGTGACGGCGCGTTCGAGAAGGTCGAGGTTCTGAAATTTATAGCCGAGCAGATGCTCAAGTTTTGCGAGATTTTTCGACATCTGACGCTCATTTTAATTAAAATCGGTGCAAAAAAGAAAGCCGAGCGCTTTGATTTTTGCGCTCGGCTCTGATTTTAAGAAATAACCGCTCTCGATTAACGAGTTCCTTTTTTCTTGGTAACGGGCTTTTTGACCGGTGTCGCCGGTTTAGTAGTCGTCGCCGTCGTCGTCGTCGAGGTCGTCGCCGGCGTTGTCGAGGTCGCGGGCGTGGTGGTCGTGCTGCTCGTCGGCTGCTTGACCGGTGTCGTCGCGGTCGGCTTGGTGGTGGTCGTCGCCGGCGTCGTCGTGGTTGTCGTCGAAGTCGTCGTCGTGGTCGCCGGCGCTTCAACCACAACCGGCGTCACCGGAGTTGACGGGTCGGGCATCGTTTTAGCAGTCAAATTGTTGACATAAGCATCAACGTCAGCCTGTTTCGCGTCCGCCAGGTTGAAGCGGAATTTGTAAAGGTCGGTCAAGGTTTTGGCGACACTGGTTTTTAAGGTTGCCATTTTCGGGTCTTTTGCCGCGTCTTTTGCCGCGATTATATAAGCTCTGCCGAAAGCGTCCGCCGCGCGGTCAGCCGTTCCCCGGGCGGCTCCCAGAACTTTGCGGGTTTCGTCGTTGTCTTCGTTGTTATTGGCTTTGCGTTGTGCCAGGTAATCTTCGTAAAGTTTCGATGCTTCCTCAAAGAAGTAGCTGCCGATATTCGTGTAAATCGTCGTGTCGTTTTTCTTATCCTTGCCGACGAGCGTCGATTTGTACAAATAACCCAGAGCTTCTTTATTCTTTTGGTTGAGCTTGTAATACATTTCCCAACCGATAATGTAGTTCATCCAACTCTGCGCGTCTTCCTTGGTGCCGAACGGTTCGAAAACGCCCCAGGTTTTGGTTTGCGAAACTTTGCCTGATTCGATTTTCTGAAGCGCCTGTTTCGCCCAGTTCAGCGTGTCGTTGTTGTAGGTATCGACTTTATCGTCAACCGCGCGGTTGTAGCCGACCGATGCATTCGTCAATAAAAGATCTATCGCGAGCGGGCTGTCGCCTTCAATAGCGATGATTTTCTTGCTGACGTCGAAAAATTCCGCCCATTTCTTGGCTTTGTACAAATCGTTGTATTGCGTATTCAGCTTGCATCGCGGATCTTCGGCTTCGATTGCCGCCATTTTCTTTTTGACGTAGTCGATAACGTCTTTGTTAAGCTCGTCAGCACCGAATTTTTCGACAATAATTTTGCCGGTCGCGAGCGCCGCATCGCGCGAACCGCACGCGGCTTTCGCCTGCGTTTTAAATTCAGTAAAATACTCCGCTAAACCTTTTTCCTGAGCAAATGTCAGGGCGGAAAAAGCGGTCAATAAAATACCAAGCGCCAAAACTCTAAATAAGGTTTTCATTAAAATCATTTCCTCCAAAGCGTGTTAATTCTTAAAAACTTTTCGACAACCCGGTAAACTTTAATTTAGTTTCACGATTTGCGAATTCATAGATGGTTTGTGCAAAAAAAGGGTTGCAAAATTTTACACCAATCTTTATGTTCAGAATATCTTTTTGATAAACCGACCAAACCGCAGGGATAGACGGAAAAGTAAATAATCACGCAAGTTTCGCGTCCGTGTCAAGCTAAAAGTTACTAAAAAATCCGGGCGCCCGGGAAAAATAAAACGGCGGAAAATCAGGGAGTCGAAATTTAAAACAAAAATAATGAAAAGTTTCCCACGAAAACTTTTCATTATTTTGTAAAAACCGGCGCTTTCGAACCTGAAGCCCTTACTTTCGGTTGACGATGCGCGGTCGCGTTATCTCGTTCTTCGGCGCGATTTCGTCCCGCGTTTGGGTTGTTAAATCTTCCCTTTTCTTTTTCGTAATGACGACCGTCGGAAAGAGCGGCGTTTGCTTTTGCGTAACGGGTTTGACCGCTGTTTGCGTCTGACGGGTGACGGTCTTTTCGCTTGCAGGATTCGTCATAACTTCATCTTCCGAATCGCCTTTTTTGCCCTGCCGAATGGTTCCGCTGTCGTCCGAATCGTCCGTGTCGGCATCGTCGAGTTGGGCTGCCGTTTTGGCGTCGATTTTCGATTGCGGTTTTAACGCGAGCGGCAGCTTGGCGATTGATTTATTGCCGTCGAGCCGGATGCGGCTGCGGAGCGCGTTGTAGATGTTGGCGGCGACCGCCGCCGCGTATTTGCCGCGTTCGCCCTGACCGCGCAAAATAACGACGACCGCGAGCTGCGGATTTTCAATCGGCGCGACGGACGCGAAAAGCCCGACCCACGAACCGCCGCCGATGCAGGAACCGGTCTTGCCGGCGACTTCGAGCGACGAATCCATTCCGCGCCGCGCCGTGCCGTATTCAGCCGCGCCGACCATG
The DNA here is from genome assembly GCA_036403375.1 of Pyrinomonadaceae bacterium. Lineage (GTDB taxonomy): Bacteria > Acidobacteriota > Blastocatellia > Pyrinomonadales > Pyrinomonadaceae > JAFDVJ01. Next base: position 23,364 of record DASWRC010000167.1, read on the forward strand.
CCGGGAATCATTCTTTGCAGCGTGACGGGCGGCAGGTTAATCTGGCGTTTCATCATTCCGCGAAAATTCGCTTTTTCGATTTTCGTGCGCGGAATTTGCGGGACGATTAATTTTCCGCCGTTGGAAATCGCCGAAACCAAAACGGCAAGCTGGAGCGGCGTGACTTCAAAATCGTCGCCGTGCGAGTAAATCCGCAGATTGTTGTTATTAAAGGGCACGCGCCCGCCGGTTTCGCCTTCGACGTTCAAGCCGGTCGGCTCGCCCAAACCGAGGAGCCGCGCGTAAGAAACCATCTTCTGCCCGCCCAAATCCGAGCCGACACGCTGAAAATAAGCGTTGTTTGAAAAGGCAATCGCGTCGTCCAGATTCATCGCAAAATTCTTCCGCGTGATACTGCCGTCCTGGCTGATAAGACTTTCGTTTAACCCTGCAAACGCCGTCACGAGCTTGATGGTCGAGCACGGTTTAAAGCTGTGTTTGATTGCCCAATCCTGATTGACGATGGAAAGGACTTTGCCGGTTTGCGGCTCCATCACGACGACCGTTCCGGCGTGATTGCCGAGTGCGTTGACGGCGGCGCGGCGGACTTCTAAATCCTCGCCGTCGGGGTTGTCGCCGAGAATATTATTGACGGTTTCGGTGCGCAAACCGCTTTCAAACGCCATTTTGCGCGCCCGGGCTTCGCGCGCTGCCTGCTCGCGGCGGCGCTGGACTTCGAGCGCGGCACGGCGGCGCGTTTCTTCCGCCTCGCGACGGCGCGCATCTTCGACCCGGCGTAATTCAGCCAGCCTTTTTTCTTCGGCGCGTGACACTTTCACCGCTGCTTTGGATTTTGTTTCATTAACCGACGCGGTTTTCTTGACCAGCGGCTGATTTTTGGCGGTTTGTTTCGGAGCGGGTTTTGCCGGAGTCTTTTTTCTTTGCGCCAAACTGAAGGAAGCGACGGCGAAAATTAGCAAAAGCGCAGCGGCAAGTTTAAAATACAACTTTTCTTGAGCGTATGACATCGGTTAAACCTCTTACTTATTAATGTTTCGGGTGTGTCTATCGGAGAGCCAAAGCATTTGATGCGACAAAAATTCCAGGTTTAAGAATTTGCTTCAATGCTAAAAAAGAATATAACATTCCGGAAGGTGGAAGGGCAAGGATAATTCAAAATTCAAGATTCAAAATTCAAAAACCCCGGAGTTTTGAATCTTAAATCTAAACCAATGAACTTCTTTAACACATTTCGCGCGCGACTTTTAATAATTCTGATAATTCTCCTTATCACGACACTCGGATTTCAATACTACCTGAACCTGCGAACGCAGGAAGAAAACAACCGCCTGCGCGAGATGCAGGAACAGGCGCTCGTCGCCGGTTCGGCGCTCGGTGCGCGCGGCATCACTTCGACCGATTACCTGTCGGACTTGGTCAAGGGCGACGACCAGGCGTTTGTCGACGAAAAAATCAACGAGCGCATCAAGGACATCATCATTATTAACCAGAATTGGCAGATTACCGACAGCCTGAACAACGACGAGCTGCTGCCGACCGAAGGCGCAAACGGCGAAACCGTCTACAAAAATCTCGCGGACGCTAAAAACCTGCCGCCGCTGGTTGAAGGCAAACGCCTCGGCGAAGATTTGGCGAGATTTCCGAATGCCACGCCGGATTCGGCGGTTGATTACGACAGCGAAGCACACGTCATTCCGGTCAACACGACCAAAGGGCGTTACTACGTGATGGTCATCCTCAAAAACGATAAGCACGAAGCGGCACAGAAGGCGGCGCGACCGCTTATCTACACTCTTTTAGTGCTTTCGCTCTCGACTTTTATCACCATCCTGCTCGTCTGGCGGTTCACGCGCCCGATTGCGGATTTGTCGAACGCCGCGCGTCAGGTTGCCGCCGGGAATTTGTGCGTGCGCGTTCGTGACGACGGGCAGCGCAACGAGATGGGCGAGCTGGCGGCGCGGTTTAACGAGATGACGGCGGAGCTGGAAAAGAAACAGGAGCTTGAAGCGAAATTGCAGGAAGTCGAAAAGTCGGCGGTGGTCGGACGGCTCGGTTCGGCAATCGCGCACGAAATCCGCAATCCATTGAATTACATCAATCTCACGCTCGACCATCTGCGCGCGAAATTCACGCCCGACGACGCCGGAAAGCGCGCCGATTTTGAAAAGCTGACGGCGCAGTTAAAGGCGGAAGTCGCGCGCATCAACCAGCAAATCTCGGATTTTCTGAGCTATTCGCGCCCGCCGAATCCCAATTTGCAGCCGACCGACGTGCGGCAGACGATTCAGGACAGCCTGCGCATCGTCGAAGCGCAATCCGAAGAATGTCACATAAAAATCAGTCTTATTCAAAACGAGCACGTGCCGGAGATTCTGGCTGACGCCGAATACTTACGCTCACTTTTCAATAATCTTTTCATCAACGCCGTGCAGGCGATGGAAGGCACGGGCGGCAATCTGAACGTCAAAATCTCGGCGGAAGACGATTTCGTGCGCGTCGAGGTCAGCGATACGGGCAAAGGAATTTCAGAAGAAAACCTGCCGAAAATCTTCGAGCCGTACTTTTCGACCAAAGAAACCGGCACCGGCTTAGGCTTGGCAATCGTCCAAAAGGTCGTCGATGTTCACAACGGCGTCATCGAAGTCACGTCCGCGCCGAACGACGGCACGCATTTCGTCATCAAACTGCCCGTAGTTCAGGACGACGGCGCGAAAACCGATATTTGGTCATAAACAATTGAATTTGACAATGAAACAAACAGCAAAGACGTTTGGGAGCTGCTATTAAAAGATCGGCGCGAAGCCGTGCGAAAACGCGCATCTAAAAATGTTGAATTGAATTTTGAAAGTTTAATATAACCTATATAATTAAAAGAATTTATGGCGAGAAAATCAATTTTAGTAGTCGATGACGAAAAATCTCAGCGCGAGATTTTGGAGATGATTCTGTCGGGCGAAGGCTACGACGTGACGACCGCTTCGTCGGGCGAAGCGGCGATGAAGTTTGTCGCCGACCGGCATTTCGACCTTGTTTTGTCCGATTTGAAAATGACCGGCATGAGCGGGCTCGATTTATTAAAGCAGCTTACGGATTTTGATAAATCAATCATCGTCCTGCTTTTGACGGCGCACGGCACGGTCGATTCCGCCGTCGATGCGCTTCGCTTGGGCGCGTTCGATTATTTGCAGAAACCTTACGACCGCGAAAAACTGCTCGAAACAATCTCGCGCGCGTTGAACAAATTAACCAACCTCGACGCCGAAATCGTTTCGGCTTCGCCCGAGATGGACAAGGTCAAGAAGATGATTTTGAAAGTCGCGAAATCGAATTCGACCGTCCTCATTCGCGGCGAATCCGGCACGGGCAAGGAATTAATCGCGCGCTCGATTCATAACAATTCGCTTCGCACCGACCAGGTTTTCCAAGCCGTCAACTGCGCGGCGATTAACGAAAACCTGCTCGAATCGGAACTTTTCGGACATGAAAAAGGCTCTTTCACGGGCGCGGTCAACGAGAAAAAAGGTTTGTTTGAAGTCGCCGACGGCGGCACGCTTTTTTTGGACGAAATCGGCGAGCTCGACGTTTCATTGCAGGCGAAATTATTGCGCGCTTTGCAGGAAAAACAGATTCGCCGCGTCGGCGCAACGCGTGAAATCAACACGGACGTGCGCGTCGTCGCGGCGACCAATCGCGACCTTTTGAAAATGACGCAGGAAGGCTCTTTCCGCGAAGATTTGTATTATCGCCTGAACGTGCTTTCAATCGAAATTCCGCCGCTGCGCGAGCGCCGCTCGGACGTTCAGCTCCTAATGGATTACTTCATCAAAAAACACACGCGAAGCTCGAACCGCAAAATCACTTTGAGCACCGAAGCCCGCCGGATTTTTGAAGATTACAGCTATCCGGGCAACGTCCGCCAGCTCGAATCGGCAATCGAGCGCGCGATTCTTTTGTGCGAAAACGACACCATTACGGTTGACGACCTGCCGCCCGAAATGACGCAGGGCGCGCGCGGCGGCGCGGCGGCGGCTTCAAACGATTTAGTCAAGCTGCCGCCCGAAGGCGTCAATTTTGAAGATGTCGAGCGGAGCCTGATTATGCAGGCGATGGACAGGACCGACAACAACATCACGAAATCGGCGCGCCTTTTGGGTTTAACGTTCCGCACACTGCAATACCGCCTCGAAAAATTCGGCATCAAACGCGACGGCGCCGAGGAAGAGGAAGAAGCTTAGAGAATGGAAAATGGAAAGTGGAAAATGGAAAATTAAAACTTAAATCCTCTTACATTTTCCACTTTCCATTTTCCGCTTTAAAAAATTATGCTCGAAAAATTCGGAAACAAAACGGCGTGGCTCGTCTTGCTGTTACTAACGGCGGCGGCGGTCGGAATAGTTTTTACGCCCGTCTGGCTGATAAAACCTTTTTCGGCGCAGAGTGCGCGGGCGATTGAAGTTTCTTATCTTTTGCGAAGCTGGTCGCCCATTTTGACGATATTTCCGGCGCTCGCGGCAATCGGTCTGGCGGTTTTTATCTGGCGCAATGCTAAAAGATGGTATCGCGCCGCGCCTTTAATTATCCCGCTTTTAATCATTTTCGTTTTCACGTGGTTTGCGCGGCAGAATCATTTTGAATGGATGTTTAACCCGCTCGAAACGGCGCGGTTTGCGCCGGTTGCGGAAACCGATTTCGTCCGCGAAGACGAGATGGTGCTGGCAGTGAAAATCGGCACGGACGCGGTGGCTTTTCCCGTCCGGCAGATGGCTTATCATCACGTCGTGCAGGAAATTGTCGGCGGAATGCCGATTACGGCAACTTACTGAACGCTCTGCCACACCGGCGTTGTGTGGCAGTCCGTCGTGAACGGGCAGACGTTGAAATTTCATCTGGCGGGAATCAACAACCAGAATTTTATTATGCGCGACGACGAAACCGGCTCCTGGTGGCAGCAAATCACGGGCGAAGCGATTCAGGGCGCGCTTAAAGGAAACAAACTCGCGCCGGTTGATTCGGACGAGCTTTCCTACGGTATCTGGAAGCGCGAAAACCCGCAGGGACGCGTGCTGCGCCCCGAAGGTGACAAGTTAGAATCGGCGGATTGGGAGCTGCAGGTCGCGAAAATGCCGGTCAGGGTTGATGCGAAACCGGACGCCGCGCTGGAGCCGCGCGCTTTAATCGTCGGCGTGGTCGCGGGCGGAAAATCAAAAGCTTATCCGTTTTCGGCGCTTGAAAAACAATCTCCGATTCTCGACAATGTCGGCGGGCGCGACATCGTGATAATTTTGGGCGCCGACCGAAAATCGGTGCGCGCGTTTGAACGCGAGCTGGACGGCAAAGTTTTAGAATTTTTTGTGAAGCCGGATTCAAAGGAGCTGGTTGACGCCGAAACCGCGAGCGTCTGGGACTTTTCGGGCACAGCGCTGAGCGGCGCGCTTCAAGGCAGAGAACTCAAAAAAGTTCCGGTTTTGAAAGATTACTGGTTCGATTGGAAAACTTATCACGCCGACACGCAGCTTTACACACTCGGCGAGCGTTAGTCGGAAGGAAAGTTGACAGGAAGTTGACGGATAGTTGCAGATAGTTAAAGAGAGTTGAAGAGAGTTTTTTAACTTCCTGCAACTTCCTGTCAACTATCCCCCAACTTAAAGGAGGAAAAGCGATGGAATGGTTTTCGACATTGACGCTGGCGCTCGGTTCGGCGTGGACTTCCGGCATTAATCTTTACGCGACCGTGACGGTTTTGGGTCTCTTGCAAAAATTCGGCGCGACGCATCTGCCGGGCGGTCTCGACGTGCTCGACAACTGGTGGATTATCGGCGTTGCCGGCGGGCTTTACATCGTTGAATTCGTGGCGGACAAAATACCTTATGTCGATAGCGTCTGGGACGTCATTCACACGTTTATCCGCGTTCCGGCGGGCGCGGCGGTCGCCTACGCGGCGACCACTAATGATGCGGCTGCCGTTAATGTTGTCGCGACTTTGCTCGGCGGCGGATTCGCGCTTTCCTCGCACGGCACGAAAGCCGCCCTGCGCGCCGGCGCGAATCTTTCGCCCGAACCGGTTTCCAACTGGATTCTCTCGATTGTCGAGGACATTATCGCCTTTGCCGGCTCGATCTTAGCAGTTTTCGCGCCGGTCGTAATCGCGATTGTATTGATAGTTTTCGCGATTTTCTTCGCGTGGTTCGCGCCGAAGGTTTTTCGCGCCCTCAGCCGAATTTTCAAGGCAATCCGCGCATTATTCGCGGGCGAAAGCTGGCGGGATGTCGCGCGCAAGGCGGGCTAACGAATAATTGTCCCTCTAAATCGCCGACCAAAATTATCCGGTTAGGCGGAAGTCAGGATATGCCGGTTTACTTCGGGCTGCCGAATAATTAAACTTTGAGGTTATGGACATAACCTTCAAGATTTTAGCGGTGATTCTTGCGGGAGTCGCCGCTTATTTTTTGTGGCAGGGCAATGCCGACCGCGCCTTTGCCGCCGCGGTTTTCGGCGCGGTTTCTTTTTTCCTGAGCGTTCGCTTTCAGGTCAGAGGACGGCTCAATCAGCGTGAAGCGGAAAGAATGGAAGCAGAGGAAACGGAAGAAGATTTCGATTCGGAAGCGCCGCCGCTCAACGAAATTCCCGCCGACGAAGAAATCCGCCGCGCACGACAAACGACGCACGACGAACAAATATGAAAATAGTTTTTGCCGTTTTCGGCTCGCTCGGCGATATGCACCCGATGAACGCGCTCGGGATTGAGCTGAAAAAGCGCGGTCATCAGGTCATTTTCGCGACGATGGATTTTTACCGCGAAAAAATCGAAACGCTCGGCTTTGAATTTCGCCCGCTGCGACCGCATCTCGTGCCGGATGATAAGGAACTTGCCCGACAATTGATGGACGCGCGGAAAGGCTCCGAGCTGCTGCTGCGGCAATTGATTTTGCCGAACCTGCGCCCGATGTACGACGATTTAATGGAAGCCGTCGCGGGCGCCGATTTGTTCGTTTCGACCGAAGTCGTTTTCGCCGCGCCGTCGGTTGCCGAAAAAACCGGCGTCAAATGGGCGACGACGACGCTCGCGCCCGGCACTTTTCTTTCGGCTTACGACCCGTTCGTGCCGCCGACCGCGCTCTGGCTCCGGCATTTTCGATTTCTCGGCAAAACATTTCACGGCGCGCTGTTCGGGCTGGTTAGAAAATGGATTGATTCGTGGTTTGACGAATACCGCGAATTTCGCCGCGAAATCGGTCTGCCGCCGGGACGCAACCCGCTTTTTGAGGGCAAATCGGAGCTTTTGAATCTCGCGATGTTCTCGCGCGTGCTCGGCAAGCCGCAGCCCGACTGGGCAATATCGACGCTCCAGACCGGTTTTTGTTTCTACGACGGGCGCGATGATTACGGCGGAATCTCGGAAGATTTACAGGCATTTTTAGACGCCGGCGAGCCGCCGGTAGTTTTTACTCTGGGCAGCGCGGCGGTCTTGGACGCGCGCGACTTTTTCGAGGAAAGCGCAAGCGCCGCGCGCATTTTGGGACGGCGCGCCGTTTTGCTTTACGGAATGTTTAACGACGCGCCGAAAATAGCCGGGAGCCGGGAGCCGGGAGCCGAGAGTGAAAAGCAAATCATCGCTGTTCCTTATGCACCGTATTCGCAGGTTTTCCCGCGCGCGGCGGCGGTCGTTCATCAGGGCGGCATCGGCACGACCTCGCAGGTTCTGCTCGCCGGCGTCCCGCAGCTCGTCATGCCGTACTCGCACGACCAGCCCGACAACGCGGCGCGCTGCGAGCGTTTGGGCGTTGCCAAAATCATCGCGCGAGACCAGTATAGGGCGGCAATCGCCGCCGCAAAATTGCGCGAATTGCTCGCCGACGAAGCTTACAAAACACGCGCCGCGGAAGCGTCGAAAATCGTTTCTGCCGAACACGGCACGCGAACGGCGTGCGACGCGATTGAAGAAATTTTGAAGAAACCCCGTTAACGGGCTAAAATATTGATTCGCTTATAAAAAAATGGATTCATTAAAAAATCTTTTAGAGAAAAACAGAAATTGGGCGGAGAGGATGAAGGAAAGCGAGCCGGACTTTTTTGAAAAGCTCGCCGGTCTGCAAACGCCCGAATATTTGTGGATTGGCTGCTCGGACAGCCGCATCACGCCGGCGACCAGCATCGGCATGCTGCCGGGCGAGATGTTCGTCCACCGCAACATCGCTAATCTCGTTCTTCACACGGACATGAATTGTCTTTCGGTCATTCAGTTCGCGGTCGATTTTCTGAAGGTCAAACATGTCATAGTCTGCGGTCATTACGCTTGCGGCGGCGTGATTGCGGCTTTTCAAAACACGCGTTTGGGCTTAATCGACAACTGGCTGCGTCACATTCAAGACCTCATTTACAAATACGAAAGTGAGCTTGACAAGGCGAAAACCGACGAAGAACGGCTCGACAAACTGTGCGAAATCAACGTCATCGAACAGGTCGTCAGCGTCGGTGAAACGACGATTTTGCAGGACGCCTGGCTGCGCGGGCAGGAGGTTCGAATTCACGGCTGGATTTATTACATCACGGACGGCATCTACCGCGATTTGCGCGTGACGCTGAAAAGCCTCGATGATTTGAAAAACCTCAGGCTCAAAACCATCAATCAACGTCAGAACATCGGAGTCGGGAAATGAAACTGAGGAATTACGAATTACGAATTACGAAGTGCGCCGCGATTTTTTTACTGCTTGCCGCGTACTGTCAACTGCCGGCTGTCTTCGGACAGATGGCGCGCAAGCCGACGGCGACGCGCGAGCCGCAGGGCGTGATGGATAAAACGCCGGATTCAAAGAAAAACGCGCTCACGGAAATAAAATCGCAGGCGGATTTCGATTCAATCGGGCGCACCTATCATCAGGGCACACCGTATGCCCTGCCGCACGTGATGTTTGTCATCGACCGCCGCAGCAATAACAAAATTTATTACGTCAACTCGCAGAGATTTCGTTTTCACAAGGATTTTCTGTACGCGACCGGCTTGGCGGCGCTTGGGACGGACATTTACAAGGCGGCGTATTTTGCCGATGACCGGCGGTTTATCGTCGGGACGATTGCGTGGCAGAAACCGGTCGAAAAATGGACCTGGGAACTCTGGGAAGGCGACCTTGCGAACGCCGAGCATCTGAAAACCGCGAACGAAGTCATCAACAAGACGTTTTTCGAGAAAGTTTTTTACAAACCGAACTCGAACCGGCAGACGGACGCCTCGGCAAACCTCGGATTCGAGCTGGTGACGCAGGACGACATCAATAAAAATCAGGAATATCTCGCGCTCAACACGGGAACGGCAATCGGTCGCGTTCACATTATCGAAAAGCTCGACGACACGGTCGAAATCGGCGATAACGAGATTCTGATTCTGAAAGAGCTGCCCGAAAGCATCCCGCCGGTGCGCGGAATTATCGTCGCCAAGCCTTCGACGCCGTTGTCGCATATCAATATTCTGGCGAAAGGCTGGAACATCCCGAACGTCTATATCAAGGACGCCGACAAACTTTTCAGGGAATGGGATGGGAAATGGATTAAATTCGAAGCGAATTTAACGAATTACAAGCCGCCGGTTTTTGCCAACAAAGACATTCTCGACGAGGTTAAACCGCCCGATATTCGCGAAGCGCCGGCGAATTTAACGGTCAAAAAGCTCGCCGGTCTGCGCGAGATGCGAAAAAAAGACAGTATCGTTTACGGCTCTAAATCAGCGAATTTGGGCGAGATGCTCTATGCCCGGCTGCCCGGCTTTATCGTGCCCGACGGCTTCACGGTGCCTTTCTACTGGCACGATAAGTTTATGAAGGACAACGGCTTTGACAAAGACGTCGCCGAATTTCTGGACGATAACAACTTTGTCCACAACCCGCGTTACCGGCGTCAAAAGCTGGAAGAATTCCGGGCGAAAATTCAAAACGGCAAGTTTGACGAAAATTTGAAACGGCAAATCATCCGGAAATGGCGAACGCAGCTCGCCGCGCGCCCGGTTTTCGTGCGCAGCTCGTCGAATTCCGAGGATTTGCCGAATTTTTCCGGTGCCGGACTTTATTCGAGCGTCCCGAACGTGAAGGATGAAGAAAAACTCGTCGAAGCGGTCAAAACGGTCTGGGCGTCGCTCTGGAAATTCGAAGCTTACGAGGCGCGCGTGCGCAATTACGTCGACCAGCAGTCGGTTTTTATGTCGGCGCTCGTACAGGTCGGGGTCGATATGCAGAAAGGCGGCGTGATGTTCAGCAAAGACCCGTTTGACGCCGAGAACAAAAACGCGGTTTATATCAGTTCCGTCTGCGGTCACAACGACCCGATTACCGCCAACGGCGGAATGCCTGAACAGATTCTGTTTAACCCGACGTCGAATTCCGTCGTGCTGATGACTTATTCGCAAATCGAAAATACGTTAAGGTTTGACGAAAACGGCGGATTGAAAGTAACCGAGGTCAAATGCGCCAGCCCGACGACGAAACGAATTTTAACCGATTTGCAGGCGCGCGCGCTGGCGAGAGTCGCGTTAAACATTCGCCGTATTTTCGGCGACAAAGCCGAACAGGACATCGAATGGGGAATTATCGGCGGGCGAATTTACATCGTTCAGGCGCGTCCCTTTATAGAGAAGAAATAATTATATGAAAAAAATTGTAATTTTAAGTTTATCGGCATTAATTCTGGCGGGCTGCGGCGGCGGCAATAACGCAAACCGTCAAACGGTCGGCACGAACACGCCGCCTGCCGCCCCGCAGCAGAACAATACGCTGGTCGTTTCGAGTCATTCGACCGACAAGACCGCAACCGCGCCGTCGAATTCTTCTTCGACTTTGTCTTCGCAGCCGGCTTCGCCGAATTCCAAGCCGATCGACGTTTCGGAAATGACGGCGAACATCGAAAAGGCGCAGAAGGAATTCAAAGCCAAACCGGCGGACGCGAAGACGAAAGAAAATCTCGCGGCAGCGTATTTTGAGCGCGCTTTTGCGCTCACCGAAGCCGCGCAGTATCGCTCGGCGCTCGGCGATTTTCGCAAAGGTTTGAAGCTCAATCCGAACAACAAGGAAGCAAAGGCGATGCACGACCAGATTATCAGCATTTTCGAGAGCATCGGGCGCGAACCGCCGAAAGAAGGCGAAGAACCGCCGCCGCTGCCGTATAAGTAAAGAATCCTGAAATGGCGAAAAAACAGCTCATCGCGGACAAAAAAGGAGCGGAAACGAGGGCGCTGCCAAATCGCCGCAAGAGTGAAAATCTGCCCGGCGGTTTGTATTATTTTGAAGATGAGCTGGAAATCGACGGCGTGCTCAAAGCCTGTGTCATCACAAGCGCCGGCTGGCTTCTGGAGATTTTGAAACTGGATGCGGGCGAAGTTTCTTTTACGGTCGGCGACGAAGAAATTTGCCCGCAATCGTCGCCGTTAGCGATTTTTTATCCGCCGTTTACGATTACGCGTCCCGGTTTCAAAAACGTCAAAGCAAGTCTCGAAGGCATTGCGGGAACGGCGGAACTACCACTCGGGGCGCCCGCGCAAAAGCCGTGCGCTTTTGAAGCGGATTTCGCAAAATCGCCGAAAACCGTGCGCGAAGTCGTCGAAATTTTGCAGTCGAGCCGCCGCCGCGCGCTGATTGTCGGGGCGCATCCGAAAGCTTCGCTGCTCGCGCTCAAAGCCAAAAAGCTGATTGACGAAAATTATCAGGTTTTCCCGTCAATCGCGTGCATCGCGGCACGGCTCAAAGTCTCGCACGAGCATCTGACGCGCCAGTTCAAACGCGATTTTTCGCTAAGCCCGAGCGCCTACCTGCATCAAATTCGCATCGCGGACGCCGCGTTTCGACTGACGCGAGGCGAGGCAATTATCGAAGTTTCCGGCGATGTCGGCTACAACGATTTAAGTCGTTTTTACAAACAATTCCGCAAAACCACCGCCAAATCGCCGGGTTTTTGTAAATCATCGGGAAAGACAGTGTCATGATTTTGGATTGCTGAAAATTCTTTAAATAACATCAAAAAACGCCAAGACACGCTGCTCGAAGCTTTTGTAAAATTGCGTTGAAAAGGAGGTTTTTCAAAAATGAGAAAAGTAACTTTCGGCGTCGCAAATAGTTTGGATAATTTTATCGCTCGCCCGGACGGCGCGGTCGATTGGTTATTGTGGTCGGACGAAGCCGCCTCGGTGATGAAGGATTTCTGGCAGAAAATCGACACGATTTTAATGGGACGCAAAACCTACGAAGTCGGTCTGAAACTCAGCAAAGGCAAGAAAAATCCGTATTCGAACATTAAAACTTACGTTTTTTCGCGGACTTTAAAGCGGGCGGAAGGCGCGGCGGAAATCATTTCGGCAAACGCGGCGCAGTTCGTGCGCGGTTTGAAAGCCGCCGACGGCAAGGAAATCTGCGTCATGGGCGGCGGCGATTTTGCGCGCACTTTGTTTGAAGCCGGGCTGATTGACGAAATCGGTTTTAATATTCATCCCGTTCTGCTCGGTCGCGGGATTCCGCTTTTTTTAGAGATGAACCGGCAGATTGATTTGGAATTGATTGAATCCCGAAAGTTCAAAAACGGCTGCGTGCTGGTTTCTTACAGGGTAAAAAATAATTTATGAAAAAAAGATTTCAGCTTTTTGCAACGGTCGTCATTTTACTTCTCATGGCGAATTTCGCTTTTTCGCAGACGCGGATAACTTTCAAACGCGGCGCGCGCTTCGCAATTGTGACGGGAAATCTAAACGGCTACCGCAGCCGGAAAACCTTTGTCATTCGCGTTCGTCGCGGGCAGGTTTTGCGCACCGCACAAGCCAAATCCGGCGCGTCCCGCCATGACATCACCGTTTACATAAAAGCGCCGAATGGCGAAGAAGTCGGCGATTCGGACGCGTCGTGCAACAATCGCCGGGAAATCTCGCCGACCCGCGCCGGCGATTACCGAATCGAGGTCGTCGAATGCCGCAAGGCGGACGCGTGGCGCGGAAAATTTAAGCTGAAAATTACGGTCAGATAGATTCCGTGTGAAAGAAGAATTTCGCTGCCGTCAGCGTTAAAAACATACGCCTGTTCAGCGCACTGTTTTTTCGTACCAGAATTTCCAGAACGATTTTTTTCGCCACAAAAGCCAAATGTAAATCGGGTTCATCAGGATAAAGGTTTTGAGGAAAGAAATTTTGTCTAATCTTCTGGGCGAAGTGATTACTTTCGGCTCCTCAATAAAAGTCAGATGACCGCCGCTCGCCCGGGCAAATTTTGTCAGCCGCCAGTAAAATTCGATGTCTTCGCCGACAAAGATGGTCGTGTCGTAACCGCCGAGCTTTTCAAAAGCCGCTTTCAGACAAAACTGTGCCGCGCCCTGTTTCATGTTGAAAAACTTTTCCCAGAATTTCCAGCCGTACATGTAATAGCGCATCCATGCGCGCTCGAATTTGCCGTATTCGACCGCGACCGCGCCGCCGAAAATCTTTTCGTCTTTCATTATGCCCAGGATTTTTTGAAAAAGCGTGTCGGGGACGAGCGTGTCGGCGTCGATAAAAATCAACACTTCGCCGCGCGCGTTTTGCGCCCCGGTATTACGGACCCGGGCAATATTATGCTCGCTTTCGGCGCAGACTTTGACGCCTGCCGCCGTCGCGATTTCAGCGGTTTTGTCCGTGCTTTCGTTATCCACGACGATTATCTCGCACGCTAAGTTTGCCGCTGCCCGCCGAACTGCCTGCAAGGTGGCGGGCAGCAGTTTTTCTTCATTAAACGCCGGAATGATAACGGAAAACTTCATGCGTGTATTTTGCTTCCGGCTGGACAAATCCGCAAGCGAAAAATTAAACTAAATTTTTTGTAATCATTAACAAATTTTTAACAGACGGAGATTTTAAACAAGTTTATGGCAATTTCAGCAAACGATATTAGAAAAGGAATGGTTATCCTTTTTGAAGGCACGCCCGCCAAGGTGATGGAATTCCGGCACCATACGCCGGGAAACCTGCGCGCGATGGTGCAGACGCGGCTCCGCAATCTTTTGACCGGAAACTCGTTCGAACATCGTTTTCGCTCGGCGGATACGCTCGAAGTCGTGCGGCTCGACCAGCAAAGCATGGAATATCTTTACTCGGACGGCTCGCATCATCATTTTATGAACACGGAAACCTACGAACAGGTGGCGCTCACGGAAGACGAGCTTGGCGACGCCGCGCAGTGGTTGATGCCGGGACTCAAATTAGAAGTCGAATTTTACGAAGGCACGCCGATCGGCATCACTCTGCCTTCTTCGATGGAATTGACGGTCGTCGAAACCGAACCGGTTATGAAAGGCGCGACCGCGTCGAACTCGAATAAACCCGCGAAATTGGAAAACGGAGTGTCCCTGATGGTTCCGCCCTTCATTATCGAAGGCGAACGCATCCGCGTCAATCCGTCGGAATCACGCTATATGGAGCGCGTTAAATAAGTAATTAGTAACAGGTAATAGGCAAAAAAGACCTATTACCTGTTACTAATTACCTATTACCATGTATAGACTTTACAGTTTTCTTCTCGGAGTCGGCTTCATTCTCATGGCGCCGATTTTTTTGCTGAAACGAGAAAAATACGCCGCCGGATTCTGGCAAAGGCTGGGGTTTTTGCCGGAGTTTGCGCCGGACGAACGCCGCACCGTCTGGGTGCACTGCGTTTCGGTCGGCGAAACGAACGCGGCGCGACCGCTCGTCGAAGAAATCCTGAAACAGTTTCCCGAACATCGCCTCATCGTTTCGACCACCACGCGCACGGGACAAATGCACGCGCGCGACATTTTTAAAGCGAAAGCCGAGCAGATTTTTTACTTTCCATTCGATTTTAAGTTCAGCGTGCGCCGCGCCCTGCGGCGGTTTCAGCCCGCCGTGATTTTGCTGGTCGAAACCGAAATCTGGTTTAATTTTCTGCGCGAAGCCAATAAAAGCGGCGCGCGCGTGGCAATCGTCAACGGACGACTCTCGGAAAAATCTTTCAAGCGCTACACGTATATCAAAAATTTCATCCGCCGCGTTTTGAGTTACGTCGATTTGGCGCTGATGCAGACAAACGCGGACGCCAAACGGCTGATGTCGCTCGGCGCGCACCCGGGCAAGGTCAAAGTCTCGGGCAATATCAAGTTTGACCAGAGCACGCCGGCGAGCGATTTGACCGAAACTTTTCGCGAACGGTTTGCGATTTCAAAAGACGCGCCGCTCATCCTCGCGGCAAGTACGCACGCGCCCGAAGAGCGATGGATTCTCGAAGCATTTAAAAAGCTCTGGAAAGATTCGCTTGAAGGTCTGCCGCGTCTTTTAATCGTTCCGCGGCATCCCGAACGCTTCCGTGAGGTCGCCGAAATTATCCGCGAAACCGGTTTTGAATGGGTTCGCCGCTCGGAAAATCCGTCCGAGCGCGACAAGCGCGCGGAAATCATTCTGCTCGATTCAATCGGCGAACTGCGCGCGGCGTATCCTTTGGCGGAAATCGTTTTTGTCGGCGGCAGCCTGATTCCGCACGGCGGGCAGAGCATTCTTGAACCTGCCGCTGCCGCCAAGCCGATTGTGACGGGTTTTTACACAATGAATTTCGCGGCGGCGGTCAAGGAATTTTTAGAAAAAAATGCCCTCATCCAATTAGCGGAGGCGGACGAAAAATCTATCGCCGGTCAGCTGGCGCGCGTTTTCGCCGAACTTTTACAGGATTCGGAAAAACGCGCCGAACTTTCAAAAAACGCTTTTGAAGTCATGCAGAAAAATCGCGGCGCGACCGCCCGGACGATCGAGAATCTTAAACAATTTCTCGGCTGAATCAATTTATGATTTTCGTTTTCTACTTTTTCGCCGCCGTGCTGGTTTTTCTGAGCTGGAAATCTTTTCGCGGCGGGATTGATTACCTGAATTTCTTCAAACGCGAGCTTGCCGCGCCGCCGGTCGATTTCACGCCGTTTGTTTCCGTCATCGCGCCGTGCCGCGGACTCGATGAAGACTTGGAAGAAAACCTCGCTGCGCTTTTCCGGCAGAACTTTCCGCGCTATGAAGTGATTTTCGTGGTTGATTCCGAAAAGGATGAAGCCGTTCCGGTAATTGAAAAATTTTTAAACCGCAGAGACACCGGGGCACCGAGCAATTTAATTCAAAAAAACTCTGCGCCCGCGTGTTTCTATGGTTCAAAACTGGTCGTCGCGGGAAAAGCCGAAAACGAAAGCCAGAAGGTTCACAATCTGCGCGAAGCCGTTCTTCATGCGGCGGGCGAGTCGGAAGTTTTCGTTTTTGTCGATTCCGACGCGCGACCCGGCACGGATTGGCTGACGTATTTAATCGCGCCTCTGCGAAGTGAAAAAATCGGCGCGGCGACTGCTTATCGTTGGTTTATCTCGAAAAAATTCGGTTTCGCGTCCGAGCTGCGTTCGGTCTGGAACGCTTCGATTGCATCGGCGCTGGGCGCGAATACGAAAAGCAATTTCTGCTGGGGCGGCTCGATGGCGATGCGGCGCGCGACGTTTGACGAAATCGGGATGCGCGAGCGTTGGCGCGGAACTTTGTCGGACGATTTTGCCGTCACGCGCGCTATCAAAGAAGCCGGCTTGGAGATTTATTTCGTGCCGCAGGCTTTGGCGGCTTCGGTCGAAAATTGCAGTTTGCACGAATGCCTCGAATTTACGACGCGGCAGATGAAAATTACGCGCACCTATGCGCCTGATTTGTGGAAAATGTCGTTAATCGGCGCAGCGCTTTTTAATCTCGTATGGATTTGGGGCGTCTTTAATTTGGTTTTTTATCCGGCAAATTCGTTCGCGTTCGGGTTTTCGCTGGCTGCTTTATTGCTCGTTGCCGCGTTTAGCGCCGGCAAATCACAGCTTCGTTTAACGGCGGTAAAATTGGTTTTGAAAGATTACCGGAAGGAACTCGGGAACCAGTTCTGGACGCAGAATACGCTCTGGGTTTTGTCGCCCGCGCTGTTTTTTTACAATTCGGTGTGCGCTTTGCGCTCGCGAAAAATCGTCTGGCGCGGAATCAAATACGAAATCGTTTCGCCTTCGGAAACGATTATAAATAATGAAAATACAACGAATAAAGAGCCCTTCTCATCTGACATCGTGAATTAAATTTACTAAAGTTTAATTATAAAATAATCGGGCAAGGGGAAATTTATGTTGAAAATTAACGGGTTAGAGAAATGCTTTTTCACGGCGCTTTTTGCACTTTCGATGCTTTTCGGGCAAACGGCGCGGGCACAGGACGACAAAAAGACCGAGCCGCAGGAAGTAAAAAAGGAAAGCAAAAAAGACGAGAAGGAAGCTAAAAAGGACGAGAAAACGCCGGTCAAAAACACGGCGAAAGGCAGGCTTCCGGTAATTCTCATTCCGGGTTTAATCGGCTCGGAACTCGTCAATAAAAATTCGGGCGATACGGTCTGGTTCGATTTAAAGCGGGCGAAAGACGACGATTTGCGGCTGCCGGTTTCGCAGAATTTACGGGCGAATAAGGATAATCTCGTCCCGCGCGACATCGTGCGCGAAGTTCAGCTCATCAAATTGACGCCGAAAATCGAAATCTACCAGAAACTAATCGACACACTGCAGGCGGACGGTTTCACGGAAGGCAAAATCGATGCTCCGGCAGCCGGCGGCGACGCCGATACTTTCTACGTTTTTCCCTACGACTGGCGGCTCGACAATGTCGAAAACGCGCAGATTCTTCTCGAAAAACTCGACAGCCTGCGCGCCAAGCTTAATCGTCCCGATTTGAAATTCAACGTCATCGCGCATTCGATGGGCGGGCTGATTACGCGTTACGCGCTGATGTACGGCGATAAGGATTTGAACGCGCGCACGCGACCTAGCTGGAAAGGCGCGTCGTATTTTAACAGCCTTTCGCTCGTCGCCGTGCCAAACGCCGGCGCGCTGCAATCGCTCGATTCGATACTCAATGGCTTTTCGTTTTTCGGAAGCGGCAAAATCAATCTGCCGTTTGTCCAAAACTTGAGCCGCGCCGACCTTTTTACGATTCCTTCGATTTACCAGCTTCTCCCGCACGCGGGCACGGCGCGCATTTTTGACGAAAACTTAAAGCCCGTAAAACTCGACCTTTATAATCCGGCGGTTTGGGAAAAATACGGCTGGGCGGCGTATTCGGACGAGGATTTTGCGAAGAAATTCGACGCCGCGGAGCAAAAAAACGCGCGCGCCTATTTTCGCGCTGTATTGCTTCGCGCCAAACAGTTTCAGGCGGCTCTCGACGCCTCGCCGACGGCGAAAAATCCGGTTCCGACCTATTATCTCGGCGCGGAATGTCGCCCGACGATTGACGGCATGATTATCCGGCAGAACGAAAAAAAGGGAAAATGGGTGACCGAATTCGAGCCGTCTTCCTACACGAAATCGAACGGCGCGAAGGTGACGAAGGAAGAAACCGAAAAGGTTCTGCTTTCGCCCGGCGACGGCGTCGTCTCGAAACGCTCTTTGCTCTCGTCGTTTCTCAGACTCGGAAGATTGCAAAATCCTAATTCGAGCTTTATTCTCAACGCCGCGCCCGATGCGTGCTCGGAGCATAATCGCCTGACCGGCAACGAAGCGGTCGCCAAAAACCTCTTGAGCGTGGTCAACGGCGGCACGATAACCGAAGCGACCACTACTCAGGCAGCGAAATAAACGGCAAACAAAAACGCGGGCGAATATTTGGGGAAAATATTCGCCCGTTTTGTTATGGACGAATTTCGCATAGAATAGCTATCGGTTATAAAATCGGAAAAGGTTTGGAGAGAAAAACAGGCGATGATAAAAAATTTGCTTAATGCGGACGAAGAGCCGCCCGAAGGAACAAAGGTGATAATCGAGGATTCGGTTATTAATCCGCCGCCAGCTTCCGCGAGCGAATCTTCCGGTGTCGAACAAGCGCCGCCGAATCCGGAAACGCGTTCGACTTTCGAGATTCCCGAAGACGCAAACTTTTTTGCGAAGCCTTCGGAAACCGCGTCGCTCGACGAAGATTCGGAATCTTTGAACACGCTGATGGCGGACATCGAAAACCTCGACGATAAGGATTTGGACCGGCTGGAGAAAAAACTCGCAACCGGGCACGTCAACGAAACTGCCGCGCCGCCTGTTCAAGAACCAAACCGGGAACAAATCGAAACTGAAAAACCACCGCCCGTTGCATTCGTCAGCGACGAAAAACCGGATAATCTACCGTCCGGCTCGCTTTTTCAAAGCGATTATACGCCGCCTTCGACCGGCGAGACGATTCGGCAGAGCGGCTTGGCTTACTCGGCGGCAATTGTGCTTTTCGGTTCGGTCGTTTTTATGATGATTTTGGGCTGGTTTGCGGATTTGCTTCTCGGCAGCTCGCCGTGGGGCATTGTCGGCGGAATCTTTTTGGGCGGCATTATCGGCATTATTCAGCTTTTCCGAATCACTTCGCAAATCTTCAAAAAATAAAGCGCAATTTGAGAAAAAATGCACAAAATCGGCTTTTGCCTTTGAAATTTGCGCGCTTCCTTTGTAAAATTATTGTTTCGCCATGAGCGAAAATTCCGAACAGGACATTGATGAACAGAGTGTTCCGCCGTTGTCGCACCAGCGAATCTTGATTCTGATGGCGTTGGCGGTGATTTTAGGCAGTGTTTTAAGTTCGATTTTCGTTTCTTTGAATTTCGGTTTCGGTATTTTAATCGGCGGCGTTTTATCGCTGATTAATTATTACTGGCTCAAGCGCTCGCTGAAAGTCATTATGGACGAAGCGGTTGCCGGCGGAACGCCCCATTTTCTGGCGGGGCGCGCCTTTATCCGCTATCTGGCTTTCGGCGCGGTTCTGGCAGTGATTTATTTATCGAAAGCCGTTCCGATGGTTGCGGTGCTTCTCGGGTTGGCGAGTTTTGCCGCGGCGATTATTTTTGAAGCATTTATACGTTTATTTAGCAGCTTTTCTAACAAAAAAGGAATTTAAAAAAGTAATGTTCTTATTAGCAGAAGGCGGACATCATACGCCGTTGATTGTCGAGTTTATCAACAGTTATTTAGGCGAGCCCGTCTATCAATTTGAAGTCAAATATACCAAGCCGCTGTGGGATAGATTCCTGGCAAATTTCGGAACCAGCGCCGAAGCCGTTTTTGGAAAGTACACGCCCGAAAACGCGATTCCGTGGTACACGATTATGTTCGTAATCGCCTGTATTTTGACGGTTATACTGATTTGGATTCTGAAGGGCAAGCTCTCGGAAGACGATCCGAAACCGGGACAATTAACGCTCGAAGCCAGTCTTTTGGCGTTAAAGGATATGATTATCAATATCGTCGGCGAGCACGGCTTCAGATATTTTCCGGTGGTCGCAACGTTTGCGGCGCTGGTTTTGATTTCCAATCTGATGGGGCTTTTCCCGCTCTTTATGTCGCCGACGGCGCACGTCAGCGTAACTTTCGCGCTCGGCATTTCTTCGTTTGTTTATTACAATTACATCGGCATCAGCGAAAACGGTTTAATCAGGCATATCGCGCACCTGACCGGACCGCGACTGCCGATTCTGATGACGATTTTTATTACGCCGCTGATTTTCGGCATCGAGCTTGTCAGTAATTCGATTCGTCCGCTGACACTCGGGCTTCGACTTTTCGCGAATATGTTTGCCGACGAGCAGATTTCGGGACAGATTTCAAATCTCGCTCCGCCGTACACGCAAATTCTTTTTCCGGTCGTGCTGATGCCGCTGGCGGTTTTCGTCGCCTTCGTGCAGACACTCGTTTTCACGCTGCTTTCGATGATTTACCTCTCGGAAGTTTCGCACGGTCCGCACGAACACACGCACGGCGGCGAACATTCGTCTTTCACCGGCGAAGCGATTACGACGGCGCACGTTTAAGTAACGGAAAATGCAAAACTGAAAACGGAAAATTTTGCATTTTCAACTTTCCATTTTCCATTTGAAAATTTTTTGAAGGTTTTTGTTTGAACCGAATTTGAAAACTTGCATTTTATATTGGAGATGCCCGCACGCGTCAGGAGCCTCGACTCCAACGAGAGTAGAAATCGAGCGCATACCGGAAGTGAGGCGAAATTATAATCACCCGCAAGTTTTAAAAATTTATTCAGTCGAAAAATCTTCGCAAGTTAAAAAATAAATTTAGGAGATAAAAATAATGAAAAATTATAAAGCAGTTTTCTTTGCGATTCTGGCAATCGCGCTTCTTTCGGTTTCGGCTTTCGCGCAGGGCGGCGGAATTCAGGCTAACGCCGATACGGTTGCGGCTTATAAAGCGCTCGCGGCTGGTCTCGGCTTTGGTTTGGCGGCTGGCTTGGGCGGGCTTGGACAAGGTAAAATCGGTGCCGCGGCGGTTGAAGGCGCGGCGCGCAATCCGGGTGCCGCCGGTACGGTTCAGACGATGATGATTATCGGTCTGGCGCTTATCGAATCGCTCGTTCTTTTCGCGCTCGTTATCGTTTTCGTTGTTTTGAGATAGTTTTTAACAAAAGACAAAACAATCCGGCGGCTGAGGTTTTATAAAACCTCAGCCGCCTTTTAATTGAAGCGCCGATGTCTGGATTTAGCGGCAACCGCAGCTTTAAGTTTTGAATCATATTTTGCAACCTGTATAATTTTCTGGGCGTTTAGACAAAGCAATGAGTGATACATTTATCGGAAAAACTTTAGCGGAAAAATATCGGATTGATTCGGTGATGCGCGATACGGAGCTGGGCAAAGTTTATCACGCGCGGCATCTTCTGATGGAAAAGCCGGTGGCGGTAAAAATCTTAGCGCCGGCGCTCGCGGTCGATGAAAATATTGTCAAGCGGTTTTCTTCGGAAGCGCGCCGTATTTCAAACATTTCGGCTCCGAACATTTTGAACGTGACGGATTTCGGCTCCGACGCGAACGGCACGGTTTATATCGTTTTTGAAGATGCGACGGGCGAAACCTTAAAATCGGCAATCGAGCGCGAGGGAAGTTTCGCCCCCGACCGCGCCGTCCGAATCGCTAAACAAATCGCGTCGGCGCTTTCTGCCGCACACTCGAAAGGCGTCGTTCACGGCAATCTGAACAGCGAAAATATCCTGCTGGCGGACGAAGACGCGGTCAAAGTTTTAGATTTGGGCGCGGTCAAACTGGACGCCGTTGCCGCCGCTGACGACGACCTTGCTTTTCCGAAAATCGAGTATCTTTCGCCCGAACAATGCGCCGATGCGGGCGAAGCCGACGAGCGCTCGGATATTTACTCTTTAGGCGTGATTTTGTATGAAATGCTGGCGGGCGAGGTTCCCTTCAAAGCGGCGAACGCGAGCGAGCTGATGATGAAACACGCGCAGGAACCGCCGCCGCCGCTGTCGGCTTTCAGGCAGGATTTAGCGGCGGGCGTCGAGCCTTTAATTTTGCAGACGCTCGCGAAAAATCCCGAGATGCGGCATCAGACGGCGGCAGAATTGTTCGACGATTTAAATCGCGTCGAGCGCTCGCTGGCGATACCGGAAAACAAGCCGAAAGCCGCTTCGAACGACAATATCTGGAAAACCGCGTTCGTCGTGCTCGCCGGAATTTCGCTGCTTTCGGTCGCGCTGATTTGGGCGACTTCCGTTAAGCAGAGAAATCCTTCGACGCTCCAGACGGATTCCAACTCGCAGCCCGTCCAGCCGATAAATCCGGCGACCGGCATGAACGAGCAGGGCTTGGCGACCATCATTCCGACCTCGCAGGAAATGCTGGCGAATTCGAATATGACGCTGACTGCGCCGGAAAACCTCGGCGGCAGCGACGGAAATCCGTACTGGCAAAACGGCACGGTTCCGCCGGGCGCGCCGCCGGTTCAGATTCCGCAGGGCGGTCAATATATCGACCCGAACAATCCGAACAGTCCTTTTACGCAGGACGACCCCTCGCGACCGACTTATCTTTACGACAGTAACACGGGCAAATATTACATGATGGTTCCGACCGCGCCGAATGCCAACGCGAACACGCAGGCGACGCCGAAAACGACGAAATCACCGGCGGCAAACACCGCCGTGCAGCCGACGCCCGTGACGAACGAATCACCTAAACCGCAAACTTCGCCGACGCCCGACGTAAAAACGACCCCGGCGAAAACACCTGCCGTCAAGCCGACGCCGCAGCCGAAAAAATCACCGGCGGCGGCGCAAAGCGGAAAAACGCAGGACTCGGATTGATTTTAGATTTTGGATTTTAGATTTTGGATTTGCGATTGAAAACTGCGCTGACGTGTTCGCGCAGTTTTTTTTCGTCATCAAAAACAAGCGAGCTTTCGACCGCGAAACACGGCATTTCAAATTTCAAACCGGCAAGTTTAACGGCGTCTTTGGCAGTTGTCAGCAGGATTTCCGCACCGGTTTTGTGAGCGTCGGTTTCGATAGTTTCAATGTCGTTTTGCGTGTAGCGATGATGGTCGGGAAATTTTCGCGTCGCCGTTAAATTAAAATTTTCGCGGCGCATCTGCTCAAAAAAATTATCGGGATTGCCGAGCGCGCAGAAAGCTAAACAGTGGTCGGTGGTCGGTGGTCGGTGGTCGGTTGGTTGTTGAGTGTTTGAGAGAAAGTCTTGTAATTCAACCAGATTCGAGATTTTGTTTTCGGCGGTGAAAATCGGGCAATCGGGATTGTAATTCGCAATTTGTGATTTGCAGTCCGCAAGCTGTTTTTCGTTGACCAGATTAGCGCGCGTGATGACGATTAAACCGGCGCGGCGCAGGTTTTCCGGCAGCTCGCGCAAAGTTCCGAAGGGCAGCGTTTTTAAATTGCCGAACGGGTTCGTGGCGTCGATTGCGACGATGTCCAAATCGCGCCGCGCCGCGCGGTGCTGAAAAGCGTCGTCGAGCACGAAAGCCGTGACGCCGAACTTTTCGCGCGCCCACTCTGCCGCCGCGACGCGATTTGCGTCCGCCACGACAACCGCCTTTCCGAGAAGTTTCCGGGCAAGCTCAAACGGCTCGTCGCCTGCCGCCCGGGCGCCGGCTAAAATCTGTCCGCCGTCGGAAACCAAAACTCTTGTCCGGGGATTTTCGCGCCCGTAACCGCGCGTCAGGACGCAGACTTTTGCGCCCTGCTCAAATAAGACTTCCGCCGCGAAAGCGACGAGCGGCGTTTTGCCCGTGCCGCCGACTGTGATATTTCCGACGCTGATGGTCGCCGCGCCGAGCGAGTGAGATTCAAACGTGCCGCGCTCGTAAAGCGCGTTTCGAATGTTTGTGATTCGGGCGTAAAGCCAACTGAGCATTAGTAATTGGTAATCGGTAATCGGTAATAAGTCAAATAAAACCAAATACCAAATACCAATTACTTTTTGTTCGTCGTTTGAATCAGCCGGTCGAGCTTGTTTTGCGCCTGTCCGCTGTCGATTGATTGTTCGGCAAGCCGCGCGGCGTGGCTCGGTTCTTCCGTTACGCCGCCGATAATCAGCGCTGCCGCCGCATTCAGGACAACGAGCGCGCGCGCTTCGTCGCGGCGTTTACTGCTCAGGACTTCGCGGATTATCTGAGCGCTTTCTTCCGGGCTTTCCGTCTTTAAATGCCGGATGTCGCCGCGCTGCAACTTAAAGTCTTCGGGCGCGATACGAAATTCGCGCACTTCCGTTTTTCTGACTTCAACGACGAATGTTTCATCCGCGAGCGTGATTTCGTCCAAACCGTCCGAGCCGTGAACGACCCACGCGCGTTCTGTTCCCAGAACGGCGAGAGCCTGCGCCATCGGTTCGAGCAAGGAGGGATGCCAGACGCCGATAAGCTGTTTCGGCGCGTTCGCCGGATTCGCCAAAACGCCGAGCAGATTCAAGGATGTGCGGATGCCGAGCGCGCGCCGGATGTCGCCGACGCGCCGCAGCGACGGGTGAAATTTCGGGGCGAACATAAAGCAAATCCCGGCGCCGTTCAAACTGGTCTGCGCGACTTCCGGCTCGCACGCGATTTTGACGCCGAGCTTTGCGAGCACGTCGGCGCTTCCCGTATCGCTCATCACGGCGCGGCTGCCGTGTTTCGCCACCGTCAAACCCGCTCCGGCAGCGACAAACGCCGCCGCGGTCGAAACGTTAAAGGTTTTCGCGATGCTCGAACCCGTGCCGGAAACATCGATAAAGTTTTTCTGCCGCGACTTGATTTTGACTGCCTGCTTGCGCATCGTCCGCGCCATTCCGGCTAATTCGGCGGCGGTTTCGCCTTTCGCGGTAAGCGCCGTCAGACACGCGGCGATTTGCGCGGGATTGGCGTCGAGTGCGGTCAGCGCGCGGAAAAAATCGGCGGCTTCGACGGTTTCGAGATTTTCGCCGCGAATCAGGCGGTTCAAAAAGGGAAAAAGCGGCGTATCTGCCTTTGTATTGGTGGCGGAAAGCGGCGCGGCAAAAAGCCACTGGGTTTTCGACATAAACATATTTTAAGGTGAAAAAGCGGAAAAGAGGAGGATTCTTGAAGCAATTACTTGCCGGTTTTGCGGAATTACAAATTACAAATTACAGATGATTTGAAATGTCTAATTTGTAATTGCCTCTATCGGAGGCTCATATTTAATATCTCAAAGATTAAGGAAGTTTTGCAAGAGTTTTTTGCCTTCTTTGGTCAGAATCGATTCGGGATGAAACTGCACGCCTTCGATTTTCAGGGTTTTATGCCTGAGCGCCATTATCAAACCGTCGGGCGAAGTCGCGGAAATTTCGAGACAATCGGGCAGAGATTCGCGCTCGACGACCAGCGAATGATAACGCGCGGCGCGGAAGCGGTAAGTTAAATCGGCAAAAATCGTCTTTCCGTCGTGACAGATTTCGACCGGCTTACCGTGAATCGGCTCGGGCGCGCGAACGACGCGACCGCCGAAAATCTGTCCGATTGCCTGGTGTCCGAGACAAACGCCCAGGATAGGCAGCCGTTCGCCGAGTTTTTCCAAAACTTCCAAGGATACGCCCGCATCGTCCGGCGTTCCCGGTCCGGGCGAGATGAGAATTTTGGCGGGCTTTAAATCGTTTTCGATTTCCTCAATCGAAACCTCGTCATTGCGCCGCACCTGCATTTCAGCGCCCAGCTCGCCCAGGTATTGCACGAGATTGTAGGTAAATGAGTCGTAATTATCTATCACTAAGAGCATATTTCAAAATCCTTCCGCCATGTCGATTGCTTTGACGAGCGCGCGCGCCTTGTTGATAGTTTCCTCGTACTCTTTTTCGGGTACGGAATCGGCGACAATTCCCGCGCCCGCCTGAATCGAAGCCGCGCCGTCTTTCAGGCGAATCGTGCGAATCGCGATGCAGGTGTCGAGATTTTCGGCGTAATCCATATAGCCGATAGCGCCCGCGTAAACGCCGCGCCGGGTCGGTTCAAGCTCGCTGATTATCTGCATCGCGCGAACCTTCGGCGCGCCCGAAACCGTGCCTGCCGGAAAGCATGAAGCAAGGGCGTCGAAACGGTCTAAGCCGTCACGCAAACGCGATTTCAAGCTCGTCACGAGATGCTGCACGTGCGAATATTTCTCGATTTTCATCAACTCTGCGACTTCGACCGAGCCGAATTCGGAAACGCGCCCGAGGTCGTTTCTGCCCAAATCGACGAGCATCACGTGTTCGGAAATTTCCTTCATGTCCGAGCGCAAATCTTCCGCCAGAATCCAGTCTTCGGTTTCGGTCGCGCCGCGCTTCCGGGTTCCGGCAATCGGGCGGTATTCGAGCCTTTTGCCGCTGCACCGGACGAGCATTTCCGGCGACGCGCCGATAAGCGTTTCCGCCGCGCCGAGCTTGACGTAAAACATATACGGCGACGGGTTTGTCGTTCGCAGGGCGCGATAGATGTTGATCGGTTCAGCCGAAGTCTCGCGCTTGAACTTTTGCGACAAAACGACCTGGTAGGCGTCGCCCGCGAGAATGTGAGCCTTAATTTTTTCGATTGCCGCGAGAAACTCCGTCTTTTTCCAGTTTGACGTAAACTGTTTGGATTGCGGTTTTGCGCGGTTCGTAGCGGCAACCGCCGGCAGCGAGCTTTCTTCGAGAAGCTTTTCGAGCCGCGCGGTTTCCTCGACGGCTTGCGTATAAAGTTTATTCAAATCGTCGTCCGTTTTGGCTTCGTCCGTGAAAACAATCGAAACGATTTCGATGCGCTGCTTTAAACGGTCGAAAACGAGAATGTTGCGAAAAAACATCCAGACGGCGTCCGTTTTATCGCGCGCCGCGCCGTCGTCCAGAACCTTTTCAAACCAGCGCGCCGCGTCGTAGGCGAGAAAACCGACCGCGCCGCCGCACAGGGGCGGCAGTTTCTCGCGCCGCGCCAATTTATGTCGCCGGAAATGGTTTCTCAAAAACTCGACCAGCGTGCGGTCCGGATAAAGCTTGCGCGAGCCGTCGCGTTCGAGAAAAGTCTGCGATTTGTGCGAGCGGACGGTCATAAACGGGTTTGCCGCGAGGAACGAATACCGCGCCAGCCGCTCGCCGCCTTCGATGGATTCGAGCAGAAAGGCTTGCTCCGCGCCGTTCGCAATGCGCAAAAACGCGCCCGTCGGCGTGTGTAAATCCGCCAAAACGCTTCTGACAACCGGGACGACGTTGCCCTTTTCGGCTTCCTTCTTAAATTCTTCGAATGTTTTCGGTGAAATTTCAATCATTGGAAAAGCTAAATGTTAAATGAAATCGAAGCGCGTTTCAAAAGAAACGAGCCATTAATATTTGGAAAAAGAGATTTGCCCGCGAAAAGCGGCGAAAAGCGGCGAAAAATATTTTGATATTATTTTTTAGCGTGCTTTCGCCGCTTTTCGCGGGCAAATCTAAATTCTGCCGGACGAATTTTTCAAAGTGAAATTGTTATTTACTATTTCCGATGGACGGATTATCATACCAGAATGTTTTTCCGAAACGTTTTATCCGCCCTTTTACTTTTAACCCTTTTTCAAAACGCTTTTGCCCAAACCGCCGACAAGGAAAATCCGAAAGCGCGGATGGACGAGCTGCGCCGGGAGGCGGTCGTTTTTCTGCGCGAGACGAGCGCCGAAGTCGGTGCGCTGCGGACGCTCGAAAACCGCATCAGTTTCTCTGCCGAACTTGCCGGGTTAATGTGGTTTTACGACGAAAAGGAAGCTGCCGCGATGTACGGCACGGTAATTACCGATTTCAAACAGCTGCTCGCCGATTACGACGCGCAGCTGAACGCGCTCGGCGGCGTGCCGGTCGATTCGGAATACAGCGGCGGGTTATATGCCGGCGGAGAGCAGGACAAAAAAGTGACGTTCGTCCGAAAATTTCAAAAGGCGATGGGCGTCCGCCAGCAGGTCGCGATGAATCTCGCGGAGCACGATGCGACGCTCGCCGTTAATTTTTATTTCGACACGCTCTCGATTATCACCAATCCCGAGCTTCGCAAGAGCATCGAGGACCGCGATTCTTATTTTGAAACGCAGTTTATCAGGACGGTTGCGCAGAAAGACGCGGCAAAGGCGCTTGAAATCGCGCGCAAATCGCTCGAATCGAAAGGCGTCGATTGGAGTAACGTTGAATTGCTCCAGAAGATTTACGAAAAAGACGCCGCGAAGGGCGCGGAATATGCGGACGCCATCGTCAATAAACTTAAAAGCGACAAGGCTTCAGGGAGCAATTTTTACAACGTCAGGTCGTTTCTGAGCATGGGCGCGGAAAATTTCGAGAAAATCAAAAAGGAGGGCGGCAAAAAGCCGATGTTCAGCGAGCAGAACCTGCGCGATCTGGCGGAAATTCTCGCGCAGAGTGTCTTACAGCAAAAAGACGCGGATGAAGTTTTAAACGGTCCTTATATCTATTTAATAGAAAAATATGCGCCGTCGCGCGCCCTGCAAATTCGCGCTCAGTTTCCTGACAAAGTAAAACGGCAGACGGCGACCGTTATTTCAAACGGCGACGAGCCGCGCGTGATGGTCAAAAGCGCGCCGACGCCCGCGCCGCTCAGAAACAGCACAGCCGAAGTCGAAGCGTTGCAGGAAAGCCGGAATCAGGCGCGAAAAGAGCAGGAAGAGACGATGAAAAACGTCATGAAGCTCAAAGAGCTGCCGAAAGAAGAACGCGAGAAAACGGTCGCGCGGGCGCGGAAAATTATCAACGGTCTGGGCAAGAAACAGGAAAAGATGATGGCGCTCAGTATGCTTGCTTCGCAGGTCGCGGCGGCGGGTGATAAAGAGCTTGCCGCCGAAGTGATGAAAGATGCGCAGGCGCTCGTCAATCCGTCGCCGAAAAACTACCAGGATTTTCTGGAAATCTGGTTTCTCGCGAGCGCCTATGCCGCGTCGGATGCCGACAAGGCGTTTCCGCTTCTCGAAGACACGATTTTCCGCCTCAACGACACGATTTCGGCGTTCGTCAAGGTCGGCGAGTTTATGGACATTTCGGGCGAAGTACTGGACGACGGCGAAGTGCAGGTCGGTTCGTTCGGCGGCGCGATGATGACCTCGCTGACGCGCGAGCTCGGCATTGCCAACCTGACAATCCGCAACCTGGCACTCGCCGATTTCGGCAAAACCAAAGCCCTGACCAACAAATTCGACCGCCCGGAAGTCCGAATCCTTGCAAAAATGCTCGTCCTGCGCGCAATCCTCGGCGACGAAACCAAGAAATCCGCTACTTCAGCAACAACGGAAACGGACGAAGTTTAGAAAATAAGACGCTCTCACCTTTCCTTTTCAAACAAAGCCGCGATGCCGCCGAGTCCGCGTGAATAATAAAGCGCGCGGATTTCATAACCGTTTTTGACCAATTCGTTTAGCTCGTTCATTGCCGCCGCCGATGCCGGCTGAACGGTTCTTTTTTTGACTTGTTTGTTCGGGTATAAGGGACGGTCTGTTAATTTGACGGCTTTGTATGTAAAACGTTTCGCGCCCGTTTTGACTTTTTTCTCAAACAGCAATTTGCCCTCGAATTGGTCTATCTCGTAATGGTCGTAATCAGCCAACAAAAATCTCGCGCCCTCCTGCGCCGCTAATTTATTGATTTCCGCAAGATGATTCTTTTTGTGCGCGGCGACAATCTCATACGAGACGGGCGTTTTATTTTCTTCGTTTTGACCGACGACCGCAAAATTCTTTTCTTTGGCGATGATTTGAAAACCATCGCCGCCGAGCCGCTCGATTTCCTTATTAAAACTTCCGCCGAGTTCGTTTCTGACGATTTTATACGAAATTTTTGAAGAGACTTTCGGCACGATTTCCGCGTCGTTGATGATTTCGACGATGACGGCGTCGCGAAAATCGAGCTGGTAGTAAAACAAACCGAGCGGCAGGAAAAACGAATCTTTCAAAGTCTCGCTGAATACTTCTCTGAGCGTCGCGGCGTTGCTTTTCTCCCAGATAAAGGCTTTGGTGTCGCCGGAAAGAACTTTGTAATAGCTTTTGTTGTTTTTTCCGTCTTCCTGTTCCATGAGCACAAGGCTTCCGACTCTAATATCGTCTGATTGCGCGCCGCGGCAGAGAATTTGGCTGGTGGCGTCGTCGCCCGAACAGCCCGCCGGATCTTTAATTCCATCAGTAAACCAGAATGTTTTTCGGTAACGAAAGCCTTTCTCCGCCAGCGCGTTTAATCCAAATTCCGCCGAATCAGGATTCGAAGCGGCAAAATATTCATAGCTGAAGGTTTGTTCGCCGTCGTATTTCAGAATCGCCGCCAGAATCATTTGCGTGTAACTGTGTTCGTTGTCTTTGAGCGGTATTTTCGTTGCCGACAGCAGCTTGTATTTCTGGTTTCCGAACTCGTTCAGTAATTTTTTAAATTCGTCCGGGTTTTCCCCGACGACGTATTTATACTTTTCCTGCGCGTTCAAATTTAACCCGCACGAAAAAAGCAATATCGAAAAAAACAAAAATTCTTGACGGAAATAGCTTCCGAAGCGGCGGCGGTTCATAAAATTAATTTTCAGTAAGAATAATTTACGGCTGATTCCTGAAACATGGAATATTTGTATTAACCGAGACTCGTTCCCAAAAGCCAGCTTCCGCCGTCGACGACTAAGGTTACGCCGTTGATGTAGCTTGCCGCGTCGGAAACGAGAAAGAGCGCGGCGTTTTCGATGTCGGCGATGCGCCCGAATCTTTGCAGCGGGATTTTTTTCACCAGTTTGTCGCGCAGCTCGGGCAGCAGAAGGCGTTTCATGCCTTCGGTGTCCTCAATCGGTCCGGGCGCGATGCCGTTGACGCGGATGCCGTATCTGCCCCATTCGACCGAAAGATTGCGCGTAATCGCATCGACTCCGGCTTTCGCCGCCGAGACGTGAATCTGCATCGGCGTCGCGAGATAATGCAGGGTCGCGGAAATATTCAAAATCTGCCCGCTCGATTTTTTCAGCTCTTCAAACGCGGCGCGGCAGACGTTGAACGTGCCTTTCGTGTCGATGTCGACAACGGTCGCGAAACCGTTTGCCGAAAGCTCGTTTGCCCTGCACAGGAAATTCCCGGCGGCGCCGTTGACGACGATGTCGATGCGCCCGTAGCGCTCGACGGTTTTCGCAATCGCGTTTTCGACCGCCGAATATTCGCGCACATCCGCGACGACCGCGAAACATTCGCCGCCGCGTTCTTCGATAAACTGTTTTTGGGCAATCAGATTTTCCTCTTTCCGCGAGATTATCGCGAGGCGCGCGCCGGATTGCGAAAAAGCGCGCGCGACGCCGCCCGTAATTCCCGTCGCGCCGCCTGTTACAAACGCAACTTTACCTTGTAAAATATTATCTGCAAAAATTTTATCCATAATTATTCGGGATTTTAGCATAAAAAAATGAAACGACAAGCCGAATTACGAATTACGAATTACGAATTACAAATTAAAAAAATCCGTTTTCTGTCCGGTTTCATCTGTGTTCATCTGTGGATAATTTTTCTTTCGGCGTGCAGCTCTCAACCGACCGATTTGCGGAATTTCGCGCCCGCCGACACGCTTGTTTATCTGGAAACAAACGATTTGGGAAAAGCGCTCGGCGCTTTAACCGAAAGCCGCGCGTTTCAGGACGCGGCAAAGGCGAAACCGGATTTTTCCGCGCTTTCAGGAATCCAGACCGCAATCGCCGTGACCGGTTTTGAAGCCACGGAAACTCCGGTCACGGCGGAAAATTCCGTCCTGAATTTCAAGCCGCGTTTCGTCGCAATCGCCGACACGCACACCTGGAATCGCTACACGCTGAGCTTTACGGAAGAACGCCTGGGCGAATTCGTCAACGAAACTTACGGCGGCGAAGTGACTTTAGACACCGAAAACAAATCGGGCGGAAAATCGTTCGTCTGG
This sequence comes from Pyrinomonadaceae bacterium, assembly GCA_036403375.1. GTDB lineage: Bacteria > Acidobacteriota > Blastocatellia > Pyrinomonadales > Pyrinomonadaceae > JAFDVJ01. The sequence continues at coordinate 55,529 of DASWRC010000167.1, forward strand.
ACGGCAAAAGACGGGCGCAAAGTCTTCGCGTTTGTCACGGGCAGCAGGATATTTTTCAGTAACGACGCGGCGGCGCTCGAAAAATCGCTCGCGGTTTCGCGCGGCGAAGCCGATAGTTTAGTAAAAGACGAAGCGCTGGCAGCGAAACGCGAAACCGCGGCGGGCGCGCTCGCGTTCGGCTATGTTTCAAGCGACGGCATCGCGCAAATCTCGAATCTCGCTGGTGTTTCAACCGCGCTGAAAGCGACTGACGATGATGAAGGCAGAAGCTTCATTGCACAGGTTTTACCAAAGATTTTGCGCGGTGCGGTGAAAGACGTTTTCTGGACGGCGACCAAAACCGGGCAGGGAATCGAGGATAAATACACGGTCTCGCTGACGCCGGAAAATGCTTCCGTAGTTAAAGAAACGCTTGTTCCGGCAGCGCCATCGACGCAATCGAATGCGGCGGAATTTTTGCCGGCGGACGTTTTTTCGGCGACGCGTTATCGTCTGCAAAACCCGCAAATCGCGTGGCGCAGTCTGCTGCTCGTCGCCGGAAAAAACGCCGACCCGGGAAGCGCGAAAATTTTGATTGCGTTCGCGGGAAGTCTGCTTGAACCTTACGTCGTGGCGGACGCGGAAACTTTCCTGAGCGCCGTCGATTCTGAAATCTGGACTGCCGTCCTTGATGCGGAAGGCGAAAAAACGGTCGCGGTCGTGCAAGTTAAAGATGCGGAAAGCCTGAAAAAATCAATCGCCGAAATAAATTTCAAAGCGGCGGGCGAAAAGCGTGAAACAGCGGAAATCTGGAAGTCGGCGGACGGCACAAGCGCCGCCGCTTTCGTCGAGAATAAACTTATTTTGGGCGACACCGAAAGCGTTCTCAAATGCTTGCAGGCAAAGCAGAACGGGCAGAATTTTACGCGCAATCCGGCTTGGAAGAAATTCACCGAAACCGGCGCGGTCGCCGTCACCTACGGCAAAGACGCGACCGAAAAAGTCGTCGAAGTGCTGGGCGAAAAGAAGGCGGAAAACGCGCAGCTATTGACGAATTTTTCAACCGAAACGCGCTTTAACGCGTCGGGCATCGAACGCCGAACCGTTTCGCCGTTCGGTTTAATCGGCAGGATTTTAGAACAGTTCGAGGATTAATTATTTAGCCGCGGATGAACCAGGGATTTCGCGGATAAATCATTTAATAAAATCTGCGTGCATCCCTGGTTCATCCGCGGCTAATTCTTTGCCCTTCGTTTGAGGTGCTTCACGTTTCGCTCAATCCAGCTTTCGGCTTCTTCAAAATATTGAAATTTGCGCTCGTTGCGGCGGAACGCGGGCGTGTGATTGAAACGTCTGCCGTTGCGGTGTTCGGTCGGGTGAAAAATGTGGAGCATTTCGTGAAAGACGACGTATTCAACAACGAATTTCGGAACTTTCCGGTCGTCGAGCGATTTGCTGACAATCACCGTTTCGTGCGCCGAATCGTGATGCCCGAGAATCCGGTAAGTTTTACGCGAAGACCAACTCAGAACCGGTTTCGCCAACGAGTTGCGGAAATAAGTTTGATTTAAGGCGTCGAAGATTTCGTCCAAATCGTAAAATTCTCCTTCGGCGGACGTGATGATTTTGCGCCCGCGCCGCCGTTTGTTCTCGACTGCCTTTTCGCGGATTTCCTGTGTTTTTATAAAATTCGAGTAAATCGTTCGCGCCGGCGGCGGAACTTTTTTGCGTAAAAGCTTGGCGACGAGAATATAGGCAAGCGCTTTTTGTGCATTGAGCGGCATCTCGCGGCAAATTTCCGCAATCCGGACGAAGACCTTGCCGCCGCGCACGCGGATTGTGTGGTTGATGCCGATGTATGGATAAAAACGGACTTCGATTTCAGGCGTATGGCGTTTCGGGTCGAAGGCATGAAAGGCTTCTTCGTAGAAAGTTTTGATTTCGTTTAAGATTTCGGTCATAGAGAAAAAGATATTTTCCCGCAAAGCTGCGAAAGGAGCAAAGACAGTAAAGAAATATCAGCCGCGGATTACTTCGGATTTTATTGTTAAATCAAGTTTAACTAATAATTCTTGACAGATTTAGCGCGAAAATGTTATCTGTTTTAATAGCGCGAGCATACCGGTTCGCGCTGTCAGCATCAAAATCATCGGAATAAAAAAATGTCGGGTCGTGACGCAAATTTTACTTCTGACAAAATAAATTATCCCGATGTTCGCGGGCGGGCGATACTTTCGGCAATTATCGGTGAGTATCTCATCACGGGCGAGCCGGTCGGCTCCAAAATAATCGCGGAAAAATTTGCAAATTCCTACGGGTTAAGCTCGGCGACGATTCGCAACGTCATGGGCGAGCTTGAATCAGCCGGATTATTGGAACAGCCGCACACTTCCGCCGGTCGCGTGCCGACCGATAAAGGCTATCGCTTTTACGTTGACAATCTTTTGGGCGTGCTCTCGCTTTCGAACGCGGATTTGCGTTTTATCGGCGAGGAATTCGGCTTTTTGGAAAGTGAATTGACCGATACGCCCGACCGTCTGATGCAGCGTACATCCCAGCTTCTTTCAGCTCTTTCAAATAATATCGGTATCGTCGTTTCGCCATCTCTGGCAAACGATCGCCTGCAGCATATCGAATTCGTCAATCTATCCGACCGGCGCTTGCTGGTCGTGCTGGTTTCCGCGCCGAATATTGTGCATAACAAGATTATCCGGCTCAGCGAAACCTACACGCAGGAAGAACTCGACCGGACAGCACGATACTTGAACGTCGAATTCGGCGGCAAGTCTCTGGCGGAAATTCGCGCGGAAATCTTGAAATTGATGCACGAAGAAAAGGCGCTTTTCGATAAACTGCTGCAAACGGCGATGATTCTCTGCTCGCAGAGCATCGAGGACGAAGACGATAATCGCGGCGCGCTTTATGTTGACGGCACGTCAAATATCTTAAGCAAACGCGATTTTGCCGATTTAGACCGTCTTCGTGAACTCCTTCGCACGATTGAAGAAAAATCGCGGCTGATGCAAATCCTGAACGAATGCGTCGCGCGCGATGCTTCGAAAGGCAACGTTCAAGTTGTCATCGGAAGCGAAAATACGGCTTCCACCTTGCAAAACTGTACGCTGATTACCGCACCTTACCGCATCGGCGAAGGCTCGGCAATCGGAACTTTGAGCGTTCTCGGACCAACCCGCATCGAATATGCACGCATTATTTCGATTGTCGGATACATCGCGCGAATTCTCGAAAAACACATGACCAAAGAATACTCAGTCAATTAAAAGGCAATTTTTGCTTTGTTTATAAACCCCTCCACCAATGGCTTTATCTGCGAACATCAACTGCCCGAGAAGCCCAAAATAAATGAACTTGAATAACGAACCGGAAAATTTAGATAAACTTGTAAGTGAAGTTGAAGAGGAAAATTCGCTTTCGATTGAGGATTTTATCAAAGAACTGGAAGCGAAGGAGAAAGACCTTCAGATTTCATCGGATTTGGCGATTGAGGTTGATGAAGCCGATTTTGACGATACGAATCCCGATTTTATCAAGGCGGAATTTGTCTTTGAACCCGCGAAATCAATCGAACCCGCCGCTGTCGGCGCGCCGCCGGCAAATAATTTCGTTCCGAACAATAAAACGTTTTCCGAGCTTGAAACGGAAGTTCTGCATTTTAAGAAGCAGGTTCTCAAGCTTGAAAACGAGCGCGCCGAGTTAACCGAAAGCGTGCGCCGCCGCCAGCTCGATTTCGACAATTACAAAAAACGCATCGAGCGCGACCGCAGCGAAACTTTTATCGGTCAGGTCTGTAATCTGGCGACGCAGATTTTGCCCGTTTTGGATAATCTGAACCGCGCGCTGGATTTTGCCGCGACCCATCGAGAGGGGCGCTCGCCGGACTTTCACCAGTTTTTTGAAGGCATCGTGCTGGTCAATCAACAATTAAACGAAGTCATGGCGGAGATGGGCGTTTCACAAATTTCGTCGGTCGGCGAGGCATTCGACCCGCATTTTCACGAGGCGGTCGCAACGGAAATCGCCGCGGAATATCCGCCGAACACGGTAACGGGCGAGCTGCTTCGCGGTTATCGCATCGGCGAGCGCGTGATTCGCGCGGCGATGGTCAAAGTTTCGACCGCATTGCCCCAGCTCGCGAAAAACCCGGCTGCCGGGAGTAATCTGCAAGCGGCAGATGATGTTTTAGAAACCAAATAGGCACTCGAAATTTCCCGTAATTTTCCCGCAGAATATTTCACCTTAAAAAATTATGAGTAAAGTTATTGGAATCGATTTAGGAACAACGAACTGCTGCGTGTCGGTTCTCGAAGGCGGCACGGTGCAGATTATACCGAATAAGGAAGGCGGCAGAACGACGCCTTCGGTCGTCGGGTTTACGGAAAAAGGCGAGCGGCTCGTCGGTCAGATCGCCAAGCGCCAGGCGGTGACCAATCCGACGAACACGCTCCATGCCGTCAAACGGCTTATCGGTCGCAAGTTCGATTCGCCGGAAGTGCAGAAAATGCGCGAAACCGTGCCGTTCGAGATCGTCGAAGCGCCGAACGGCGACGCGCACATACAGGTTCTCGACCGCGTTTACTCGCCGCCCGAGATTTCGGCAATCGTGCTCCAGCGACTGAAGCTCGCGGCGGAAGAATTTTTGGGCGATAAGGTGACGGAAGCCATCATTACGGTTCCGGCATATTTCGACGACATGCAGCGCCAAGCAACGCGCGATGCGGGAAAAATCGCCGGGCTGGAAGTCGAGCGCATCATCAACGAGCCGACGGCAGCCGCGCTCGCCTACGGTTTCGGCAAGCAAAAGTCGGAAAAAGTTGCGGTTTACGACCTCGGCGGCGGCACGTTCGACATCACGATTCTGGAGATTAACGACGGCGTTTTCGAAGTTCTTTCGACGTCGGGCAACACCTTTTTAGGCGGCGAAGACTTCGACCAGCGCATTATCAACTGGCTGGTCGAGGACTTTAAGCTGGAAAACGGTATCGACTTGAAAGAAGACCGGCTCGCGCTGCAGCGCCTGAAAGAAGCCGCGGAACGCGCCAAATGCGAGTTGTCTTCCGTCATGGAAACGACCGTCAATCTGCCGTTTATCGCGGCGGACTCGAGCGGACCGAAACACATCAACACGGCTCTGTCGCGCTCGAAATTTGAAGAACTCGTGCAGGATTTGGTCGAATCGTCGGTCGAACCGTGCCAGAAATCGCTCTGGGACGCCAAGCTCCAGCCGGCGGACATCGATAAAGTAATCCTTGTCGGCGGGCAGACGCGCTCGCCGATTATCATGCGCACGGTGACGGAACTTTTCGGCAAAGAGCCGTCGGCGGAAATTAACCCGGATGAAGTCGTCTCGATGGGCGCGGCGATTCAGGGCGGCGTTTTGACCGGCGACGTGAAGGACATCGTTCTGCTCGACGTTTTGCCGCTCAGTCTCGGTTTGGAGACACGCGGCGGTTTGTTCGTCAAATTAATCTCGCGCAACTCGACGATTCCGCTCAAAAACACGATGACCTTTACGACGGTCGTCGATAACCAGCAATCGGTCGAAGTTCATATTCTGCAAGGCGAACGCGAAGTCGCGAGCGGCAACCGCAGCTTGGGCAAATTCGAGCTGGTCGGTATTCCGCCTGCGCCGCGCGGCGTTCCGCAGATTGACGTTTCGTTTGAAATCGATGCCAACGGCATCGTCAACGTTTCGGCGAAAGACAAGATGACCGGACTCGAACAGGCGATGCAAATCACGCCTTCTTCGGGGTTAGCGCCGGACGAAATCGACCGCCTGATTATGGAAGCGGAAACTTCGGTCGAGAAGGACAAGGAGCAGAAAGATTTGATTATATCGCGCAACCGGCTCGATTCCCTGATTAAAAACACGCGCCGCGCGATGGTGGAATACGGCAAATCGCTTGAACAGAAACAGCAGGTTGAAATCAACGGCATTCTGGGCGAGGCGGAAGAATGTCTTTCGTCGGACGACCCGACATTGCTCGACGACGCCTTCAAAAAGGCAGAAGAAGCGGCGAATCAGTTAACGACGCTGCTGATGGTGATGGCGTGATTTGAGGGACGAGGATTCATCCATCATCCCTTGCAAACGCCGGTGTAATATCGCAAAATAGACGGGAACGTCAGTTCATTCATTTGGGCTGGCGTTGTTGTTTGTTCACGGGTTGGCGGTCGAATACAACCAGCCGTTGACATCCGACAACTAAGGTATCTATAATTTTGGATTTTGGATTTCGGATTTTAGGTTGGATAATTTGAAATTTGTAATCTGTAATTTGAAATTACTTTCTTTATGAGTAAACGAGATTATTACGAAATTTTAGGAATTGCGAAAAACGCCACCGACGCGGAAATCAAGGCGGCATATCGCAAATTAGCGATTCAGCATCATCCCGATAAGAATCCTAACGACCACACGGCGGAGGATAAATTCAAGGAAGCGGCGGAAGCTTATTCGGTTTTGTCCGACGCGCAGAAACGTGCGGCTTACGACCGGTTCGGACATTCGGGCGCAAACGGTCAGGGCTTCGGCGGATTCGATGCTTCGGGCTTTTCCAACATCGAGGACATTTTCGACCTCTTCGGCTTCGGCGATATGTTCGGCGGCGCCGGACGCGGGCGCGGCGGTCGTTCGGCGGCGCAGCGCGGCGCAGATTTGCGCTACGATTTGGAAATCTCTCTGGAAGAAGCCGCGACCGGCAAAGAGGAAAAACTCCATATTCCGCGACTCGAAAAATGCGACGAATGCGACGGGCGCGGCGCGGAAAAAGGCACTGAACCGGAAACCTGCATCACCTGTAACGGCAGCGGTCAGACGCGCTACCAGCAAGGTTTTTTCAGCGTCATGCGAACCTGCCCGAACTGCGGCGGCAAAGGTCAAATAATCAAAACGCCGTGCAAAAAATGTCACGGCGCGGGACGCCTCGAAAAGGAAAGAACGCTCGAAATCAAGATTCCCGCCGGCGTTGAAACCGGCTCGCGCCTGCGCGTGAGCGGCGAGGGCGAAGCGGGCGCGGCGGGCGGTCCGACCGGTAATTTATACGTCGTCATCCACGTCGCCGAGCATGAAATGTTTGAACGACAGGGCGCAAATCTTTACGCATCGGTTCCGATTTCGTTCGCGCAAGCCGCGCTCGGCGCGGAGATTGATGTCAAAACCCTCAACGGCGAAGAAAACCTGAAAATTCCGGCAGGCACACAGACCGGCACGGTTTTTCGCATCAAATCGCAGGGAATGCCTGTTCTTGGCGGGCGCGGCAAAGGCGATCTGTTCGTCGCCGTCACGCTCGTCACGCCGAAGACTTTGACGAAAGAACAGCGCAAAATATTGGAACAGCTCGCCGAAATCGAAGACACCGAGTTTCAGGACGAATCGTTTATGGACAAGGTGCGAAATATTTTCGGTTAGTGAGCGATTTTTAATTACAAATTAAAGAAGGCGAATTGCGTCACGAAGTTTTATCGCTTCGGCAATTCGCCTTCTTGTTTAATTGGCTAAAGATGATGTCAGGGAAATCCGTTTAGTTGCTGCATCGAAATAAATATGGGATTTATCGGAGAAAGCCGAAAAGGTTTTAGTTGAAAGCTTTCCGGCGTTGGATACGTTTGCTTTCCTGGGCTCTAATTTTAATCCTCCGCCTTTTAAACCTTCCAACCATATTATTTTTGTGTGAAATTGCTAATGTTTGTGAGAAGCCGGATTTTTGTGCAACACTTAATTAAGTCAGAAATTCGCATTGTCAGCAGTCAAAATTTCAACTTTTGTGGTAGTTTAGAGTTATGGAAAGATTGAAGTTCACCGATGATGAACTGGTTAATAAACCGGAATCTCGCAGCCTTGTAACGGGCAAAATAATTACATCCTTTAACGTCAAAATAACTGAAAAGACAGTTAATCTCAATACGGGCGTGAAATTTGAATATAACGGCGAATTGTTCGAGATTATGAACCGCGAACCCGTCCAATCAACAACCGATTACCTGAAATTTAACTGCGCCCATCTATCGCCGCAAAAACCTTAATCAGTTACGAATTGCCGGATTGCCGGAGTTGAATTGCTTCAGCCGCCAATCCGCTTTTTCTTTAATTCGTAATTCGTAATTTAAGAAAGCTTCGCTTTGACGGTTTCGCTGACCATCTTGCCGTCCGCCGATTTGCCGGCGAGATTGGCGAGAGCGGCTTTCATCACCAAGCCCATGTCCTTCATCGAGCTTGCACCGGTTTCCGCGACGGCGGCTGCGACGGCTGCCGTGATTTCTTCCGGCGAGGCGGCTTGCGGCAGGTATTCTTCGAGCACGGCAAGCTCCGCCTTCTCTTTTTCGGCAAGCTCGGTGCGCCCTGCCGCTTCGAATTGCGTGATGGAATCCCTGCGCTGTTTGACCAAAGATTGCAGAATCTTTGCAACTTCGTCGTCGGTTAAAACCGTCCCGACGCCGCGCTTGTTTTCCTCGTTCATCAAAGCGGCTTTCGCCATTCTTAAGGTCGAAAGTTTATTCGCGTCTTTTGCCTTCATCGCCTGCGTCATATCGGCGACCAATCTGTCTTTTAAATTCATACTTTATTGATTTTAACGTTCAAGTTACAAACGAGCAAATTCTTGAATTATCAGCTATCGGCTGTCAGTTATAAGTTGTTGCGAAGCTAATAGCACGTAACTCTTCGGAATAGCTGATAACTGATAACTATTTGTGGTAATCTGTCTATTCTTTTTGGGTGAAACCTGAAACTTAAAACTCGGAAACTATGAAATTACTTTGGCGTTTCGCAATCATCGCGGGGATTTTCCTGGCAATATTTACGCTTTACCCGCAGTTTAAGATGTGGTACCTGCGCGGGCAGGACTGGCAGGGACATTATGCTTATAACGACATCGACGAAGCGGCGTATGCCTCGTACGTCAAAGCCCTAATCGACGGACGACCGCGCCGGAACGACCCGTACACGGGACGCGACGATGCTCCCGGCGACCCGCAGCCCGAATCTTTGTTTTCGATACAATTTGCCGCGCCTTACGCGATTGCGGTACCGGCACGCATCTTCGGCGTCGGCGCGCCGTGGGCGATGACGATTGCCGGCGCGTTTGCCGGATTCTTAGCGGCGCTGGCGGCGTTTTGGGTAATCGGGAAGATAACCGGCGATTCGCTCTACGCGATGACGGGCAGCCTCGTCATGCTCGCGGGCGGCGCGCTCGCGGCGGGCGAAGGCGCGATTACAGAGGTTTTGGGCTGGACTTGCGAAGGCTGCGCGTATCCTTATTTTCCAGCCTTTCGCCGCTATATTCCGGCGATGCCGTTTGCCTTTTTCCTGGCGATGATGGCGCTCGTCTGGCTGATGCTCAACGCGCAGGATTTGCGAAAGCGCATTATTTACTGCGTTCTGGCGTCGCTCTGCTTTGCGTTTACAAATTTTTCGTACTTTTACACGTGGACGACCGGCGCGGCGTGGCTCGGCTGTTTGGCGATTGTCTGGTTAATTGCGCGCCCGACGGGTTTCGGACGGGATTTTAAGACGTTTCTCGCGCTCGGCGCGGGGTGTCTCGCGTCGCTCGTCCCGTACGCGATTCTGCTCTCGAAGCGCTCGCATACGATGGACGACGTGCAGCTTCTCGTTCAAACGCACGCGCCCGATATTTTCCGCGTTCCCGAATACATCAGCATCGTCGTTCTGCTGATAATCGCGGCGGGTGTCTTTTTGAAAAAAATAAGTCTAAAAGAGCGCGAAACGCTATTCGCCGTCTCGTTCGCGCTCGTGCCGCTCGTCGTTTTCAACCAGCAAATCATTACCGGACAATCGCTTCAGCCGATTCATTATCAGGTTTTTATCGGCAATTACGTCGCGGGCTTGGCGCTGGTCGTCGCAATCGGCATCCTGTTAAAGAAAACCGAAGTTTTTAAAAAGGTTTTGGTCAGGGCGTTGATTGTTTTAGTCGCTTTGCTGGCGATTGTCTGGGGCTTTGTCGAATGTCATTACACCGTCAGAGTTTTGGACGAAGCAAACGTCGAGCGGGATAAAGGTTTTGACGTCGGACAATATCTGACCGATATTGCCGCGCAAAACGGCGACACGCACAAAACCGTGATTATGCCGTTCTCGATGCTGCAAGGCGACGATTTGCCGACCATCGCGCCGCAATCGGTGCTCTGGGCACGCCACCAGCACGTTTTTGCGGGCGTCACGTGGCAGGAAAACAAGGAGCGCTATTATCAATACATCCATTTTCAGGGCGTGACGCCCGACGAGCTTGCCGACGCGATGAAAACCAAAGGCGATTTCGTTTCCGTCATCGCGCTTTTCGGCTGGGGCAGACACACCGACCGCCTGAACTCCGCCTACAAACCGCTGAGCTACGGCGAGATTGACGGCGAGGTAAAACTTTATGAGGAATACCTCAAAAGCTTCGACCCGCGCCATTCGCCCGGGACGATTCTTTCCTACGTTACCGTGCCGGGCGACTGGCAGGTCGATTTTAAGAATATTGATAAATGGTACGAAAGGGAATTAATCGCGAGCTTTCCGGCTTATAATCTCTACCGCGTCAAGCTGAGAAATTAGTCGATAGTCAGAGTCGTCCGCTGATGGTTGAACAAAATAAAGTTCTCAAGTATAAATGCAGCGGACGACTCTGACTATTGACCACTGCCAAACCAAAAAAAAAGACCGCCAAAAATGAGGCGGTCAAAATATTGCTAAAAAATATAAATCTAAAAACTAGGCGGCAAGAAGGTCGTTTGACGTTTCGGCAAAGACTCTTCTTCCATTCAATGCATCGTCAATGATTTCGCGCACCGCCGAAGCGTCCGGATTTACATCCATTCGAGCGCAAGCCCGCAGATGCCGGATGATTCCCTCGGTTGCGATGTCCAATGCCGCACCGCTTAATTTCGCGAAACGGCGTGCCTGAATATGATCAATTTGCAAGATTCTGTCCTGCAATGTCATTTGTTTTGTTGCTGCCACTTTATATTCTTCTCCTTCCTTCATTAGAATTAAGTATGTATAAAACCTCTCGTGTTGCCATGGGCAACGAATTCACAAAAAAGCCCGAAAATATCAGGGGTTTTCCATAAATTTAGTTGAAAGTTAAAACCTGTACGTTGCTAAAAAATTGAAAACTGTCGGCTGTTTTTCAACGAATGAACTTATGCTACCAAAAAAAACATAATTTGTCACCATTTTTTTTTACATTTGTGAATTTTTTCTTAAATTTTCTTGTGGCAACAAAAAAAGCGACCACTAAATCTTGTGATTCAGTGGTCGCTTTTTGAAACTAAAATCAATCTTCAGTTTAACCTACGGCATCTTTCATAGCTTTGCCGAGACGGAATTTAACAGTCGTCTTCGCCGGGATTTTAATCGGGTTGCCGGTCGCCGGGTTGCGACCTTCACGCGCTTTGCGTGTCGCTTTGACCAATTTGCCGAAGCCCGGAAGCGTAAATTCGCCGTTCTTTTTAACTTCGCCGGCAGCTAAGCCTGCCAAAGCGTCAAAAAGTCCTTTGACTTCCGTTTTCTTCAATCCTGTTTTTTCCGCCAAACTGTTGACGATTTCTGTTTGCGTTAATTTAGCCATAATTTATTTATGTAACCTCCAAATTTTTGTGAATAAATACTACTTAATTGAACATTTGCCTGCATTCTATTGCAAACGCCTAGGGGGCAGATATTATTCCAACCGGAATAGCTGATTGGTCGGGGCGAGATGATTCGAACATCCGACCTCTCGGTCCCAAACCGAGCGCTCTACCAGGCTGAGCCACGCCCCGAAAAAAAAACTTCAAGCGTTTCATTCAAGAAACACATTCAAGTGCCGAATTTTACAGGCGAAAAAGCCGTTGGTCAAGTTAAAGCGCTGTAAATGTGTGCAAATATCGCATTATTTTTTTAATTGCCCGCGCTCGGTGGCTAATTTCGCCCTTAACGGTGGAAGAAAGTTCGCCAAATGTTTCCGTAAAGCCGTCGGGCACGAAAATCGGGTCATAACCGAAGCCGTTCGCGCCGCGCGGATTTTCGGCGATTTTTCCCTCGCAAATTCCTTCCGCCGCGAATTTTATCGCGCCTTTTTCGTCCGCAATCGCCATCGCGCAGACGAACCTTGCGCGGCGCCGTTGGTCGCCGGTTTCGACTAACTCGGTGAGCAGTTTGGCGATTCTTTCCGCATCGCTTGCCGCTGCGCCCGCATACCGCGCCGAATAAACGCCGGGTGCGCCGCCGAGCGCTTCGACTTCCAAGCCGGAATCGTCCGATAAAGCCCAGAATCCGGTTTGCCGCGCGTAAGAATCGGCTTTTAATCGAGCGTTTTCCAGAAAAGTCGCGCCGGTTTCTTCCGGTTCGACAACGTTTTCAAAGTCTTTCAACCCGAAAAGCTCAACCGGCAAATCCGCCAGAAGCTCGCGCAGCTCTCTAATTTTTCCCGGATTATTCGTGCCGACAAGCAGCTTTAAATCAGTCATATCGTCCGGTTAAATCATCAAACCTTTCACCGGAAAATTCAAACCGCAGCAGGCAGCAAATGAAGGACAATAAACAAAACTAAATTTTTGTTGCCAAATTGACCGATTTTAAGGTATAAAAGATATAGCGGAAATAAATTCCGCCCGCGCTTTAATCCCAAATCAATGAGCTATTCGAGAGGAATTCAATTTTGGACGTTGCCGTATCTACAACGACTTTAATTTACGAGCCGAGCGCCTTACCACCGGCAAACGACGACCAGGGCGAAGCCCTGCCGATTTCAAACTCGGCGGACCGGGACGCGCTGTTTTTTGAGTTGGGTCTCTGGCTTTCGGGCTTGGAGAGTTTTCTAAATATTCGCAATCACTCGTTTATCGAAGAAAACCGCGCCAAGGCGGCTTCACGCGACTGGACAAAGGAATTTCGCCTGACGCATTCGACGCTTCTGTTATGCTCGCGCCTGACGTTTCAGCTCAGCAAAATCCTGCGGCAAACCGAAGAGGACAAAAGCGAAAACAGCCTCGATTTGATGGACGACCTCGACCTCGGGCTGCAAAATACCGAGGTTTCGAAAGACGAGATTTATAAACTGTCGCTGGTTCTCAAAGACGCGGTTCTGCTCAACGAAGGAATGCTGCGCGCCGCGCCGCTCAAATTCGGCGAATGGGCAGCCTGGGGAAATACTCTGTCGGAAAAGCTGAAGGCGAGCGAAATTGCGTCGAAGCTCATCACGCGCGCCGAAAAAACAGGCGAGCGATATTTGCCGGAAGTTTTAACCGCTTTGCTCGAAAGCAAGCCGCTGCCGTTTTCGACCGAAGCCGATTTGCGGCTCGTGCTGCCGCGTTTTGCAAAGATTTTGAAATGGCTCAGCGTCGTCGAAACGATGCTCCAGACGGACGAGCCTTTAAAACCTTCGCTGCTGGTTTTTTCGCGGATTTACGAGCAGATTCAGGAACTCACGGGCTATATTAACAATCGGCTTTTACGTTTTCCGAACGAAGACGACGAGCTTTTCACCCAGCTCGACGGCGCGGCTTACACGGCTTCGCTGGAACTTCGAAAGGTTTATAATTACGAGCTTGCCGGATTAGCCGAAATGCGCTCGACGCCGCTTATTTACGCGAAAATCGAAACCGCTTTCTCGCTTCTCAACGACAGTTTTCAACTGACTCTGATAAATTTTGCGCAATTGATTGACCCGAAGATTGAAACGCACAAAATCTTCCCGAAACTCAAGACGAAACTCGAACAATCTATTCTGCTGCGCCGGAATTTATGGACACTCGCAAAATCCGTTAAGGAAGCCGAGCAAAACCCCGAAAAATTCCCGATGAAACAGCTTCACGCCGAGCTCAACGATTTTCTCAAAACGACCGTTAATTTCCTCTTTTACAAAGACCGCGAAACGGTCGAGCGGTTTATCGAAGAAGTTCTGGTAACGACTAACAAAAAAGACCTCGTCCCGATTCTGCACCGCTTCGGCGCGTATCTCGAAACGCTTTTCGGACAAGTCAACATGCGCGTCGTGCTCGCCAATCATCCTTTCGAGTTTGAGAAGTAGGATTTCCCGCAAAGAATTAAATTAGCCGCGGATTAACGCGGATTTCGCGGATAATTCATTTAGAATTTCTTTGCGGCTCTGCGCCTTTGCGGGAAATCTTTTATTGCGAACGCAAGGTTGCGAGCGGTTTGCGGAAAAGAACGTCGAAGCTTGCCAGCACGCCGACGATTGTGACCAAAACCGCCGTGACAAGCACGCCCAAAAGCGTCAGACCGAAATCGAATTCCCAATCAATCTCGAAAATGTATTTCGACACGGCAAACGACAGCGCGGTCGCGAAACCGGCGCCGATGATTCCTGCCAGAATGCCCAAAAGTCCGTATTCGGAAAAAAGAATCGTCGCCAGCGTCAAACGGCGCGCGCCTAAAGTCTTCAAAATCGCGTTTTCGTAGATTCTTTGCGATTTCGTGAGCGCGATGGAGCCGATAAGAATCAGCATTCCGCTTAGAATGACGAAGCTGCCGACAAAGGAAATCGCCAGCACGAAATTGTTGATGAGTTTTTGAAATGCCGCGACGATGTCGGCAACGTCGAAGATTTGGATGTTCGGAAATTTGTCAATGAGATTTCTTTGCAGCCGCTGGCGCTCGGTTTCCGGCAGTTTTTTGATGACGTTGGCGGCAAACGTCTGCGGCGCTTTTTCCAGCACGCCGGGCGCGAAAACGAAGATAAACGCGGTGCGCGTGTTGCGCAAATCGAGCTTGCGAATATTGGCAATCTGCGCCGTCACATTTCTGCCCGAAATATCGAACGTCAGCGAATCGCCGACCTCGGTCTTCAAGGTTTTAGCCATGTCTTCTTCGACCGATACACGCGGAATGTCAGACGGTTCGTTCCACCATTCGCCGTCCGTCAAGCTCTCGTTTTTGTCCATATTTTGTCGATACGTGACGGCAAATTCGCGCCCGATTGTGCCTTGCTGCTGGCGCGTTTCGCGGTTTTGAAAATCGAACGGCTGACCGTTGACATAGGCGATGCGCGCGCGCACGGTCGGCAAAGTCTGTGCCGCTTCGCCGGTTTTTTCTTCGAGGATTCGGGCTAATTCGTCAATCTGGCTTTTCTGAATATCGACGATAAAAAGGCTCGGCAAAGTCTGGTTGCGCGTAAAATCGAACTCTCTGACCAAATTGGATTGGAGCGACTGCACCGCCAGCACGACGAACGCGCCAAGCCCGACGGCGAGCAGAATTATCCGCGTCTGATTGCCCGGACGATAAAGCGAATTGATTGCCTGCGCGACCGCAAACGACCCAAACCCGCGCGCCCGTCGCAAAATAAAGGTCAAAACGACCGCCGCAAGATACAGGAAAAGCGACGTTAATCCCAATCCGACGAGAAAAAACGCGCCGACTTTTACCGAGCCTGCCTGCCACGCCGCGAGCGCGAGCAGACCGATAATCGAAACCGTACCGATAATGGCACGCGGCAAATCGAGCCGCCGCATACGCTCGCCGCCGGCGTCGTGCAGCAGCAGGCGCGGTTTGATGTTGCGAACCTGAAGCAGTGGAAGTGCCGAGAATAAAAGGGAAATCAGAACGCCGAGCAGGATTCCCTGCCACGCGACCGAAAAATTAACCGCGTATTTGAGCGAAGCGGGCAGCGCGTCGGCGAAACGATATTTAGTAAACCACAAAAAACACTGGGCGAGAAAAATTCCGAAGAAGCTTCCCGCCAGCCCGAGCGTTAGAATCTGCAAAAGATAAACCGTGATAATCCGCCAGCCGCTTGCGCCCAGGCATTTTAAGACGGCGACGGTTTTGCGTTTCTGCTCGACGAATACGCGCGCGACGTTCCAAACGCCGACGCCGCCTAAAACCAGAATAAGCAGTCCGGTTAAGGACAAATAATTTTCCGTGCGCGTAAATTGCTCGCCGAGGTTTTCCTGCGTTTCGCGATAGGATTGGACGGTCAGGGTCGTGCCTTTTAAATTATCGCGCAAGGCTTTGACGAGCGCCGTCGGATTATCCGAAGTGCGGTACAGAATTCGCCGCCGAACCCGACTGCCGCCGGTTGTGATGCCGGCGGAATCGAAAGCTTTTTTCTCGATAAAAACGCGCGGTCCGAGGCGAAATCCGCTCGCGCCGCCGGGTTCTTCCGAAAAGGTCGCGCGGATTTCAAACGTGCCGTCGGCGATTTTTATTTTATCGCCGAGCTTGACCTTTAAATCGTCGAGCAGGAGCGGCGAAACGACCGCGCCGCCATTTTCAAGAAGCTTAAAATCAAACGGCTTGCCGTCGGAAGTCGTGAAATTTCCGACCAGCGGAAACGGCGTTTCGATGCCTTTCAGCTCGACAAACGATAAGGTTTCGTTCGCGTCGTCGACGGGACGCGCCATTGCCGCGCTCGTGATGGTTTCGTTGCGCGCTTCGACGATTGCCGATTTATTAATTACTTCCTCGATTTTCTGTATATCGGTCGGCGAAAAATCGTTGGTCGAGCTGATTTCAAAGTCCGCCGTCATCAGCGCGCGCGTGTCGCCGCCGACCGCCTGACTCAAGTTTTGAATCAAAGACCGCAGCGCGACGACCGAACCGACGCCGATGGCGATGCACAGAAAGAAAAAAAGCAAGCGTCGCCACGAAGAACGGATTTCACGAAATGTCAGATTGAAAATAAAACTCATACATTTTACCACAGAGACACAGAGCTTTTTAGAGTTGTTTTTACCTCTCTGCCGCTATGTCCCGGTGGTTTAAATCATCACTCAAAACTCTGCCGTCACGCAGGCGAATCTGGCGCTGCGCTTTGTCCGCCAGATTCTGGTCGTGCGTCACTAAAACCAGCGTGACGTTGTTTTGCCGGTGCAGCGCGGTCATTAAATCGAAAATATGCTGCCCGTTTTTTGAATCGAGATTGCCGGTCGGTTCGTCCGCCAGCAGGATTTTCGGATTGTTGGCAAAAGCGCGCGCGATGGCGATGCGCTGCTGCTCGCCGCCGGAAAGCTCGGTCGGGTAATGATGCCCGCGCGCCGTTAAATCAACCTGTTCGAGAAGCTGTCCGGCGCGTGATTTTGATTCTTTTAAGCCCAGAATCTCCATCGGAATCAGCACGTTTTCAAACGCCGTGAGGCTCGGAATCAGGTGAAAAGACTGGAAAACGAAACCGATTTTTCCGCTTCTCAATGACGCCAGCTCGTCTTCGCTCATCCGCGTCACTTCGTCGCCGTCGATAAAAATTCCGCCCGAACTCGGCGCGTCCAATCCGGCAATCAAACCCAGCAGAGTTGATTTTCCGCTGCCCGAAGCGCCGGTGATGGCAACGAATTCGCCGTCGGGAATCGTGAGCGAGACATTATCGAGAATCGTCAAATCTTCCGCGCCCGAGCGGACGACTTTTGAAACGTTTTTTAGTTCAATCATATTTTTGTCCGTTGCCCGTCGTCGGTTGTCCGCTGCATTTTTTATTAAAGGCGCGGGTGCCCATTCAATCGGCAACGGACGACGAACAACTAACTACTGACTAATTCTAACAATGAGTTGCGAAAAAAGCGCAAACAAGTAAACATAATTCTGCATCTTATAAACGTATTCGGGCGTAATAAAGTTTTTGAGTTATGAATAAGATTTCTCGCGCTATCATCATTTTATCTTTTGTTTTTTCAGCCGTTTTCTTCGCGGCGTGCGATGCGGCGACGGCGAAGCGGCAAACGAATTCCAACCCGAACAAGCCGATGGCGACGCCGCAGATTAAGTCGGACAAACCAAAAATCGTCGCGTTCGGCGACAGCCTGACCGCCGGTTTCGGGCTGCTCGAAAAAGAATCTTACCCCTATCTTTTGCAGGAAAAATTAAAGGCGGACGGCTTTGATTACGAAGTCGTCAACGCGGGCGTTTCGGGCGATACGTCGATTGGCGGCTTGGAACGCATCGATTGGGTTCTGGAAATGGACAACGTGCAGATATTGATTCTCGAACTCGGCGCAAACGACCTTCTGAGGCGTATGCCGGTCGCGAATATGAAGAAAAATCTTGCCAAAATTATCGAAAAGGCGCAGGCGAAAAAGATTCGCGTGCTCTTGTGCGGAATGCTCGCGCCGCCGAACGTCGGCGCGCAGTACCAGCGCGAATACCAGCAGGTTTTTCCCGATTTGGCAACCCAGTACAAAGTGGATTTTCAGCCGTTTCTGCTCGAATCGGTCGCGCTTAACAAAGATTTGAATCAGGCGGACGGCATTCACCCGAACGCCGAAGGCGAAAAGATTATGACGGAAAATGTTTATAAAGCATTGAAGCCAATGCTGGCAAAATGATGTAAAATTATTCCGAAGTTCCTGCCTTTAGCCGGTTTCTAAAGGCGTGAGCTCAAAACGAACGAACAAAGGGGGAAGTATGAAATTTAAAATAATTTTAGGATTATTGTTTTTGACCATTTCGATCGGCGTCAATGCTCAGCAGACCGCGCAGCAAAGCCCGACGCCGAAAAACGACGATTCAAAATCGGCAAATACCACGATCACAACCTACGTCCGACCGGACAAGAAAACCAGACAAAAAAGATACTTGAAAAGCCTTTTCAGTCTGACGGGTTTCGCCCGGACGGTCGCCAGCTCGGGTTTCAACACGGCGCTGAATAAACCTGAAGAATGGGGCGGCACATGGGAAGGTTTCGGTCGCCGCGTCGGTTCGGGTTTGGGAAAAAACGTCATCAAGCAGACGACCATTTACGCGCTCGACGAATCGTTTAAGCTCGACAGCAAATTTTACCGCAGTCAAAAGCGCGATTTCGGCTCGAAGATGAAAAATGCTTTGATTTCGCCGTTTACGGCGCGAACGCCGGAGGGCAAACGGGTTATCGGTTTTCCACGCATCATCGGAACTTACACGGCAAGCATCATCGCCGCCGAAGTGTGGTATCCGAAGCGCTATACATATTTGGACGGTTTGAAAGCCGGCACATTTTCGCTCGGCATGAACGCGGCTTTTAATGTCGTGAAGGAGCTTTTCAAAAAGTAGAATAAATTAAATCAGCCGCGAACAGGCACGAATGAACACGAAATTAAACTTAAATAAATTGGCAGTGAAATTTCGTGTTCATTCGTGGCTAATTTTCAAGATTTTCGCTAATCTTCCAATTTATGAATGTCACACATCTGGAATGCGCCAACTGTCATAAAATTCACGAAGCGAACACATTGCAAAATCTCTGCGTCGAATGCGAAAAACCGCTTCTCGTGCGCTATGATTTACATCGTGCCGCCGAAAATTTAACCAAAGATTCACTAATCCATCGTCCGCCGACGCTGTGGCGTTACCGCGAAGTTTTGCCGGTCGAAAACACAGAAAACATCGTTTCTTTAGGCGAAGGCTTTACGCCGCTTCTAAAAGCCGAAGGGCTTGCCGCGTCGCTGCCGGTCAAATTAAATCTTTTCATCAAGGACGAATCGACCAACCCGACGCAGAGCTTTAAGGCGCGCGGAATGACCGCCGCCGTTTCGATGGCGAAAGAGTTAGGCGTCCAAAAAACCGCCGCGCCGTCTGCCGGAAACGCCGCCGGCGCGCTCGCGGCTTATGCGGCGCGCGCCGGCATCGAAGCGCATCTTTTTATGCCGTCGGACACGCCGCGCGCCAACATTATCGAATGCGAGCAGACCGGCGCGTTTGTCACGCTGGTTGACGGTTTGATTACGGATTGCGGGCGCATTGTCGCCGAGCGAAAGACGGCGGAAGGCTGGTTTGACGTATCGACGTTGAAAGAACCGTATCGCGTCGAAGGCAAAAAAACGATGGGTTATGAATTGGCGGAACAGCTCGAATGGAGTCTGCCGGACGTGATTTTGTACCCGACCGGCGGCGGAACCGGTTTAATCGGGATGTGGAAAGCGTTTGACGAAATGCAGGCGATGGGCTGGATTGACGCCCGGCGTCCGCGAATGGTTTCGGTGCAGGCAAAGGGTTGCGCGCCGATTGTCCGCGCCTTTCACGCCGGCGAAAGGTTCGCCGACGAATTTGAGAACGCCCACACGGTCGCGTCAGGCTTGCGCGTCCCGAAAGCCATCGGCGATTTTTTAATTCTCGACGCCTTGCGCGAATCCGGCGGCACGGCAATCGCCGTCCGCGACGAAGATTTAATCGCCGCCGTCAAAGAAATCGGCGCAAGCTGCGGCGTTTTCTGCGCGCCCGAAGGTGCCGCGTGTCTGCCTGCCTTGCGCGAAATGATTGAAAACGGTTTGGTTACGGAAAACGAAACCGTCGTCATCTTCAACACCGGCGCGGGCGTCAAGTATCTCGAATGTTTCTAATACCAAGTTGCATTAATAAGTAAGGAGGATGTATAAGAGAATATGTCCAAACCAATAACTTTAGAGAATCATTTAACGAATGAACAATTACGACGCAAATATTTGAGTTGCGGGCATCCGCAGGAGAAACTTCGATG
>DASWRC010000168.1:0-52189 GCA_036403375.1 Pyrinomonadaceae bacterium
GGCAATTAGACTAACAGATGTCGGCAGTTTAGTAGCGATTTTCCCGCACTATCGTATAATCGGACGCCACTTTTTGAAAAATAAAAGCCGCGTTCGATTTACAGGCTGCCGGCGCAAGGGTTGAATAAGCAGTGAGCGATAAGCGGGGGTGAGCAGAAAAAAACTGCTTGCTGCCCGTACCGCTCACTGCTTACTTTTGATTATGAAGATTGTTCGCATTATTGCCAGACTCAACGTCGGCGGTCCGGCGCGCCACGTGGTCTGGCTCACGAAAAATTTACAAGGCGCGGAATTCCAGTCCGTCCTGCTGACCGGAACTGTGCCCGAAGGCGAGGAAGATATGAATTATTTCGCCGCCGAAAACGGGGTTTCGCCCGTCTACATTCCCGAGATGAGCCGCGAGCTTTCACCGAAAGACGTTGTTTCGCTCTGGAAAGTATTTCGCCGAATGTGGCGCGAAAAGCCCGATGTTATTCACACGCACACCGCCAAAGCCGGTACCATCGGGCGCGTTGCCGGATTTTTTTACCGGTGGCTCGCGTGGAAAGACGTGAAAATGATTCACACTTATCACGGGCACGTTTTTCACAGCTATTACGGCAAGCGCAAAACCGCGATTTTTCTTTTTATTGAAAAAAGCCTCGCGCGTTTGACGGACAAAATCATCGCCATCAGCGAGCAGCAGCGCGCGGAAATTAACGAAAAATTCGGTGTCGGGCGGGCGCGCCAATTTCAAGTCGTGCAATTAGGCATCGACCTTTCCCCGTTTGCCGGCGCGGAAGCGAAAAGGCATATTCTGCGCGAAGAAATCGGCGCTGCCGATGACGAAATCCTTGTCGGATTTGTCGGGCGCCTGACGGAAATCAAGAATATTCCGCTGCTTCTCGAAGCGGCGAAGATTTATAAAGAACAGGCGCGCGCGGATTTGCCGAAGCTCAGATTCGTGATTATCGGCGACGGTCATCTGCGCGGCGATCTGGAAGCGGAAGCCGAAAAATTAGGCGTCCGCGACGTGGTTCTGTTTTTAGGAAACCGCAGCGATACCGGTGTTTTCTATGCCGGACTCGATATTGTCGCGCTCACCTCGCTCAATGAAGGAACGCCGCTCTCGTTAATCGAAGCGATGGCAAACGGCACGGCGTTTGTTTCGACGGCGGTCGGCGGCGTCGTCGATTTGCTCGGGCGGCAGGTGGCAGAGCATGAGAATTTCAGGATTTGCGAACGCGGCATCGGCGTTGCTTCCGGCGACGCGCAGGCGCTTTGCGGCGGTTTGATTTATCTGGCAAAGGACGAAAACTTAAGAAAAGCGCTCGGCGCGCGCGGGCGCGAATTTGTCCGCGACAATTACAGCAAAGAGCGTCTGACGACTGATATTATTAATCTTTATCGTGAATTAAAGCAAAATTAATCAAAATCTGCTTGATTTTGCGCCGCGATTATCTTGTAATATTCCACGAGTACGGTTTATCAAGGGAAGACTTTTAAGGGAAGTTAATTTTTCCGCAATACCTCTATGAAGAGTATTTTTACAAATCCGGTCTGGATTGCGGTAGTCAGTTTTATTTCAGCAATCATTTTAACGTACGCCGTACGCGCGGCGGCTCGGCGCTACGGCTTCGTTGCCAAGCCGAAAGCCGACCGCTGGCACAAAAAGCCGACGGCAATGATGGGCGGCGTCGCGGTTTTTTTAACGACCGTCATTGTTTATTTACTGTTTGTTCCGCACACCTCCGAATCGCTGGTCATTCTTGCCGCCAGCTCGTTACTTTTTATCGTCGGACTGCTCGACGACCTTTTAAATATCAAACCGTATCAAAAACTCGTCGGACAGCTCATCGGGGCGACGATTCTTATCGGGTTTAAGCTTATTCTGCCGTGGACGGGTTATGAAATTATCGACATCTGGATAACGGTCATATGGGTTATCGGCATTACCAACGCGATAAATCTGCTCGATAATATGGACGGTCTGGCGGCGGGGATTTCCGCGATTGCGGCGCTTTCGCTCGCGGTCGGCTTCGGTTCGAGCGGGCAGGCGGAAGAGCTTCTTTTCGTCACCGCGTTTATCGGCGCGCTGCTCGGATTTCTGGTTTTTAATTTTAATCCGGCTTCGATTTTTATGGGCGACTGCGGCTCGATGTTTGTCGGTTTTCTGCTGGCGGCGTCCGTGCTGATGCAAAATCAGGTCGGCGGGCGCTCGCGCGGCGTGATGACGATTCTGGCGGTTCCGGCGCTGATTCTTTTCGTGCCGATTTTCGATACGACGTTCGTCACGATTCTCAGAAAACTCTGGGGCAGAAAAGCGTCGCAGGGCGGGCGCGACCACACTTCGCACCGGCTCGTCGCGCTCGGGCTTAGCGAACGCAACGCGGTTTTGATGCTGTACGGGTTTGCGATTCTCGCGGGCGCGCTCGCGCTGCTGGTCAACGAGATTGAAATGTCGCAGAGCCTGGCGCTGATCGGCGTTTTTACGGTCGGTTTGACGATTGTCGGCGTTTATCTGGCAAAGGTTAAGGTTTACGAAGAGCAGGACGAACAGCTTGCTTTGAAAAATAATGCCGCATTCGGATTCTTGGTTAACCTGTCGCATAAGCGGCGCGTTTTTGAAGTTATCCTAGACGCGATTCTGATCACGCTTTCCTATTACGCCGCATACGGCTTGATGTTCGGTTCGTTTGAAAACACGAGCAACTGGAATCTATTTGTCCAAACCCTGCCGGTTTTAATCGTCGTCAAGCTGTTTGCGTTTCTGTTTGCCGGCGTCTATCGCGGCATCTGGCGATATACGAGCGTGCGCGATTTCGTGACGTTTTTCAAAGGCGTTCTAATCGGCTCAATCCTGAGCGTGGTCGCTGTTTTGCTTCTTTATCGCTTCCAGAATTTCTCGCGCGCGGTTTTCGTGCTTGACGGTTTGATTTTGTTGATTGCGATTTCGGCAAGCCGGATGGCTTTTCGTCTGTTTCGCCAATTGCTGCCGCTGCCGAATTTCAGGGAAAACCGCAACGTTCTGATTTACGGCGCGGGCGACGGCGGCGAGATGATTCTGCGCGAGCTGGAAAATAATCCCGAATGGGAATACACGCCCATCGGTTTTGTTGACGACGACCCGCTGAAAACGGGAAAACTCATTCACGGCTTAAAAGTTTACGGCGGCAACGGCGCGCTCGAATCAATCTGCCGCGAAAACGATGTGCAGGAAATTTTAATCTCCTTTCGAAACCTCACGCCCGAACGGATAAAAGAAGTCCGCCTGATGTGCGCCGAAGCGGACGTCACGCTCAAACGCGCGCTGATAAAAATCGAGCCGGTGGATTTTGAATGATTTTGAGTTATTTGCGATTTGCGATTTGCAATTTGCGACTGCATTTGATTGAATCGCTTTGAATAACTCAGCGGCAAATTTACCTGAAAAAATCGCGAATCGAAAATCGCAAATCGCAGATTTCTTATGGCAACCAAATCAATCAAACTTAACACGCCCCTGCGTTCGATTGTCCTGATTCTGGCGGTTTTCTGCGCGGTTTTTGGGTTTGTTTTTGCGAAATGGTTTCTTGCCAATTCGCTTTCGACCCGCGCCGTTTACAAGGAAATTGCGGATTTTGCGGTCGGTCTTGCGCCGAGCGACCCGCAGACGCATTATGCTTCGGGCGTTTTGCACGAAAAAACGTTTTTGCCCGACGATTTGCCGAAATCTTTAGCCGAATACGAACAGGCGACGGCTCTTTCGCCGGACGATTTTCGCCTCTGGCTCGCCCTCGGCAAGGCGTACGAGCGCGCGGGTAACACCGAAGGCGCGGAAAAAGCGCTGAGTAAAGCATTGCGGCTCGCGCCGAATTATTCGCAGGTGCAATGGACGCTCGGAAATTTTCTGCTGCGGCAGGGAAAAGAAGACGAAGCCTTTGCCGAAATTCGCAAGGCGGCGGAAGGCGACAATACCTTTGCCAATCCGGCGATTTCGAGCGCGTGGCAGTTATTCGGCGGCGACGTTGTTCGTATCAAATCCTACGTCGGCGATTCCGCCAATCTGAAAGCGGCGTTTGCCTCGATTCTGGCGCGCGAAAAGCGCTTTGACGAATCGCTGGAAGTCTGGAGCAGTATGCCCGAAGCGGCGCGCAAGACGGAATTTAAGTCCAGCGGCGACGACATTTATAAAAAAATGCTCGAAGCGAAAAAGTATCGTTCCGCCGTCAGGATTTTTTCGGACATCGCCGGTTCGGACGAGAAAAAGTTCGCGACCGGGCACGTCACGAACGGCGGTTTCGAATTAAATATCAATCCGCAAAACCCGGGCGTTTTCGAATGGCAGATCGCCGAAGGCGTCGAGCCGCAGATTTTCGTCGATAAAGCGCAGAAACACGGCGGCGAGATTAGCCTGGTGATTGTTTTCAACAACCGGGACGGTCGGGCGTTTCGCAATATTTCGCAGACGGTCGCGGTCGAGGCAAACAAAAAATACGTTTTTGAAACATTTTACAAATCAGACTTAAAAACCGTCGCGACCGTTAAATGGGAAATTGCGGACGCGGCGGACACGACGAAAATCTTAGCTTCGACCGAAGCGGTCGCGCCCGGCGCCGACTGGACGAGCTTAAAAACGGAATTTACCGCGCCGGAAGGAACGGAAGCCGTCGTCATCCGGCTCGTGCCCGTTCCTTGCCCGACGACGCTCTGCCCGATTTCCGGCAAGCTGTGGCTTGACGATTTTAGCTTAAACTAGTTTTCGAGTTTTAGGTCGAACTCGATTTAACTCGGAAACCCGGAAACCCGGAAACCTGATGAACGAACTCGAAAATTCAAACGCGATTCATTTAACGGACGAGCCGGACGCGCCGCAGCGATTTTCGCGGCTGAGCGGCGCGATATTCTTTTTGCTGTGTTTTACGTTGATTTTTGCGACGCTCGCCTACGGCGCGGTCGAGACCTGGGCATTCGGGTTTCTTTCGATTTCGACCGGGCTGATCGCGATTTTCTGGCTGGCGGACGCGTGGTTGAACCGCGAATTTCGGTTTGATACGAATCTTTTGCAGGTGCCGATTTTCGGGTTGATTGTAATCGGTTTGATTCAGCTTCTGCCGCTTCGCTCGACGGAAATTCCGGCAGACGGCAAAATTTGGGTTTCGGCTGTCACATCGCTTTCCATCAATCCTTACGCGACGCGTTTAGCAGTCATGCAGCTCGTTATTTACGCGGTTTTTTTCGGCGCGTGTTTTGTTTATATCAGCAGCGCGCAGCGGCTTCGTAAAATCGTTACGATGGTTATTATTTTCGGTGCGATTATGGCGTTTTTCGGAATTTTGCAGCGGCTGGCAAGCCCTGAAGGAATCTACGGCTGGCGACCGACGCCGCAGGCGATTCCGTTTGCGTCCTTTGTCAACCAGCATCATTTTGCGGCGTTTATGGAAATGATTATCGGTTTGACGCTCGCGCTACTGGTCGGCAAGGCGACTGAAAAAGACAAGCGCCTGCTGCTCGTTATCGCCATCGTCTTGATGGGCATCGCGATTCTTCTGACCGGCTCGCGCGGCGGCGTTTTAAGTCTTTTGGGCGTTCTCGGCTTTGTGCTGCTGACGAATATTTTGCGGAAAGCCGACGAGGACGCGGAAGAAGAGCTTTCAAAAGAAGAAAAACGCGCGCGTTTTA
This sequence comes from Pyrinomonadaceae bacterium, assembly GCA_036403375.1. GTDB lineage: Bacteria > Acidobacteriota > Blastocatellia > Pyrinomonadales > Pyrinomonadaceae > JAFDVJ01. Next base: position 5,641 of record DASWRC010000168.1, read on the forward strand.
AGCGAAACCTGGCAATTGTCGGCGGTGGTCTGGGCTTGCTCGTCGTTTTGTTCGGCGCAGTTTTGCTGCTCGGCGGCGACGCGCCTCTAACACGCGGCGTCGGTTTTACGAGTCAGGAAGATGTCAGCAGCGGCAGGCTGCATTTCTGGTCAATCGCGGTTCAGATTTTTAAGGATTACCCAATCCTCGGCGCGGGACTCGACACCTACGGCACGGCGTTTCCGTTCTACGATACGTGGAACGGCAATTTCCGCGTCGAGCAGACGCACAACGATTATCTGCAAACGCTCGCCGACGCCGGAATCATCGGATTTTTGTGCATTGCGGCGTTTATCTTTCTGCTTTTCAAACAAGGCTTGCAGCGAATCGGCGCGGAACACAGCCATTTTCGCCGCAGCGTCGCCGTCGGCGCAATGGCGGGCTGTCTCGGCGTTTTGATTCACAGCTTCTTCGATTTTCCGCTGCGCACGCCCGCAAACGCCTTTTTCTTTCTGCTTTTTGTTGTTTTTGCGACCGCTTCGATTCACTTCTCGAAACGCAGCCGCACACGCGGGAAACGGTGATTGGTAATAGGTAATAGGTAATAAGTAATAGGTAACCGGTTTTGACCAATTACCAATTACCAATTACTTATTTGACGACCACGCGCAGGAAGCCTTTGTTGAAGAAAAGGCGCAGCGCCCACGGTTTTGTTTTATCTTCGTTGTATTCGGCGCGGCGCAGAATTCCGCCTAAAAATGCCTCTTTGCCGTCAAATTCCTTAATGTTAGCGGGCGCGTCAAACTGTACGTAATCGAACGAATGAATCGCGTTGCCTTCCTGATTGGTCGCCGTCGTGCGAAGCGAGTTCGGCATTTCTTTAACCTCGCAAATGACGTTTAATTTTTTCGCGCAATTAGTGGTAAACGGGCGCGGCGGCATGAGGAATTCCTTGTTGATAAAGGTTTCCATCACGCGGTCAAGCTCCGTCCAAGCCTTTTCGGCTTCCGTCGCGTTGCCCTGCGCGTTGTTGGTGAGAATCTGCCCGGTGAGCGCGAAAAGATAGATGTAGCGGAGCTGGGCGAGCTGTTTTTTATCGTTGTCGGCTTGAAGAGTCTGCATATATTGCAAGGCAATCGTCGCGGACTGCTTCCAGTCTTCCTTTTCGAGCATCGTCGCCAGGCTGAGCCAATCGTCGGCGGAAATTTCCGTGACCGTCTTAAACGGCACACTGCGCGGGGCAATCTTCGCCGGCACGCGCGGCGGCTGCGCAAAAACTCCCGCGCCGGAAATGAAAATCAGAATTGCGATGAAGGTAAACTTTTTCATTGTTTTATTTAACGCAGAGCCGCGAGAGCTGCAAAGGCGCGGAGATTTTAAATATTCATTTTCCTTCGCGCCCCGGCATTAAAAATCTACTGCTGCTCTTTCAAAAGCCGTTCGCGCGCCGTGACCGCTTCGCGATAAGCGCCGTCGGGAACATCGCCCATCGAAATCGCCTGCTCGTAGATTTTAATCGCGTAGGCGTTCTGGTCGTAGTATTCGTAAATTCTCGCGAGCGCCACATAGGCGAGCGAAACCAAAGCCGCGTCGGGTTTTACAGTGCCCGGATTTTTTGCTTTCTCGATTTCGATTTCGAGAGCTTTCGAGTAAAAATCCTTTGCTTCTTTAAGCAGCTCGTTGCGTTTCTCGGCATCGGTGATTGCCGCCGCCGAAAGGCTTTTCACGCGTCCGAGCGCATAAAACAGCCGTGATTCGGTCGGATTTGTTTTGAGCAAATCGGTCAGCGCGGTTTCGGCTTCCGTGTATCTTTGCGTCTGAATCAGCGGCTCGACCTTTTCGAGCTTTTTGAAAATCGAATTTTCGAGAAAGGCGGCGGCGCGTTTCTTTTCCTCTTCGCGCGCGGCAAGCGCACGTTTTCGCGCGTCGGCGGTTTCCGCCAAACGATTGGCTTCTTTGGTCGTGTCGAGCGATAAAATTATGTCGCGCAAAGAACTCGCAATATCAAACTGCGAATCTTCCAGACCTTTCAGGCTGTTGGCAAAATAAAACGCCAGCACCGCGCCTCTTTCGTAAGACTCGGCGAGCTTTAAATTCATTTCGTCTTCAGCGACGGGCATCGCAAAACGACCGTCAACCAGATAAAGCTCGTTGGTTAATTTGACGACCTTTCTGCCCTGCGCGTCCGTCGTTTCGCTGATCGGCTTGCGTCCCGCGTCGGTGCGCCGCGCCTCGGCGGTCGCTTCCTGAAACTTTTGAAAATAGGCTTGCCGGGCGTCGGCGGCGGCAACCAGAGAACGCGAAACGGCGAGAAAGATGTCGGGCGAAAGCTCCGTGTTTACTTTGCGTCGTTCGTCGAGTAAAGATTTGATGCCTTCACGAAAAGTCGCAATGTCCCTGGCGTTTTTCAAAATCACCGGGTCGAGCACGAATTGCAGATAAGCGCGGCGCACTTCCGACTGGCTCAAGTCCGTTCCGGGCGGCACAATCACGTAATAATCGTCGCCGATGTTGCGAAAATTAATCGCGCCTTCCTGCGCCAACAAATCGGGAACGATAAAAAATCGACGCTCGCGCTCGCGCGTTTCGGTTTTCGATAAAGTAGTGTTTTTGTTTTTGCCTTTCTGAACTTCGGTTTTGATTTGTTCGAGATAAGTCGTCTGCGGGCGCGTGTGCAGGTAATCCAGAAGCTCGCGCACCATTCTCGCGGTCGAAGGTCGCATGGCATCGCCCGTCGCCTGATATTCCTTGTAATATTCTTCGATTCGCGCGCCGATGGTCGTCGTTTTTTCAGTTGTGTCGTCCGTAACTTTTAGCGGGCTGCGGTAAAACTGGCGAAGGTAAGGCGAAAAATCGAGAACTTCCAAAAGGTCGCCCGGCAAATCCGTCGCGCGGACGGGTTCGTTCAAATCCGGCACCGGACCGAGCGTGTAAGCCATCGAAATAAACGGCGCGACCAATTCGGCGACGCTGGCTTTCTCGTGACGCTTTTTGTACTGCGTCACGAAAAAAGTCATTTTCTGCCGTAAATCGTCATTCATTCCTTTAAAGTCGGTTTGCAGGCGCCGGCGAAATTCCTTGCCTTTCGCCGTTAAAGGCGTTTCCAGACCGGCGGCTTCGAGCGCGGCGAGGACGACGATTAAACGACGGTCAGGCTCGATTCTGACGCCGTACTGCGAGACATCGAAACTCTGCCGGGTATTCTGCGCGAAAGCGCTGACCGCAAAAACAAAAATCAGCGCCAGAGAAAAAAATCTTTTCATTTTGTATTACCGAAAACGAACAAAGACGGCAAAATCTGCAAAGAATTTATTCAGGGGAATAAGTTACGGTTTTCTTTGAAAATTTTGCGCCTTTGCTCTAGCTCTTAAAGATGCTTATCCGTTTGGCAAAGATGCCTTCGGAAAAAAGGATAAAGGAAAAACCGTGCGAGAGTTTTCCCTTTATCCTTGCTCGTTTAGAATTAATAATTTTGATTAATTATAGCTGCTCAGCGCTTCGCCTTCGTTTTCGAAAACGTCGAAAACCGTCAACAGCTTGGTGATTGCCAGTAAGTCCTGAATCTTCTGCGTCAGATTCAATAATTTCAGATGTCCTTCTTCTTTGTTGACGGCGGTGAAGCTCGAAACCAGCTCGCCGATGCCGCTTGAATCGATGTAGCCGACGCCGCCGAGGTTTAAGAGAATTTTCTTTTTTCCTTCACCGAGCAGACGGCGAATCGTGTTGCGCAGCGCGACGCTTCCTTCACCAATCGTTACCTTTCCGTCCATATCCAGAATTGTTATATCGCCAGCCTGGCGTTCCGCAATGTTAAGTTCAGCCATTTTTATCTCCTTTGTAGTAAAAAGTAAGTAATTTTGATTGCAATTTTTAAAATGAAATTTATCAGAAAAGTCCCGTTAAAACAAAACTCTTAATGATTTTTTGTCATTTTCACGATAGTGCCGCCTTCGGCGTGGCTTTCCCATTCGACCTTATCGACAAAATTATGCATAAAAAGGATGCCGCGCCCCGATGCTTTCAGCAAATTTTCCGGATTCGTCGGGTCGGGAACTCCTTCGACATCGAAGCCCGCGCCGAAATCGCGAATTACGATTTCCATCCGGTCGCCGAGATTGATTAACGTCACCTCGACCGGCTTAGTTTCGTCGAGCTTATTGCCGTGTTTGACGGCGTTTACCAAAGCTTCGCGAACCGCCATATCGATTCCGAAAAGCGCGTCGTCGGCAAAACCCGACGCAGACGCAAATTTGGTCGCTTTCTGCACCGCTTCGTCAATCGCTTCGATTTTACTTAAAATAGAAAATTTTGTTTCTTTTTCGCCCACAACCAGCCGATAAAACCGTCTTTCTTCACCCTAAAACTTTAGTGTTAAGTTTGCGTTTTATTAAGGTTTATGTCAAGAACCGAGTTGTTTTTCGGGGGAAATAAATTTTAATTTCAGGCTTCGCGAAAGCTAAACCGGGAATTTTGTGGCAATTTTGCTGCAAAAAGCAAAACCGCTACGCGCGAAAATTGTCGCCGCCGCCGCTCTGGCAGCATAAAGTATTGAAAATTCAATAGCTTAGAAAATCTTATATTTTGGCACACGGCTTGTAACTATGAAAACCGTGAACGAAAGAATCGTTTATTGAAAACATCGGAAGGCATAAAAGCATGGACGGTTTTTTCGTTTCACACGATTTAAGAAATAAAATATACAGGAGGATTATGAAAAACAAACTGGGAATTTTTACTGCGTTGATTTTAAGTTTGGTTATCACCGGTTCGGCATTTGCTCTGTCGCCGGCAAATTCGACCCGAAAAGCGGCAGCAAAAGCGACGGTGAGCAAAACGACCAAAAAGTCGAAAAAACACCATAAGCACAAAGCCGCGAAAAAATCGGTCAAAAAACCGACGACCAAAACCGCGACGACGCCAACAAATAAACAATAAGGAGGAAGCCGAACTGAAAAAAATACATTAGATATAAAGAAAAAAATCGTTTCTCTTCTCAAAGCAAAAACAGGGCGTGACTTTCGGATAAAGGTTACGCCTTGTTTTTTACGTCAAAAAAGGTGTTTAGATTTAAAAAAATAAAAGCCGTCTTCAAGCGTAATTTCTGGTGGTTCGTGCTCGCCGCCTGTTTGTTTTTCCTGCTTCTTTACGGTTTATCGGCTTTTACCGAAAAACCGACGGTCGAAACCATCACGACGCACGCGCCCGTTTTTAACGGCAACAATAACCAGATGCGTGAAGTGGATTTTCAAGCGCCGAAACGCGCGCGCCGGCGTTAATCGAGTCTGATTCCGAAGCGTTCCGCCATCCGGTAAAGCGTGCGGCGGTCGATTCCCAAAATCTCGGCGGTGCGCGTGCGGTTGCCGCCGGCTTTCTCCAAAACGTGTGCCAGGTAACGTTTTTCCAGCTCGTCGAGAGTCGGCAAATCACCGTAAAGCTGCGACAGGTGAAAGCGCGTCGCTTGTTGTTTGAATTCTTCGGAGAGCAGCTTGACGGGCAAATCTTCGGTCAAAATCTCGTTGCCGCGCGCGCGCAGCGCGGCGTATTCGACCGCCGCTTCCAGCTCGCGCACGTTGCCTTTCCATTCGTAAATCTGCAAAGTTTTGAGCGCCGCGTCGGAGAAACGAAGATTTTCCTTACCGACCGTCTTGCGCGCTTTGAGCAGAAATTTTTCGACCAGAATCGAAATGTCGCTCGCGCGCTCGCGCAGCGGCGGAACGCTCAGGGTAACGACGCTCAGGCGATAAAACAAATCTTCGCGAAAATTTCCGGCTCTGACCTCTTCTTCAAGGTTGCGGTTCGTCGCCGCGATGATGCGCGCATCGACCCTCCGGCTGGTGGAAGAACCGACCCGGCGAATTTCGCCTTCCTGAAGCGCGCGCAGCAGTTTGACCTGCATCGCTAAACTGGTTTCGCCGATTTCGTCCAGAAAGAGCGTGCCGCCTTCGGCTTCTTCCCAAAGCCCGCGCCGGTCGCTCATCGCGCCCGTGAACGAGCCTTTCGTGTGCCCGAAAAGCTCGGCTTCGAGCAGCGATTCGGTCAGCGCGCCGCAGTTGACGGCGACGAACGATTTCAGCGCGCGGGGCGAGTTTTGATGAATCGCGCGCGCGACGAGTTCTTTGCCGGTGCCGCTCTCGCCTAAGATTAAAACGGTCGAACGCGTCGGCGCGACGCGCGCGATTTCCTTGTAAAGCTCAATCATGCGCGGCGACGAGCCGACCATCGCGCCGGAAGAAATTCGCTCCCGGGCGATTTCCTCCGGCGCGCGTTTGGTTTGTTCGAGCGCGCGCCGGGCGGTCGCGACGATTTCGTCAACCTTGAACGGCTTCGAGATAAAATCCCACGCGCCTTCGCGGGTCGCTTCGACCGCCGCTTCGAGCGAGCCGAAACCCGTGACGAGTATGACGGGCGATTTTTCGCGAAGGCGCTGCAATAAATCCAAACCCGACAGGCTCGCTTCGAGATTGATGTCGCTGATAACGAGGTCGAATTTTTCCTGATTCGATAAAATCAGGGCTTTTTCGGGCGTGTCGGCGGTCGCCGGTTCCCAGCCTTCGGCGGCGAGAATTTCGCTCAAAAGCTCGCACGAAGCCCGGTCGTCGTCAACCACGAGAATTTTTTTCATATCGTAAATCATAGCGCAAAATCCCTGACTTTTCATAAAAGAGCGGTTGGCGAAAACAAGTTCGTCAACCGCTCTAAGTTTGCCCGTTGGTTTCCGTTTGAGAGACTTATTTGATTTTCGCCGTCGCCGGAGTTTCGTCCGCCACGCGCTTTATTTTGCCTTTTTCGCTGACCAGCACGTGCGCCGTCACGCCGCTCGATTTCATGATAAAAAACGAGTAAACCGGCTTTTTGTGTCTTTCGACCGTTTCGGCTTGGGCGACTTCGCCGCCGACGCGTCGCAGCGATTTCCTGTGCCTGCTCCATCGAGATTTTCGATTTCGGCGCGGCAAAAATGTTCGCGCTGAAAACCGTCGCCGCTAATGTAAAACCTAAAAATAATTTCGTTTTCATATTTATAATTCTCCTTTAGTTGATGGCAGAAGCGTTTCGCTTTTTTTTATCTGCTCGATTATCTCCCTTCGCAAGTCGTATGCCGGAGAAACGGCTGAAAATACGCGCTTTAGTTGTCAATTAACAAAATAAAAACGAGTCGTTTCGGTATTTCAGGCAAAATTGCCACGATGAAAAAACAAAGCCGCTTCAGGGCATTTCCGCGACGGTCGCTTTGCGTTCGACTTTGTTCCAGCCGACCAGCCCGCCCTTGAAAGCGGTTTTCACGGATTTGACCATTACCGAATACATCACCTGCCGGTAGCCGAAACGCTGGACGGGCAGCCACGCGAGCAGCCGCCAATTTTCTTTTCGCTCGAAGGCGAAACCGACCGCGGCGGCAAGCAAATCGACAATGAGAAAGAAAGCGTAATAAAAAACGACTTCCGCTATGTGCGGCGCGATAAATTCCTTCGGGTGTTCGAGTCTTTGAATCAGGTAAGCCGTCATCGTCCAGACGAACATCAAATCCATCAAGGGCGAGACGAGCGGGAAGAGAATCTGAAAAATCCAGACGTTCGGCATCGCGACCCAGCCGAGCGCGCCGAATCGTTTATTAAACAGCGCGCGGCGGTGTTTCCACATGCATTGCAGCGTTCCGAACGACCATCGAAAACGCTGTTTCGCTAAACCGCGAAACGTGTCGGGCGCTTCCGTGTAAGCGACGGCGCGTTCGGCGTACGCGATGCGATAACCGAGCTGGCGCACGCGCAGGGTTAAATCCTGGTCTTCGGCGAGCGTGTTCGATTCGAAACCTTGAGCCCGTTCGAGCGCTTCGCGGCGCCACGCGCCGACCGCGCCCGGGACGACGGTAATCGCGTTGAGCGACGCAAACGCGCGGCGGTCGAGATTTTGCGACGTAATGTATTCGAGCGCCTGCCAGCGCGTTATCATATTCAGGCGGTTGCCGACCTTGGCGTTGCCGGCAGCCGCGCCGACTTCTTTATCGGCGAACTCTCGGGCAAGCTCGCAAATCGTCTGCGGCGCGAAAATCGTGTCGGCGTCCAAGCCGATAATGATTTCGCCCTTCGCGTGTTTCAAGCCGTAATTCAGCGCGTTTGCCTTGCCGCTGTTGGCGAGCGTGAAAAGCTGAACTTTCGGCTCGCCGCCGAACTTTTCGGCGACGATGCGGCTTGTGTCATCGGTCGAGCCGTCGTCGACGACCAGAATTTCAAAGTTCGGATAGTTTGAATTCAAAAGACTTTTTAAGGTTTTGACGATGACTTTTTCCTCGTTAAAAGCCGGCACGATGACCGACACGAACGGTTGAAACGAAGCGTCTGAAACCGTTTTGGTTTTGCGAAAACGGTTTCGCAAAACCAGCAGTACGATAAACAAAAGCCGTGCCGTTCCCAGGATAATTCCGAGCCAGAAAAGCCATTTCATCGTTTTATTGAAAAACCAGAACATCGAAAACGCGACATTGTCGGCGCGGGTCATCATCTGCTCGTTTTGGGCGACAAACGGCATCGTTTTTTCCTGCGGCAGCCCGGCGAGCTGCGAGACGGTGACGAACCGGTAGCCTTTGGCGCGCAGCGTTTCGATAATTCGCGGCAGCGCGGCGAGCGTCTCGCTGCGGTCGCCGCCGCCGTCGTGCAGCAGCACGACCTGCCCGCGCACGTCTTCGTCCGTCGTTTGATTCGTCACGCCGTCAACCGTTCGTTCGACGATTTCGTCCGTGCCCGGCGTCTGCCAGTCGTCCGGGTCAACGTGCAGCCCGACCGTGATGTAACCGAGCCGTTTCGCCTCGACAATCGGCTCGACCTCGTCGGGCGTCTGCGGCTCGGCGTCGCCGAAATACGGGGCGCGGAAAAGCGTCGTCGAGCGACCCGTCAAGGATTGAATGAGCCGCTGCGTGGCGTTGATTTCGACCGTCGTCACGCCGTTCGGAATTTCGCCCAAATTCGGGTGCGTGAACGAATGATTGCCGATATCGTGACCTTCCGTGACAATTCGTTTTATCAAACCGGGATTTTCCTGCCCGTAGCTGCCGACCACGAAAAACGTCGCCGGAACGTTTTCGCGCTTTAATTCGTCGAGAATTTTCGGCGTCCAATCCGGGTCGGGTCCGTCGTCGAAAGTCAAAGCGACGAGTCCGGGATGGTCGCCCGTGCGCTGAATGACGTAGCTCGACGGCGTCGCCGTATAAGTTTCGCGCGCAATCGCGCCGCGTTCGTTGAATTTGAAAATGCGGCTGCCGTCCTGCGGTTCGGCAATCACCTGCAGGATTTCGCCGATGCCTTCGAAATCGATGTCGTAACCGTAGCGAATCGTCTTCAGATTTTCGATATTCGGGTTTGTCGTGCTATTGCCGCCGAAAACTTCCCATAAACTCGGGTCTTCCGAACCGAGACGCCACAGCGCGAAGCCGAACGGCTTGAATTTTTCGGACGCCTGAATCTGGTTAAAAGCCGTCACCGCGTCGAGAAACCAGACCGTATGGTGCGAGCCGTCGTCCTCGTCGTAACTGAAATAGGGGTTTTGTGAAACGGGGTCGAAATTGATTTTCGCTTCCGAGTCGCGCGCCGAGAGAACCGATTCCTGAAACGAGCTTTCGGTCGCTTCCTTTTCCTTGTTCGACCAGTCGTAGCCGTAATTCCCGATGCAGACGATTGTTTTCTGTGGGTTTAATTCCTTCATTCGTTTGGCTAAGATTTGCTCGAACCAGTTTTGTGACGAAATCGCGCCGGCTTGTCCGCTCTCCCAATGCTCGTCGTACGCCATCAGCATCAGGTAATCGGAAAAATCGGCGTAAGCCTTGTAATTCCAATCCGGGTTATCGAACGGCACGGTTTGCGCGACCAGCAGTCCGCGCGCGTGAAACGTTTCGTAGAGCGCTTTCATAAAATCGAAAAGATTATTTTGAGATTTCGGCGGCACTTCTTCGAGGTCAATCGTCAAACCCGCGAATTTATTGTCTTCGACCGTTTTTGCGAGCGCGTCAATCAATTTCCGGCGTGATGATTCGGTCGCGACTGCCCGCGCTAAGATTTGCGGATTCCAGATTTCGTTTTTGTAATTTTGCACGAGCGGCAGAATCGGCATCCCCGGTTTTTCTTTGTGAATCAAATCCAAAGCCTTCGCGTCGAAATCCAGAACGAGCGGGTCTTCGCCGTCCTGTAGTCGAATCCATTCGGGCGAAAACCAGTCGATTTTGTCGATGTTGCGTTTCAGCGAAGCGTAACTGGTATCGTCCCAATTGACGTAAAAGCCGACGGTTGTCGGGCGATTTTCGTTGGTCGTCGTCGCCGGATTCGATTCAAACCGGGGCGGCATTTCGCTTGAATCCGCGTTTTCCGATGATTGCGAAGAGTTATTTTGCGAGACAATCGGCTTGGCGCGAATGCTGAACGACGGCAGAAAAGGCGTCACGTAAAGACTGAAAAAGAAAATGCCGGTCAAGACGACGATAAAGCCGGAAAGGGAAAGCGCGAAAATCCGCGTTCTTTTCCAGCGTTTGCCGTTCGGCGCGTAAAAGACGGGGGATTGTAAATTTGTCATTCGTATAAATTTTCAAAAATATAAAAGTTGAATAAATCCGGGCACAAGAGGATTTAGAGCAATCCGGGTGCCGGAGCGAAATTAAATAATAATTAAACTTATCTCGTTTTAAAGCAGTCCGGGCGTGTGGCGCTTTAGCCTGCGCCTCCAAAACGCCACGCTGTTTTACTTCGCCGGAAACCTAGTTAAACTAAATAAAATTAAAAGATTACGGCAAGATTATGACGGCTGGAACGAAGTTTGCGATTATCAGGTCTTTGTGAGGATACTAAATATGACGGAAAGAGCGAAACAGTTGGCAATTAAATTTTTAAAGCGCGAATGGGACAGCTTAAACGAACGGGAAAAAAAGATTGTCGAATCGCTGATTCATCGCGGGCAGATTGCGCGCAACGTCAACCGGACGGCGGACGACGAGCGCACGTTCGGCGAGCGGATTGCCGATAAAGTCGCCGCGTTCGGCGGTTCGTGGACGTTTATCATCATTTTTGCGACGGTCTTAATCGGCTGGGTTATTTTGAATTCACTTATTCTGCTCAATCGCGGATTTGACCCGTATCCTTATATTTTGCTGAATCTTTTCCTGTCGATGCTCGCCGCCATCCAGGCGCCGATAATCATGATGTCGCAAAACCGGCAGGCAGTGAAAGATCGCCAAACCTCCGAGCACGATTACGAGATAAACTTAAAAGCGGAGCTTGAAATCTGCGCGATTCAGGAAAAACTCGACGAGCTGCGCGAGCAGAAATGGGCGGAATTAGTCGAAATGCAGCAGCAGCAAATCCGGCTCCTTGAAAAACTTCTGCGCGAGCAAATCAAGAGCCGTTGATTGCTTCGACAACGTTTTTACCTAAACATCTATCATGTTCATTTGTAGAAGTTTTAACGAGTTTAAGAGTTAAGTGCGTAAAGGGAAACAGGACCAAAGTCTTTGAAGTTTGGTATTTCTCTTTCATAATTCATTCCGACTTTTTCAGCCACCCGAATAGAAGCCGTATTCTGTGGATTGATAACGGCAATTATCCGATTAAATTTATATCTATCAAATCCAATCCTGACGATTGATTGAGCCGCTTCGGTAGCCAGACCTTTGCCCCAATATTGGCAATCGAGCAGGTAAGCTAATTCTAAATCTTTTGTGCCGTCAATCTCTTGATACAATAATCCGCATCTGCCAATCAAACGGTTGTTTTCTCTGAGGACGGCAGCCCATAATCCAAAGCCATAGAGATTGTAATAATTTTCGATATGTTTTTGGATATTACCGCCCATTTCTTCAACCGAAGCCGCGCTGTTTCCCATAAACCGCATTGTTAGAGGGTTAGAGTAAATACTGTATAAATCTTCCGCATCTGCGACGGTCAGCTGTCTGAGAATTAATCTTTCTGTTTCTATTACATTCATTGGTTCGATTTTTCCGGAACAATCAGATTGAGACATTGCAAAGTATAGCACCAAAAAAATGGACATTAAGAATATTTATAAAATTTTGCCCGTCAGCCTTAAGCCTGCGGTAACCGGTCAATGTTAAATGCTAAATGAAACGTCGTGCCTTTGCCGGGCGCGCTTTCGACCGTGATTTCGGCTTCGTGTTCCTGCAAAATCTGTTTGACGACGACGAGCCCCAAACCCGTTCCGCGCCCGCGCTCTTTGGTCGTAAAAAGCGGCTGAAAGATTTTCGCGCTCGTTTCCGCGCTCATCCCGACGCCGTTGTCGGCGAATTCGACCGTCACTTTGTTTTTATCTGAAAAGGTTGAAATTTCTAATTTGCCGCCCGCCGGCATCGCGTCGAGCGCGTTGTTGACGAGGTTCAGGAAAACCTGCTGCAGGCGATTTGCGTCGCCCGAAACCGGCGGCAGATTTTCGGCTGAATTGATTATTAATTCAACTTTATTTTCTATGAGCGTCGGCTCGATCGCATCGAAAATCTTTTGCAGCGAATCGTTTAAATTCAATGAAACGTGGCGCCCGACGCCGAAGCGCGTGCGGTCGAGCATTTCGCGGACGATTTGCTCGATGCGCGCGATTTGCGCGTTGATGGTTTGCAGGCGGCTCGCTTCTTTGGAGTCGGCGGCAAGCGAAGTTTCGAGAAGCTGGACGTGACCGCTGATGAGATTTAAGGGCGTCCCGACTTCGTGCGCGAATTGCGCGGCGGTTTGCCCGGCAGCCGCCAGGCGCTCCATTTCGGTCATCTTTCGCGCCGTGCGGAAAAGTTCGAGATTAGCGGTTTCGAGCTGTTCGTTTTTTTGGAGCAATTCGGCGGTCGCTTCGCTGACTTTGTCCTGCAAAATCTCGTTTCGATGCTCGCGTTCGGCGGTCATTTCGCGGATTTGCGTCATCATCGAATTAAAGTTCGCCGAAAGCTGACCGAACTCGTCCTGCTTGATTTTCTCGGCGATTTCCGCCGACAGATTGCCGGTTTTCGCCTTTTCCATCGCCGACAGAAGCTTTTCGAGCGGCAGATAAACCAGATTTTGAAACAGCAGGTAAAACGCGCCGGTCATCAAAATAATCGTCGCGAGCGCAATCCATATGAGGTTCGCGGCGTAGCGCAAAACGATGGTCGAAACCGTGTCGAGCCGTTCGACGACTTCGACCGCGCCCGTCACCTTGTTTTTAACGACGACCGGCGCGAAAATCCGAAACAGCGAATCGTTTGAATCGGCTGGCTGGCGATTGAAAGTCTGCGACTGCCGGTTGTCGAGCAAAGCGACGCGGGTTTCCGCCGGAATCGTTTCGGGCGGCAGGCTGTCGTCGGACGCGGCTTGTTCGATAAAATCGCCGTTTTCCAGTTTCCAGACGCGCGCCGTGACCAGATTCGGACGCGAGCCGCTGACGAGATTCATCAACTGCTGCAAGTCTTCTTCGCCGGATTGGTCGGGAAAAAGCGACAGATTTTTCGCCAGGTTTTCCGCCTGCAACTGCGCGAGTTCCTTTTGTTCGGACTGAATCTGCGACGCGATGTTGGCGCTGATGACGAGAAACGAAATGAGCAGCAAAACGAGCGCGACCGCCGAGGCGAGCAGAGCAGTTTTCAGATGGAGTTTGAGCGGCGGCATCATTCGCCATTATAATCAATTTTTTGTTTATGAAAATACAACCTGCCCGCAAATTGAGCGGGACGATAAATTTACCCGGCGACAAATCCATCTCGCACCGCGCCGCGCTGTTTTCGGCGCTCGCAAAAGGCGAAACGCGAATCGAAAACTTTGCGACGAGCGCCGACTGCGCTTCGACGCTTTTCTGCCTGGCACAGCTCGGCGTGCGAATCGAGCGCGAAAACCTGACCGTTTCAATCGAAGGCGTCGGCAAAACCGGCTTTCAAAAGTCTGAAAATCCGCTCGATTGCGGGAATTCGGGAACGACGATGCGCCTTCTGGCGGGCGTTTTGGCGGGACAGCGCTTTGACTCGGTTTTAACCGGCGACGAAAGCCTCTCGAAACGCCCGATGCGGCGCGTTATCGAGCCGCTGTCGGAAATGAACGCCCGTCTGGAAGCGACCGAAAACCACGCGCCTTTGAAAATCTTCGGGCGAAATCCGCTGCGCGCCGTTTCGTTTGAGCCGAAAATCGCATCGGCGCAGGTCAAATCCTGCGTTTTACTCGCGGGCTTGAATGCGGACGGCAAAACTTCCGTGCTCGAAAAAACGCCGACGCGCGACCACACGGAAAGAATGCTGCGCTGGTTCGGCGCGGCGGTTGAGGAAACGAAACGCGAAGACGGCAAGCTGATTACGGTTGCGGGCGACGCGGAATTGACCGCCAGGGATTTGCTCGTGCCGTCGGACGTTTCTTCCGCCGCGTTTTTTCTCGTCGCGGCGGCTTGTTTGAAAGATTCGGAAATCGTTTTACCGAACGTCGGTTTGAACCCGACGCGCAACGCCGTGGTCGAAGTTCTGCAAAATTTCGGCGCTCGTATCGAGATTTTGAACTTGCGGGAAATCGGCAATGAGCCGATCGGCGATTTGCGCGTTTCGGGCGGCGAGTTAAAGCCGAAACGCTCGACAAACATTCTGCGCGGCAAAATTATCGCGAACCTGATTGACGAAATCCCGATTCTGGCGGTTTTCGGAACGCAAATCGAAGGCGGTCTGGAAATCCGCGAAGCGTCGGAACTGCGCGTCAAAGAATCCGACCGCATCAAATCGGTGGTCGAAAATCTGCGCAAAATGAATGCCGAGGTCGAAGAATTCGAAGACGGTTTTCGGGTTGCGAAATCGCAGCTAAAAGGCGCGCGCGTCGATTCGTTCGGCGACCACCGCATCGCGATGGCTTTTGCGGTGGCGGCGCTTTTTGCGACGGGCGAAACCGAAATCGCGGACGCCGAATGCGCGGCGGTTTCGTTTCCCGCATTTTTTGAAACCTTGAAAAGTGTGGGACAATAATTGACCGCCGCCGCAGAACAGACGAGCGACCACCGCAGAACAAAAACTACTATTTAAGACTCTGCGGCGCTCACTGTGTTCAAGGGTGGTGAAAATTCTTAATGAATACTGAAAACCGCATAATTTTGACGGGATTTATGGGCGTCGGCAAATCGACGGTTGCCCGGCATCTGGCGCATCTTCTGGAATGCGAGCGGATTGATCTGGACGCGGTGATTGTCGAAACCGAGCACCTGACGATTGCCGAAATTATCGAGCAGGAAGGAATCGAAAAATTTCGGCAAATCGAAACCGCGACCTTACGCCGCGTCCTCGAAATGGGCGCGCGCATTATCGCGCTCGGCGGCGGCGCGTGGACGATTGAGGAAAATCGCCGCCTGATAAAAGCGAACGGATTTACGACCGTCTGGCTGGAATCGAGTTTCGAGCATTGCTGGCTCAATATTTCCGCCTCGAAACGCGTCCGCCCGCTGGCGCGCAATAAACGCGAAGCGCTCAAGCTTTTTAAGGAGAGAGAGCAGGTTTACTGCCTCGCCGACTGGCACTTTATTATCAAGCCCGAACTGAATTCCTACGAGGTCGCGAGACGCATCGCCGAAGAGATTTTTTTTCATGAGTTTAACTAGAAATTTTTGGAAAATAGTATAAACTACAACACAAGCCCCTTATTGGTTAGACGGTTTCCGGAATCGGAAAGATTTTGGAAGCTTTTTAAAGTATCGAAATCGGGCGAATTTTGATTTCGATTTTACAAAAAGAACAAGGAATTTCAGGAGGAAATAATGAGAATTAAACTTTTAGTAGTTTTATGTTTGTCAGTTTTTCTTTTTTTAGCCGCCGGCTGCGGCAAAGGCGACGCGAACGCGAATGCCAATAAAACGACCGCGACCCCGTCGCCGACGGCGGTGACGAAAACAAACGAATCGGCGACGGTCGACCCGAATTTGAAAGGAAAAATCGAATCGGCTTTGAAAGCAAAAGGCTTTAACGACGTGACGGTTGACACTTCGGGACCGAAAATAGCGATTCGCGGAACGGTCGCGAAAGGCAAAATGGGTGAACTGATGCAGACTGTTCAGGAAGCCAATGGCGGCAAGCCGGTTGAAAATCAGGTAACCGAGAAATAAAAAAGGAGGGAACTAAAAAATGTCTTTACAGGAAAAATATCAGTCATTAATTGATTTGGCGAATTCATCCGGCATTTCGGGCTTAAATGTTACTGAAGGCGACGGTTTTATCAAAATCGAAGGCTCAGCGCCGAGCGCCGAAGTCAAACAACATCTCTGGGACGAATACGGACGACTTGACCCGGATTATCGCTCGGGCGATCTTGTTCTGAACGTTTCAGCACCGGAAGCGGCGCAAAACACATACACCGTTCAATCGGGCGACAGCCTGAGCAAAATCGGTTCAAAACACGGCGTCAGCTGGCAGCAGATTTTTGAAGCCAACCGCGACAAAATCAGCGACCCCGATAAAATTTATCCCGGTCAGGAACTGACCATTCCGTCCGCCTAAAATTTTTATTGCTTTAAATTTAAGTGCTTTGATATGCTTAAGCCGTAAGGGCTGGCAAATCAAAGCATTTTCATTTTTGGAGGAAAACTTTTATGCGTGTTTTTTTACTCTCCGGTTGGCTCTGTGTTTTCGTTTGCGCCGCGTCAGCGCAAACACACGAACAGGCGCTCGAAGAGTTTGCCGGTCTCAAGCAAAAAATCGAGGCGATAAAATCCGACGCCGAAAAGCTCGAAAAAATAATTCTGCAGCCCGAAAGCGCGGATTTGTCTGCCGCCCTGGCTCAGGGCGTTAACGTTTTTCGTCTGCTGCCGCGCGAAAAATATGACAAAGACGTTTTCAAAGTTCGCGGCGGCGGCGCGTTCTACTCGTTTACCAGCGCATCGCACAGCTACGACTCGATTCCGCAAATCGGTCTTGACCAAAATCTCCTGAGCGTCGGCTTCTACGGCGCAAGCTACGGCTTTCTGACGGATTTGGGCGAAATTCCGCTGGCGAATATCGATGAAAAAACAAAGGCGGTTGAATTTTTAGCAAGTTACCAGCCGCCGCTCGAAGAGTCGAAAGCGCGCATCGAGAACACGAAAGGACGCGGTTTTCAAACCGGCGGCATTGCTTACAAAAACAATCTTCCGGCGGTTGCCGGGCATTCATACGTCGTGCGGGCAATCAGCTACGACGAAGCCGACGCGCTGGTCGCTTTCCGAGTTCAGCGCAAAGACGCGGACGGAAGCCTGATAATTTTCTGGAAGCTGCTCGAAAATTTTGAAAAACCGAAACTTATTCGCGACCGGCAAACTGCTTCAATCGTCAATAGCAATTTTATTTCAGCCGATTCTCCGGGCAGTGCGGCGAAAATAGAAGCGGAATTAAGAAAAAAGGGTTTCAACCAGGTATCGGTCGATGTTTCGACCACGCCGCTGACTTTGCGCGGAACCGTCCCGAAAGGGAAGATGGCGGAAGTCGTTCAGTTGGCGCAGGACGTAACCAAAAAACCGGTCAGAGTCGAATTAACCGAAAAATAAACAAAAGCCCGTTTGAAAAATCAGACGGGCTTTTGTTTACTTTACCGGCTGCCGTGCCGGTTACTTTGCCGGTTTTTTCTCGTCCCAGATTTTCTGCACTTCGTCGCTGACTTTCGGTTCGGCGCGCAATGCTTTGCCGTCCGCCATCTGCCAGCGTTCAAACCACGAAATGCCGGATTTGCCGTAGAAGCTTTCCGGTTTTTGATAGGCTTCATCCCGTAAGGCTTCGTCCATCGAAACGAACCGGTAGCCGCGTTTTTCAATCATTCCGAAAAGCTCGTCCGCCGAATCCGTAATCAGACGACTCGGCGTTAAAACAAGCGTCTGCGCGATTTGGCGACCGAACATTTCCTGCGAATAGGCTTCGTAATGGTCGAACATTTCCGCCATATACCGGACGAACGAGACGCGCACTTCGTTCATCGTCGAGATGTCGTTATCGTTTCGTGCCGTGTCATAAGCGTAGGAATACATCCATTCGCTATTGTCGATTGTGTATTTTACGGGCGTTAAGCCTTTGTCCGACAACCATTTTTCGAACCGCGCGCGGTCGTCAGCCGATTTGCCGGTGTTCAGGAAAGGATAGCTGAAATATTTTAGGGAAAGATTTTTTTCCGCCAGGATTTTTCGCGCAACCTGCTCGTTTTTTTCGACCGCCGCGACATAATCGTCATACGGCGTATCGTAAAACCAGACGTGTTTGAAGTTTCCGATGCCGATTTCAAAACCGGCGTCGCGCCACAACCGCACGATGTTTGCGCGCACCGGGAACAGTTTTTCGCCGTCCGAAACCATGCTGCCCTGAAGGAATCCGATTGCCGGAACTTTGTGTGATTTCAGCTTTTCGATTAACAGGCGCATGGTCGCGTCCGAGTCTTTCGGCGGATTCGCCGTCCGGTCGATCGGCGGAATCGAGACGAACCCGACTGCCAGTTTTTTCGCGCCGCGCTGTTTTTGCGCATTGACAACCGCCGATTGATTAAACGACAATACAGCTAACAAAACTGCCGGGATTAAGAGCATAGCAAATCCAGCCGACCAAGCAGACGCGCTTCTTTTTATCCCGGTATTTTTTTGTAGAATTACAGATATTCTTTGCATTAAATTACCTCCGTTTGCCGCCGTCGCGTAGCGCGGCAATGTTTGATTCGCACGGATGCGAATTTCCTCTAAATTAGCCAAAGCCTTGGCATACACAATGCGGGAGTTTTCAAAAATTTCCACGACCGATGCGTCCGCCGCAAACTCGCGCTCCCGGCGAATCGCGCCGGAAATCCACCACACGCACGGGTGATAGAAAAACAAAATTTCCAACAGGTTTTGCGCAAAATTGACCAACGCGTCCCAGCGGCGAATATGCGCCAGCTCGTGCGCGATAATCGTTTCCAGCTCGTGCGGCGTGATTTGCAGAAAAACGCTCGCCGGAATGATAATCACCGGTTTCAGCCAGCCGACGACAATCGGTGTCTCAATCAGATTCGAGCGCAAAAGCTTTACCGTCTGTGTGATTTTAAGCCGTTCGCAAAGCACGCCGAATCTTTCCTGCCAAGCCGTCGCGGGCGCGCTGATTTCGCGCGTTTTATAAAGATGCAGCTGCCAGACGCCCCCGCCGAGCCGGACGCCGAAAAACGCGACGCCCGCCAGCCACAAACCGACGATAAAGGGCAGCAAAGCGGTAAAATTTTCGTTGAAGAAGTTTTGCAGATTCTCGATTGTGCCGGGCGAATTTTTATTATTCGCCTGAGCCGTTTCAATCTTTGGTTTGCCCGAATTTGAAAAATCTTCCGCGCGCCGCAAATCGTTCGGAATTTGCCCGCCTGAATCTGCCCGCCAATTAGCGGCTTGGAGAGAAATTGAACGCGCGGTTCGCGAAAGCTGCACAAAGGTTACGACCGGCAAAAGAGTCGCCAAAACAAGTGCAGACACCGCTGCCGTGTAGCGTACGCGCGCCGAAAACCGGCGCAGAAATTGCAAAACGGCAAACAAAACAAGCGCCACGAGCGCGATTTGCCAGAGTGAATGAAGCAGCGTCCAGCCTAAGGTCTCGATGATTGAATTGTTTAAAAGTGCGTGCCAGTTCATTTAATTCTCCAGGTTTTCTTCCGCTTCGTTGATAAGGCGGCGGATTTCCGACAGTTCTTCGGCGCTTGCGGGTTTCGTTTCCAGAATGTGCTGGACGAGCTTTAAAGCCGAGCCGCGAAACGCTTTTTCCAAAAGGTCGGAGACAAGATTTTTCTGCGTTTCGACTTGCGGCTGGCGGGCGCGGTAAACGTGCGCTTTGGCTTGCTTATCGCGCTCGACCAGACCTTTTTCGTCCATTATTTGCAGCAATTTCAAAACGGTCGTGTAAACCATCGGTTTACTGCGCGCGCTCAAAACTTCGTAAATCTCGCGGACGGTCGCTTCCTTGCGCTCCCAGAGAACGCTTAAAATCTCAAGCTCGGCAGCTGTCGGTTTATTTGACTTGCTCATCATAAAAAATCTATCTGCTCCAATTGTCCCACGCGGCGCGCGCGATTTTTGCAATCACCAGCTCGCGCGTTTTTTCGTCCGCCCGCGAATCCGAAACAAAAACCGCGATTGCCAGGTGTTTTCCGTTCGGCAAAGTGATGATTCCAATATCGTTGATCGCCGCTGCGACCCCGCCGCGCGTGCCGGAAGTGCCGGTTTTATGCGCGACAATCGCTTCCGCGGGAAGCAGTCCTTTCAAGCGTTTCGCGCCGCGCGGCGTTTGCGTCATTAATTTCAAAATTAACGCGCGGCTCGCTTCCGATAGTCCGCTCCGACCTTCCTGCAAAGCACGCAGGAGCGCGACCGCGCCGGCGGGCGCTGCCCAGTTTTTATATTGCGTTTCCCAGTCCTTGCCGATTTCCTTTTCGCGGTTGAGCACGACGATGTTTTTAATCCCGAGTCCGTCAAGATATTCTTTCATTGCCGCGACACCGACCAAATCGAGCAGCACGTCCGACGCCGTGCCGTCGCTTTCCGAAACCGCAAATTCGAGCAGTTTTTCGACCGTTAACTCGGTACCGTCCGGATTTTTGTCGCGAATCGGACTGTATTGCCCGGCAAGCGCAAAATCGCTCTTTTTGACTTTCACCGTCTGGTCGAGCTTTATTTTTCCTTCGTCAACCCGGCGTAAAACCGCCATTCCGATAGGCAGTTTATAAACGCTCTGCATCGGAAATTGCTCGGCTTCTTTTAGTGAAACCGATTCGCCGGTTTCAAGGATTTCCGCCCTGACGCCGACCCTTGCCTGCGCTTCCGAAGCAATCTGCGCGATTTGCTTTTGTAAATCGTCGTTTTGTTTGGCGCCGGTTTTTTCCTGCTTTGCGCCGGCTGAATTATCGGATGAAGCATTCTTTTGAGCGGAGCAAGCCGAAGCCAGAAAAAGAGAAATCAAAACTGTTGCGAAGATGATTTTCATAATATTTTTCATTACGAAGGTTTTCGTAGAAGTATCATATACGAAGTTTTTCGTAGATGTCAACAGGAAATCGGAAAAAATAAAATAAGAGCGGAATTTAGACATTAAAACAAGATATTGCTAAAGTTTTTTTATGGCTTTGGAAACTGATTTTATCGTCATCGGCAGCGGTGTGGCGGGGCTTCGCGCGTCGATTGAATTGGCGAAATCGGGCGCGAGCGTGACGGTTTTAACAAAAGACAAGGCGAGCGAATCGAACACCGAATACGCGCAGGGCGGCGTCGCGGTCGTGCTTTCGGACGACGATAATGCCGAGCTTCACGAAGAAGATACGCTCGTCGCGGGTGCGGGACTGTGTGACACGCAAGCCGTCGAAACGCTCGTTACGGAAGGCACGCGCTACATCAAGCAGCTAATGGAATGGGGAACCGAGTTTGACCGCGAAGGCGGAAAGCTGGTTTTCACGCAGGAAGCCGCGCACTCGCGCCGCCGGATTCTGCACGCGCACGGCGATTCGACCGGCAAGGAAATCGTCCGCGCGCTGATAGCCCGCGCCGCCCGGGAGAAAAAAATCGTTCTGATGCCGTTTGCCAATACGGAAAGCCTGATTGTCAATGCTGGCAGATGCATCGGCGTGCGCTTTCTCGACCCTATCCTGCGCGCGCCGCGCGAGATTTTTGCGCGCGCCGTGATTCTCTGCACGGGCGGCGCGGGACAGCTTTACCAGCATACGACAAATCCGCCGGTGGCGACCGGCGACGGCATGGCGATGGCTTATTTTGCGGGCGCGGAAATGGCTGATATGGAATTTATACAGTTTCACCCGACGGCTTTGAGCCTGGAAAACGCGCCGCGCTTTCTGCTCTCGGAAGCGATGCGCGGCGAGGGCGGAATTTTACGCAACAAATTCGGCGAGCGGTTTATGGGAAATTACGACGAACGGCTCGAACTGGCGCCGCGCGACATCGTTTCGCGCTCGATTGTCGCCGAGATGCGGCGGACGGGCACGCGCAGCGTTTTTCTCGATATGACCGCGCTCGCGGAAGATTTCCTGCATGAAAGATTCCCGAAAATTTATGAAACCTGCAAGTTTTACGGGCTGAATATCGCGACCGATTTACTGCCCGTCTCGCCCGCGTCGCATTACTGCATGGGCGGAATCCGCACGGATTTAGACGGTCGTTCGACGCTTGCCGGTCTTTACGCGGCGGGCGAAGTGACCTGCACGGGCGTTCACGGCGCAAATCGTCTGGCGTCGAACTCCTTGCTCGAAGGCTTGGTTTTCGGCGCGCGCGCCGGCGCGTCGGCTTTCGCCGACAATTACGAATTACGAATTACGAATTACGAATTAGAAAAAAACGAAGACCGAATCCCAAATCCCAAATCCCAATCTTCCGAAATTTCGACTGCCGTTAAAAAGCGCGTCAAGCGCGTGATGTGGGAACGCGTCGGGATTTTGCGCGATAAGGATTCTTTGCAAAGAGCGTTAAAAGAATTCGAGCAAATCTCGCAGGCTAATTTGAGCGTTTCGTCGCGCAATTTCGTGACGCTCGCCCGCCTGGTCGCGACCGCCGCGCTGTGGCGCGAAGAATCGCGCGGCGGGCATTACCGGAACGATTTTCCCTCGCCGGACGAAAAATTCCATGTTCATTCAATCCAGCAGCGCGGCGCGGAAATTTCTTCCGATGAGAAAATTAATTTTTCAAAAGAGAAAAGGCAAAAGTCATGAAAAACTTTTGCCTTTTTTTCTTTTACTTTTTGCCTTACGAGTTAAACGCCGGGCATTGCCTTTTTGAGCGGTTTGAGCAGTAAGAACAACACGACCGCCATGACGAGCGCCATCGAACCGAGTATGATAAAGAAACTCGATTGATACCAGATGCTCCAGTAAATTCCGATCATCGTCAGCTTGTTGCCGATTGCCGTGGCGACAAACCAGCCGCCCATCATCAGCCCGCGCATTCTAATCGGCGCGACTTTTGAAACGAGCGACAAACCCATCGGCGAAAGCATCAGCTCGCCGAGCGAAATAATCGCATAAGCCAGAAGAAGCCAAAACGGCGAAACCTGAAAAAGATACGAGCGCTGCAGAAATGCTTCTCGATACTGCGTTCCCGCACCCGGCGCGACTTTATTGATTGTGTCGATGAAACCCTGCTCACCCGAGATTTTTATTTTTGTCTTTTCGTCTTCTTTCGCCGAAAATTTGACATCATTAACGAGATTTTTATTATCCCCGTCTTTTGCCGCCATCAATTTGTTCAAAACGTCTTGCGGAACGCCGTCAGCCACGAGATTATTGACAACCCGCTCGTTGATTCTGAATGAGCCGTTCGCCAGCTCGCCCGCGCCGGGTTTGAAGTTTTCGCCCTGCATGGCGGCGAAATAAAGGACAAAGAATGAAAGTCCGGTCAGTGTCATGCCGATTGCCATTTTGGTCGGTGTCGAAGGCTCTTTTCCGCGTTTGTCCAAAAATCCCCAGAACCAGACGAGCGGAAATGTCAGCACGATAATCCAGAACGGATTGATTGAATTTGAAATCGTTCCCGAAACGCTCCAAGCCGTGTTGTCGTCCGCCCAGTATGTCAGCGTCGAGCCGTTTTGGTGAAAAACCATCCAGAAAACGATGACGATTAGAAAAATGACAATCAGCGCCATAATTCTTTTCCAGTCGGGTACGGCATCCATCAATGCCTGGCGAGCATTATTTGCCGCCGTATGCCCGCCTTCGTCCTGATTGCTGATGCCGTGCGGCGGCGCGTCAACTGCCGTCGCGGCGGTGTCTGCCGCTTGTTCGGCATCGCTCGACGGATTTTTATTCGGGGTTTCGACAGAGTTTTTGAAATACCACAAAATTCCGACCGAAATCAACATTCCGAAAGCGGCGACCGCAAACGCAACGTGAAAGCCGAAATACGCTTTAACGATTTCCATGACAATCGGCGCAAGCCACGCGCCGATATTGATGCCCATATAAAAAATGTTATAGGCGCGGTCTTTCAGATGACTTCCTTCGGGATAAAGGTTTCCGACCATCGTTGAAACGTTCGGTTTAAAAAAGCCGTTGCCGATAACCAGACAGGTCAGCGCGGCGTAAACCGCCCAAATCGCCGGAACCGAAAGCAGACCGTGTCCCGCCATAAAGAAAAAACCGCCGATTATGACCGCTTTTCGATAACCCGTGATTTTGTCGGCAATCAATCCGCCGATGAGCGGGCTGGCGTAAACGAACATTAAATAATTGGCGTAAAGCGAGGTGGCTTGCGTCGCCGTCCAGCCGAAACCTTCCGCAGGGTCGCGCAGGTAAAGCGTAAAAAGCGCGAGCATCGAGTAAAAACTGAACCGCTCCCACATCTCCGTCCCGAAAAGAACGTAAAGCCCCTTCGGATGTTTGCCGGTTTCGGCTACCGTACCGACACTTTCAAATGTTGCTGCATTTGCACTCATTGATTATTCCCCTTTGAATTTTGAATTTTTTTGAAAAGAAGTTGGGCAAAATATAGCAGATTAAAGCCCGAAATTAAAAGTTCGATGTCGGAATCTTCGCAAAAAGATGCCGGTTATGAATAAAGTTTAATCGTTTATAAGTACTTTAAATGAAAAGATAAAACAGCTTTCGGGCATTATTCAATAACGGCGGCATGAGCGTTTCTGCCGGTTTTGCGCTGCTAATCAATCAAAAAAAGAATGCGAAGACTTTATTCCTCGCATTCTCTTTTTTCAACGCCCACGGCAAACTACGGCTCCATCGGCACCATTTCGTCGGGTTCGGTATAAAGTTTTTTGATGAACGGCGAAAGCACCGCTAAAAGAACGCCTGCGCCAATCATAATCGCGGCGACTTTCGTGAAAATTCCGGTCAGAACCGCCGAATCGGCGACAAATTCACCAGCAATTTGACCGGCGATATAATTGCCGAGCGAAATTGACAGAAACCACACACCGAGCATTAAACTGACCATTTTCGACGGCGCGAGCTTGGTCATCGAACTCAAACCGACCGGACTCAGACAAAGCTCGCCGATGGTGTGACATAAATAGACGAGTACGAGCCACCAGAAGGTAACTTTGCTCGCTTCGACCGCATCGGGATTCGCGCCGAGCCTTGAGGAAGCAAGCGCGACGACGATGAAACCGAGACCGCCGAAAAACAAGCCGATGGCGAATTTTATCGCGTCCGACGGCTGGCGTTTTCCGAGAGTCAACCAAATCCAACCGAAAATCGGCGCGAAAATAATAATCATAATCGGATTGACCGATTGCAGATAACTAGGTTCAAAGTTCCAACTGCCGATGCGCGTAATCGTTAATTTGTCGGCAAAAGCGTTCAAGCTCGTGCTGGCTTGTTCAAAACCCATCCAGAAAATCGTCGAAAAGGTGAACAAAACCATAATCACGCCGATGCGTTTCCAGTCGTCTTTCGTCAACTCGTCCTGCATTCCGGTGGCGATTACGGCTGCCAAACCGGCAATGACGACGACCGGAATGACGGCGTATTTAATCGCGGTCGAAAGATCGTAAGTCAGAGCGACAACAATAATCGCCGCCGCCGCCGCTCCTGCGATGACCGCCATTTGAATCAAATATGCGGAGCTCATCCGATTGTCGGCTTTGTCATAAGTCGAACTGCTCGACGGCGCTTCGCCGACACCTTTCAAATTGCGTGCGCCTAAAAGGTATTGAATAATACCGAACAGCATTCCGACACCGGCGGCGGCAAACCCGAAATGCCAACTGCTTTCGGGATTTATTCCCCAACCGCTGATTGTTTGCTTAAATCCCTCGTTTTGCGCAAGATAACCGCAAACCAGCGGCGAAATAAACGCGCCGAGATTGATGCCCATATAAAAAATCGAAAACCCGGCATCGCGCCTGACATCGTCTTTCGAGTAGAGATGCCCGACCATCGCGCTGATATTCGATTTTAAAAAGCCGGTTCCAACGGCGACCAAAACCAAGCCGATATAGAAAAACGTTAGTGTCGGGACGGCGAGCGCAAAATGCCCGAACATAATAATTATGCCGCCGATCAGCGTGGCGCGTTTCGCACCGATAAATCTATCGGCAATCCATCCGCCGATCAGCGGCAGAAAATAAACCGATGCGGCGTAAAGTCCGAAAATCGGTCCCGCGTCTTTTTCGCTCCAGCCGAGACCGCCGTTCCTGACTTCTGCGGTCATATACAAAAACAAAATCGCCCGCATCCCGTAGTAGCTGAAGCGTTCCCACATCTCTGTGAAGAAAAGCGTGGAAAGTCCCCACGGATGACCGAAAAAGCCGCTGCCGCCTTTCGGTTCCAGTTCATCAATTGAAGTACTCATTAA
This sequence comes from Pyrinomonadaceae bacterium, assembly GCA_036403375.1. Lineage (GTDB taxonomy): Bacteria > Acidobacteriota > Blastocatellia > Pyrinomonadales > Pyrinomonadaceae > JAFDVJ01. The sequence goes on from DASWRC010000168.1 coordinate 31,849, forward strand.
TTATTCCCCTCTGAATTTTGAATTTTGAATAGAAGTTGGGCAAAATATATCAGATTAGAGCCCGAAATTAAAAGTTTGATGGCGGAATCTTCGCAAAAAGATGTCAATTATGCAGAAAATTTATCCGATTATAACAATTTTAATTGTATTTCCGCTTCTTAATTCGATTCTGTAAAATAAACCGGACAATAATCGAACTTCAAGCTGAATCAAGATAACTTTGCGAGGTATTTATGATAAACATTTTAGGTTTAGCCTTCTTAATAATATTCACGATTTTCGCCTATAAAACGGCTAAAGATTATGAACGAAACGCTGTCGGCTGGGCATTGATTACTTTTGGAGTCGGGTTTGTAATACAAATCATTCTGCCGATTGTTATCGTATTCATTCTCGCCATCGTAATGACTGTCAGAGGAAATTCGCCGGCACAGGTGCAGGAAGATATTCCCGTCTTTACTATCGGTATCGCCGGTATAGTTTTAAGCTTTGTTGCCGGTATTCTTATTTTGCGCTATCTTTCGAAAATACCCGAAGAAAAACCGTTTGTCGCGCCGCCCGCGCCACCGACCGACTTTAATCAAAATACTTAAGTTTTATGGAATTATTTAACAATCTCGGCGCGGAAATCGAAGTTCTGTGGCGTGATAAAGATTACGACGAGACGGTTTTCCCGGAAATCGCGGCGAACGCGTTGAAAGCGGCGAATCTGCCCTCCAAAGTTTCGGCGTGGGACGTTATCGAATGGACGATGCAGCAGACGGTTTTGCCCGAACAGAAGGATTTGTCCGGCAAATTCGGCGACCCGCCGATTACGCTCTACAACAGTCCGCGGTTTCACGTGGACGTTTATTTCTGGCTCGAAGGCACGACCGCCATTCACCAGCACGCTTTTTGCGGCGCGTTTCAGGTTCTTCTGGGCGCGAGCATCCATAGCTGGTACGAATTTGACCGTTCGGAAACCATCAATACTTTTACCGAGCTGGGCAGTATAAACCTGAAATTGTGCGAGCTTCTGACGGTCGGTGACGTGCAGGCGATAAACGCCGGAAAGCAGTACATTCACGGGCTTTTTCATCTCGAACAGCCCAGCGCGACGATTGTCGTACGGACGCATAAAAGCCCGATGTACCTGCCGCAGTTCGCCTATTACAAACCGTTTCTGGCGATTGACCCGTTTTTCGAAGAACCCGGCACGACGAAAAAAATGCAGTGCGCGACGGCTCTGATTCGTGCGAAACATCCGCGAACGGACGAGTTTATCGCCGATTGGCTGAAAACTTCCGATTTTCAAACGTCTTTCACTATTCTTTCAAATCTTCGCGGCTACCTGCGCTCGAACCAGCTCGACCAGTTGTTTAATCTTGCGGCTTCGGAAAATCGCCTCGATAAATTCATTGAAATTGTCCGCGAACGACACGGCGAACGCGCCAATGTTTTTCCGGCGGTTTTTGAAAACCTCGACCGGCAGGACGAAATCGTGCGGCGGCGCAGTTATATCACCGATTCGGAGCACCGGTTTTTTCTCGCGCTCTTGATGAATGTCGACGGGCGCGAGCGAATTTTTTCGCTCGTCAGGGAACGCTTCCCCGATTCGGAACCGCTCGACAAAGTTCTCGATTGGACGTTCGATTTGGCGCAAACTCGCGTGCTTGGCGAAAACATCCCGAACGCGCTCGGCATCGCCGATTTCGACGATATGGATTTATTCGTCCTGGAAAATCTCCTGCACGATAAGCCCGAGGACGAAATCCGGACGATTCTGGCAAACGAACACGGCGCGGGATTGGACGGAAATCTGCCGCAAAGAATCGAAAAAATCAAAAAGTGCGTGATTTTTCAGCCGCTTTTGAGAAATTACTGATAGTTGTTGGCGGCATTTGCCGAAAGAAAAACTTTTTACTAAACTAAAAAGGCTTTTGCCCTTGTAGCTCAACGGTTAGAGCAGCGGACTCATAATCCGTTGGTTGCAGGTTCAAATCCTGCCGAGGGCATTCGTTAGAACTCAAACAAGAAAGGTGGCTTAACGCGAGATTTATTTTCGTCGTTCAAGCCATTTTTCTTTGTTCGCCGAGCGAAAATCGCGCACCATTCGAAATCGTAAATCGCGAACTTCGATAAAGCATCCGCACAGAGCCGCCTGGTTTTTCACTCGCCGAGGAACTTTTAAAACGCGGTGCGCGTATTTGTCAGAAAGTCTTTCAGGATTTTACGTCCAATCAAACCAATTACAGGAGAAATTGTATGAAAAGCGCGAATATTTCGCTCAAACCATTCCGGCTTGCGGTTGTGTTTGCGGCATTCTGTATTTTCGTCGGTTCGCAGGACACACCGGCTCAAAAAACGCAAACCGAGGTTTTTCTCGAAACGCTTAACGAAGCGGAGGCTAAAACCAACGCCCGCCAATGGACGGAAGCTGCCGCCTTGTGGGAAAAAATCGTCAAAATCAATCCCGTCGAGGCGAGGTACTGGAATCAATTGGGAAACGCTCATTACAACGGTAAAAACTATGCCGGCGCGATTAAAGCGTATGACAAGGTTTTGGAAATCGGCGGCACGCCTTCATCGTCTGCGGCTTACAATATCGCCTGTAATTACGCTTTGATGGGCGAAAAGGAACAGGCATTGAAATGGCTCGAAAAATCGCTCGAGATGGGATTTCCCGACCTCGCGCACGTCCAGTCCGACACCGATTTACGGTCATTGCGCGGCGACGCCCGATTCCAAAAATTGGTCGGCAGTCTCGACGCGAGCAAAATGTCGCGCGAAGAAGGCTGGCGGTTCGATTTGCAGCTCCTCGCGCGCGAAGTCAAGCGCAAGGCTTATGCGAAATTTCGCGGCGCGCGCGAGGTAGAGTTTACTGCCGGCGTCAAAAAATTAGACGACGCCATCCCGAACCTGACCGATGGGCAGATCATTGTGGAATTCGCAAAACTGACGCGCCTGGTCGGCGACGGTCACACCGGACTGCTCGGCGGAAACCGCCCGGAATTCGTGCAGACTTTGCCTGTCCAGTTCTATCTTTTTGAGGAAGGCTTGTTTATTATCTCAGCCGACCCGAAATACAGGGATTTGCTCGGCGCCGAGGTTCTGAAATTCGGCGACCGGACGAGCGCCGAGATGGTCAAAGGCTTGGAGCCGATTATCGCGCGCGACAACGAAATCTGGATTAAACAGGTCGCGCCCTATCGCCTCCGCCATCTTTCGCTGCTGAACGCGCTCGGCTTGATTCCCGACGCGCAAAAGGTCGCGCTCAGCCTGCGTCTTTTAAACGGCAAAGAGCAGGTTCTGACAATCGCGGCGGACACGACCGAGCCGAATATCTGGAATGTCAAACCGAATCCCGAGAAGTGGATTAATCTGGCGCAGACGCTGTCGCAGCCCGCGCCGCTTTACTTAAAAAATGCGAGCGCGCCGTACTGGTTCGAATATCTCGCCGACCGGAAAACCGTTTATTTTCAATTCAACAGCGTGCGCAACGACCCGAAAGAATCGCTTGCCGCTTTTTCGGAGCGACTTTTCAAGTTCGTCGACGAAACGGACGTCGAAAAACTGGTCATCGATATGCGCTGGAACAACGGCGGCAACACGTTTCTTTTAACGCCGCTCGTTCAGGGCTTGATTAAAAACGAGAAAATCAACCGGCGCGGGCGACTCTTTGTCATCATCGGTCGGCGCGTTTTTTCCGCCGCCCAAAACGCCGCGACGTATTTCGAGCGCTCGACCAACGCGACGTTCGTCGGCGAGCCGACGGGATCGAGCCCGAATTTCGTCGGCGAAGAAGACCCGTTCGTGCTGCCGTACAGTAAAATTATGGCAAACGTTTCCGACCTTTATTGGGAAAGCGCCTTTCCGATGGACGAGCGAACGTGGATTGCGCCGCAAATCTACGTGCCCCCGACCTTTGAAGCATATCGCGCGAACCGTGACGCGGCTTTGGAAGCGATTTTGGATTTTCGCATGAACTAAATTTCGCACGCTTCGTTTTACATAAACGAAAAGGCAGTCGTTTCCGACTGCCTTTTCTAATTTTCGTTAACCGAAAATTATTAGTTTACGCTGTGCGATGCGGCGGTGAGATTTTGCTTCTCGACGCTCGCGGTTTGTTTTTCCGTGTTCTTTTTCATCGGGCACGAACCGTCTTTGCAGCAGCAGTCTTTGCCTTCCGAACTTTTTTCGCCGTTCATTTTCATCGGGCAGGAGTCGCCTTTGCAGCAGCAATCGTCCTTATCGCAGCACGAAGCCTTGTCGGCGTTCGCCTGTTTGTCTTTCATCGGGCACGAGTCTTTGTTCGCGCAGCAATTCGCTTTCGCCGCTGTTTTCGGCGAAACGGTTTTTTGGTTTATCGCATAAACCGTGAACGCCAGGCAGAGCGCAAACAGGACTGTTAGTGCTGTAATTACTTTCCTTTTCATTGTTTTATTCTCCTAATTTAGAATTCGGGTTGTTTGTTTTCGGAAATGAGAGTTCGCGTTACTTGAACAAATCGTTTTCTAAATTCGGAAGACGCAGTTGCGGACGTGTAAATCGCGCATTTCGCGAACCGGCGCCCGATAGGCAAAACCGGAAACACGCGCCGCTTTTTCGAGTTTTTCCGCGTGCAAAAAAATGAAAAAATTATTTGCTGAAGCCGGCGCGGCTTGCGGAAACCGGTTTTTTTCGAGCTTGGCGACAAAAAAGTTGAATTTTAAGCCGCAGCATTCGAATAAATTTATGCTCGTTGCCAGTGGCGCTGATTCGGAAGCTTTATTTTTTGAAAATTTGCAGTGTTCGGCTTGGGTGGTTTTACTTAAAGGACAATGTTCTGCCGCTGTCGCGGCTTTTATTTCCCGACAGCAAAAAAGACAATACGCGCCGCTCAAGGTTAAAACAAGAAGCGCGGCGAGCGAGTTTTTCAAAAGAGCTTTCGGTTGTAAACTTTTCCGAAACATCGATTCAATAATATACCCAAAACACAAAAAAAGAAATAATTAAATCGGTTAATAATTTTGGTTAAATAAACAACTATTTCTTATATTCGCGCTCGATCGCGTCAATTTTCCCGACGCGTTTTTTATGGCGCTCTTCCGTCAAATCAGCGGAAATCCAGGCTTCGACGATTTCTTTGATTTCACCAAAATTATTCTGCCCGCTGCCCAGAGTTAAAACATTCGCGCCGTTGTGCTCGCGCGAATTGCGGGCAAGTGCGACCGAATAACACGCGGCGGCGCGGACGTTCGGCACTTTATTGGCGGTCATCGCACTGCCGATTCCGGCGCCGTCGATAATGATTCCGGCGTCGACTTTTCGCTCGCCGACGGCGCGCGCAACCAAATGTGCGAAATCCGGATAATCGACCGCGTCTTTCGAATTGGTCCCGAAATCGCGGACGTTTAAGCCCAATTCGGCTAAAAAGCTTTTCAGTTTTTCCTTGAATTCAAACCCGCCGTGGTCGCATCCGACGGCGACAGTGCGGATTTTTGTCGCGGCGCGGCGCGATTGTTTTTTGACTAAAACGATTCCTTTTTCGTTGATAATATCGTTGGCGAGCGGCGTAAAGCGCGCGTTTTCCGAAACTCGCAATTTCGCGCCCGTGTCGAGACCGCGCAAATCGTCTTCGGTTAAAAGAGATTTCGCCGATTCGTCGCGGTCGAATTCTTTATCTATTTTGTCCTGCAGCGAATTGACCACGACGCGCTGCGGGAAGTTTTCCGCCTCTTCGGGCGCGTCTTCGGTCGGAACGGCGGCGAGGACTTGTTTGACTAATTCGCGCACGCGGTCGCGGGTTTCTTTATCTTCTGCCATAAATTTGTAAAGTTAAAAAATCTTCTGCCATAAATTTGTAAAGTTAAAAAGTGAAAAAGTCGAAAAGCGTAAAGCGCCCCGCCCGCCATAAAGACGCCGGAAACTTTTTCACCTTTTCACTTTTCGACTTTTTCACTTTTGAATTATAGTATTGCTAAAAACATTTCAATCTTAATCAAAAAATATGTCAACACAAACAGCCGCCGAATTTACCGAATTTACCAATCCGAATCTCGAAATTATGTATACCGGGGACGAAATCAAAGCGCGCGTCGCCGAGCTCGGGAAACAAATTACCGCCGATTATGCAGGAAAAGACCTTGTTTTAATCGGCGTTTTGAAAGGCTCGGTAATTTTTCTCTCCGATTTGATGCGCGCGATTGATTTGCGTCTCTCGATAGATTTCATGGCGGTTTCTTCGTACAAGGACGAGATGATTTCGACGGGCGACGTCGAGATTTTGAAGGATTTGACGAACCCGATTCGCGGGAAGGATGTGATTGTCTGCGAAGACATTATCGACACGGGCTTGACGCTTTTTCGCCTGACCGAGATTTTAGGCTCGCGCGGCGCAAATTCCATCAAAATCGCGACGCTGCTCGATAAACCCGAACCGCGCATCAAAAAAGAGCTGGTCATCGATTACTGCGGTTTTCAAATTCCGAACAAATTCGTTGTCGGCTATGGTTTGGACGCCGCGAATCGTTACCGCAATCTGCCGTTCATCGGCGTCGTCAAGAATCCCGAAATCGCGTAAAAAAAGAATTTTACAATTCCGCCGAATATCCTTTGAGCCGTAAATGCCTTGACAATTACGGCTCAAAAACTTTACCCTTCTTGTTTGAGAGCCTCGACGATACCCGATTCTCAAATCCCGAAAAATCAAAAATTTATGAACAGTCTGAAGCTGCTTTTTACGCTTTTTTACCGTCCTCTATCCGCGATGAGCGAAATCATCGACCGCGGCAGTTGGTTTTTTGCCGCTGCTGCCGTGCTGATTATTTCCGCGGCGTTTTTCTTCACCGTCAACACGAAGCTGCAAGCGGCGTATGCCGCGCCGGATTTCGGGAAATTTTATCAGGCGAATAAAGAACTTTCGCCCGATGACCGGGAAGCGCAGTATAAAAACGCGGTCGCCGAATTTCAAAAAGCGGTCGCGGCAAAACAGGAGATTCCGATGACGGGCGATTATTTTTTCAAAGTCGCCAATTTTGAAACCGGCGGCTTTGCCAAATTCTTCTTCGCGCTTTCGGTTTTTTACGTGCCCGCCATTATTCTGCTCATCACTTTATTCACGACCGCCGGAAAATTCGGCGAAATTCTGCCGCGCGAATACGGCGCGCTTGCCGCCTGTACGCTCTATGCGTGGGCGGCGGCGCATCTGCCGTTTGCGATTGCCGGCGCGTGGCTTTTCTCGCAAAACGCTGCGCCGCTCGCGTTTCTCGAAATTTGGCTGGCAAGCAGCGTGCTTTTCGGCGTGCTGATGGTTTTTGCGGTGCGCACCGTGTTTGGCGCAAGTTATAAAACGTCCGCTTTAACGGTCGCCGCCGCGAGCTTCGGCATCGTTCTGGCGATGAACATCTTTCAGCTCGCTTCGCCGTGGATGCTCGCGCCGTTCGTGCTTTTTTACATCTACACGTTTTTCAGCGCTAAAATCGGCAGCGAAATTAGCGGCTACGCGACCGAGTTTCGCAAAAAACAAAAAGCGAAACGCGCGCTCGAACAGGCATCCGCGAATCCTTACGACGCCGCGCCGCACGTTCAATTGGGCATGATTTATCGCACCCGCCGGCAGGACGCAAAATCGCTCGAACATTTCCGACAGGCGTTTGAAATTGACGCCACGGAAGTCGAAGCCAACTACGAGCTTGGTAAGCTCGCGCGCGAAAAAGGCGAGCTGCAAACGGCACTAAATCATTTCGGCGCGGTCGTCGAACAAAACGAGCGCCACGCCCTGAGCGAAATCTGGCGCGAAATCGGCGCAACTTATCTCCACGCGGGAATGCTCGCCGAAGCGCGCGAAGCATTGGAAAAATTCGCCGACCGCCGACCGTTCGACGCCGAAGGCTTGTATTATCTCGGCAAAGTCTTAAAAGCGCAGAGCGAGCACCGGATGGCACGCGACTTCTTTATGCAGGCGGTCGAATCGGTACAAACATCGCCCGTCTACCGCCGCCGCGAAGTCCGCTACTGGAGCAAATTGGCGCAAAAGGAAATTTAATTTAACGGAAAACGGAAAATGGAAAGTGGAAAATAAACAAGAAAAATATTTTCCACTTTCCATTTTCCGTTTTTCATTTCCTTTTGTATTCGACGACGAATCGCGGGATGGGCGGCTCTTCATCGCCCGGCATTTCTTCAAAACTTATCTGCCGGAAGCCGTTTTCATCGAAGCGCGATAAATCTTTGCGCGATAATGCCCACGGCAATTCTGCCGGAATTTCATCGTCTTCGCGTCCGCGCGTGACGACGACCAGTTTTCCGCGCAGCGCGACGAAATTGGCGATTGCGTCAATCACGCTCGTCCGCATCTCCATCGGCAGAGGCTGAATCGTATAAACTTCCAGAACGAATTCAAACGCCTGATACCACTCTTTCGGCGCGTCGAAAAGGTCGGCGACGACGAAATTTATATCCGTTTCGCGGTGAAGCCTTCGCGCCCATTCGATTGCCGTTGGCGAAATGTCGAAAGCCGTTACCCGAAAACCCAAATCGTGCAAATAACGCGCGTCATCGCCAAGCCCGCAGCCGACGACCAGCGCGCTGCGATTTTCGCCCTTCGAACCGACCTTTTCAGCCCACGCCCGGAAAAAGCGGTTCGGTTCGAGGTCTGCCCACGGAATTTTTTGGTTATTTCCTTCAGCTTCCTTGTAAAGCGCGTCAAACCAGCCGGTCGCGTCGCCTTTTTCTAAAAAAGCATCGGCTATCTCTTTAGTCCGTTCGCGTGCATCAAATTCTTCTTCGTTCATAAATCGATATTTTAGGTTTCTGCCGACAAAATAAATCTCCCGTAAATAATAACCGGAATGAAAAAAGCATTGCAATCGCTCCGGAAATATGCTGTAATAGCCGCAACTTACAGCTTTATCGTATGTAGTAAAGTGATGACGGATTTTTCTGAAACGTCGGAACATCGCTTCCGATTTGAAGACAAAAATCCCCTCCGTTTAGGCGAACAGCTCTCCGTGCTATCCCAAATCATCATTGTTCAAAAATAAGAACCGTGAATTTATGAATCAAGGATCGGGCAAGCCGGCTTTGAGATAAAAAGCTAACAGGCTTTGCCGTTTCCCGCTTCATAAAATCATTTGTCTTAAAAATTTATCCAACACAAGGAGACAATGATATGAAAAGCAAATTACTTCTAACCAGCGGATTTTTGTTAACATTTTTGGTTTTTGCGGGCGCGGTTGCAACGCAAACCGGAAGCAAGGAAAATTCTCTTAAAGACAAAATAGCGAAGAGCGGCGCGGAAGTGCCGAATATTTCGGAACTGGTCGATTTTTCGGGGCAGGCAACGGATGAAATATTTCCTTCAAACGGAGTTTGGCAGCCTTTCGGACCTTATCGAACCATCAATATTCAGGATAAACAGAGAATTGTCGGGTACGGTTCGGCGGTTTTCGGGACGAGCAAGGGAAGCGTCAGGATTTCAATCAGTCTTTGCTACGTCAGAAGCGGAAGTTCGATATTAACGGCTTTTTCGGGAAACAATCACTTAACGGCTGACGCCGATACTTCGCGCCGGACATTTGCGGTCGCGGCAAGCGGCACGCTTCCTGCCGGTACGTATTCGGTCGGCTACTGCGTAATGAATCGCGGGACCGAACTGATTAACAACAACGATTATGTGAACGGCTGGATGATAGTCATAAATTAAGTCTGTTTCGACATGCTCGCCGGGCTAAAACCGAAGTTTGAACGCTGCTTGCGGAGCGGGTTCAGTTTCGAAGTGTGTTTTCAATGATCATTCGCCGCGCAGCGTTTCGTTCATGTCGGGCGTGTCGGTTTCATCCGATGATTCCGGCGCAAACAGGTCGTTATCTTCGCGAACTTTCATAATCGGCACGGTCGTTTTTTCTTCTTCGCCGAATTCGACGTTCGCAAATGTGTCTTCCATTCCGAGCAGATGAACGTTCAATGGTTTGCCTTCACGAATGTTGAATTTTTCGACCTGTTCGAGCGTAAATTCGGCGCGCCACCTGGGATTTTCGCCGATTTCAAAACCGAGCGAGCCCTGCCCAATCGATATTACTTTTGTTGCTTCCATACTGCACTAGCCTATCACAGAACAAGCACCGTTTTTAAGGAAAAATCCTACGCTTCTCCGTTTCTCCTTTTCTCCTTTTCTCATTCAACGGGCGCGCTGGCTTCCTTCCACGCCGTCCAGCCGCCAATCATCGAGAAAACGTTTGTGTAACCCATCTTTTGCAGATTGTCCGCCGCGAGCGACGAGCGATAGCCGCCGCCGCAGTAGAGAATTAATTCTTCCGATTTGTCCGGATGCTGCCAAACGATGTCGCGCTCGATGACCCCGCGCCCGATGTGTTCCGCACCGGCGGCGTGCTGGGCCGTCCATTCGTTGTCTTCGCGTACGTCAATCAGCTTCGCGCCACGTTTGATTCTTTCCAGAGTTTCCGCAACGGAAATCTCTTTTACACCCGGGCGGATGTCGCTGACCAATTTTTCAAATTCCTTTGAATGTTCCATAGTTTTAACAGTTTAGCGCGACTTCAGGCGCGCAAACTAGCGGTAACGCGCTGAAATTCTTATAATGGATGTTTTGTTATTTCGATAATTTTTTAAATATACGAGGTTAAAACATTGGCAGAACAATTTGATGTGGTAATTATCGGCTCAGGTCCCGGCGGTTACGTGGCGGCAGTGCGCGGCGCGCAGGTTGGGTTAAAGGTCGCTTTGATTGAAAAAGAACCCGGCGCGCGGCTTGGCGGAACGTGCGGTCTGCGCGGTTGTATTCCGACCAAAGCGCTCCTGAACGCGGCGCATTTGTACGAAAAAGCAGGGCATTTCGAGCAGTTTGGATTAAAGGTCGAAGGGCTTTCCTACGATTTTGAAAAGGTTCAAAAATACAAATCGGACGTCGTCTCAAAAAACTCGGCGGGCGTTTCCTACCTGATGAAGAAAAACAAGGTCACGGTTTTCAACGGCTTCGGCAAAATCCTGGGCAAAGGCAAAATCGAAGTCGCCTATGAAGACGGCAAAAAGGAAACCGTCGAAGCGAAAAATATTATCATCGCGACGGGGTCGGTCGTGCGTCCGATTCCGGGCTTTGAGACGGACGGCAAACAGGTCGTCAACAGCGACCAGATTTTAGAATTAAACAATGTTCCGAAGTCGATGGTCGTACTCGGTTCGGGCGCGGTCGGCGTCGAATTCGCGAGCGTTTATTCGCGCTTCGGCTGCGATACGACGGTGGTTGAATTGATGGACAGAATTGTTCCGCTCGAAGACGCGGAAGTTTCCAAAGAGTTAGAGCGCGCCTTCAAAAAACGCGGCATCAAATGCCTGACGGGCGTCAAAATGGACAAGCTCGAAAAATCGAAATCCGGCGTTAAAGTTTCGGGCAAGGACGCGAAAGGCAAAGACGTCGTGCTCGAAGCCGAAATGCTGCTCGTCGCCATCGGTCGGATGCCTTATCTTGAAAAACTCGGGCTTGAAAACACGCGCATCGTCACAAACCCGCGCGGCACAATCAAGGTCAACGAATACTGCGAAACGGATGAACCCGGCATTTTCGCCATCGGCGACGTCATCGATACGGCGTGGCTCGCACACCTTGCAAGCAAGGAAGGCATTCTGGTCGTCGAACGGCTGGCGGGCAAAAAGGTCGAGCCGATTAATCACCGCCTCGTTCCGAACTGTACCTACTGCGACCCGGAAGTCGCGAGCGTAGGCTTGACGGAAGCCAAAGCGCGCGAAGAAGGCTACGACGTAAAAGTCGGCAAATTCCCGTTTTCGGCATCCGGTAAGGCACGAATCCTCGGTGAAACCGATGGTTTCGTGAAAATCGTCGCGGAGAAAAAATACGACGAAGTCCTCGGCGTTCACATCATCGGACCGCACGCGACCGAATTATTGGCAGAAGCCTGCGTCGCGATGCAGCTCGAAACCACGGCTGACGAGCTCGGACGCACCATCCACGCGCACCCGACCGTTTCCGAATCCGTGATGGAAGCCGCCGAAGGCGTTCACGATTTGACGATTCATATTTAGTTAGTGGTCAGTAGTCAATGGTCAGTGGTCAGTTGCAAAATTGACCACTGATTTTTTTGTCTTCGCAATTCAGGCAGCCTTACCCGCCAGCTTTGCTTTAACGCAATAAAAACAAGTTTATAAAAGGCAGTTTCTTTAGTCGTAATATGCTGCATCTCTTTTTAAATCGGTAAGAAAATGCCTCCGGCGCCGGTATTTCGGAGTGGAAGCCGCCAGCTATTTAACCGAAAGCGGCGATTATTCGCATTTTACCGAAAGCGGATAACTGTTACTTTTGACAGGAATAACGCGTCGTGCATTCGCGGAAAATCTATGACAGTAGGTTAGTCTCTCTCGAAAACGCGATTCGCTGTCGTGTCCAACGCGAAAGAGAGCGGCTGCAAACACGTAGAAATTGAGTACATCAAAAGCTTTGCGAAATTGAAGGAGGAAAAATAATGCTGAAAAATTTTAATAAACAAATTGTTCTTTGTTGTCTCATGGCGGTTTTTATGACATCCGGCTTGATGACGGCAAATGCACAAAATAGTAAAGATAAAGAGATTAAGAACGCTGCGAAGACGGCGACGAAAGCGACCGCAGCGCTTGATGAGCTCATGAAAATTCCCGCGAACTCGATTCCCGAATCGCTTTTAAAGGATGCGAAGGCGATTGCCGTTTTCCCGAACGTCATTAAAGCGGCTTTCGGACTCGGCGGCAGCGGCGGAAAGGGACTTATTTCGCGGCGGACGAAGAGCGGTTGGAGCGCACCGGCGGTTTTTAAACTTGCCAGCGGCAGCGCGGGATTTCAGATCGGAGCATCTTCGACCGATTTTGTCATGCTGTTTATGACGGACGGCAGTTTAAAGAATTTGCTTGAAGATAAGTTCGAAATCGGCGGTGAAGCGTCAGCCGCCGCCGGACCGGTCGGGCGAACGGCGAAGGCTTCGACGGATGCCCAGCTTAAGGCGGCAATTCTTTCATATTCCAGAAGCAAAGGCATTTTTGCCGGAATATCGCTGACCGGCGCTGTAATCAGCCCCGATAACGACGCTAATCAGGCACTTTACTCGTTTAACGCAAAAGAGCTTCTGACGGGCGAAAATAAAGTGTCGCTCGATTCGATTCCGCCGGCGACCAAAATGTTTCAGGAAGCTGTTGCGCGGCACGCAAAATAAATTTATGAGTAACCCCGGCTGCTATTTTGCGCAAGGGATACCGTATATTTTTGCCAAAAACCGGTGGTTTGTTTCTCGTCCACATCATATTAGGACTGTAAGTTATTACAGGTTTTATTACTTTTTAAAAAGCTAATATTAAAAGTGTTTCGAGCAAGAACGAAGCAAGCTGGCGGCAGCACCGCGAGCGCTTGCTCGCAGCATTCCGGCTTTTGATAAACAAGTGAAATCTGATTTATGGAGAAAATTTATGGCAGAACCAAAAAAATGTGCGCATCCGGCTTGTAGTTGTACAGTTGAAAAAGGCGAAGAATTTTGCAGTGCAACTTGTCAGGGTTCCGGGAAAACCCTGCAGATAGATTGTGACTGCGGTCACGACGCCTGCACGGGTGATTTTTAGCTTAAAACAATTATTAAAAATTAAGACCGAACGGTCGGAAAATGTTTCCAGACGTTTTGAAAATATTTCCGAAGGCTTGGAAAAACTTTCCGATACTTTGGAAACCGTTTCAAAGCATCTTTGTTGGGCATTAACATATTTGTGAGACTTGAAAGCGGCTAAAAATATTCCGCGCTGCTTTCGGTCTATCAAATATGTTAATGCCTGATTTTTTATTCAGTCCGCCGGTATCGAATCGTTTCGCCATCCGGCGTCGTCAAGCTCAGCTCCGTGCGCCCGTCTTCGGTTTTGGCGAGCTTCCACTGGAAATCGGCGGTCGTCGCTTTAGTCGGATTCGTATAGTTTTTATTTCCTGCGCAGACTTCCTGATGCGATGCGGCGCCGGTATCGAGCGTGATGTTCAGGCGGGAATCGGATTCGACCGTGATTGCGCCGTCGCTTCTGGTCGAATCTTCGACAAGGCAGTCGTAATTTTTCGCGACCGATAAAGTTTCGTGCCGGATGCGACCGTCTGACGATATCTCGTAGCTTTCAAAATTGCCGAGATTTTCGGCATAGACGGCGTAATCGGTTTGTACTTTCCGCCATTTGCCGACGAGCGGCGCGGCGATTTTACCGGCGACGACCGGATTATCGCGCTCCGTTTTAGGCGTCCGCGCCTCTTTACCTGAAGTCGTCGCGCAGCCGCTCGTTCCGAGCAAAGCAATGCTCACCAAGAGAACACCGAAAAACGCGCGCGTTGAATTTTGAATAGACCTGACAGATAATTTTCGACTCATAATTTTATCCTCTCTCTCTGCAAAGTAACGCGGATTTAACGAGCGGAAGGTATCAATGGAATTTTTGATTTTAGATTTTGGATTTTGGATTGGTTTCGTCGATAAGCGTATTCCTTGATCTTGAGTCGATTATTTAGAGAATTCGTTTCGGTCAGGGAATAACGTGAATTAAAGCGCCAGCAACTCCGAAATCTAAAATTCAAAATCGAAGCGGTCTTACTTTTTCTCCGAGCCTTTGCGGTTGTCGAAAAAATCCGTGCTGCGCGTTTCCCAGCGGTTTTTGCGGCTGTTTTCGATTTGTTTGGCGCGCCTTTGGAGTTCTTCTTCTTTTTGAAGGCGGCGCTGTTCGCCGGTGGCAGGCGGCGTGCCGCGCTCGCCCCAGTAATATTTGACGGTGATAAAAGCGAGCGTGAGCGTTCCGAGAACTGTTAAAATCAAGGTCAAAGTAATTATCCACGCCAAGCTCGACATATTTCTATTTTACCAATTTCCGCGCGCCGGCAAAAGTCGTATGCCTTACGGATAAATGTAATCCTGCAAAATAAAAAAGTCCTTCCCGATTCGGAAAGGACTTTTTTGAGTTCAATTTTTGGATTTTTTACTTGCGACTACTACTACTGCGCGCAGGGACCGGAGGTATCACCGTGCGCGAGATGCGCGGCGACCGAACCGGGATCGATGGTCAAAGTTTTCTGTCCGCGTCTGCCGTTATCGCGGTGGCAGACCTGGGCAATCGTCGAACAGGTTGTATTCAAGTATATTTCGGTATTTCCGAACGTGTAGCCGTAGTCTTTTACCTGGAAGCTGTAAACGCCGCTGCCGGTGATACGACTGCTAACGTTTATCGGGGCAACTCCGTTGTAGGAAACTTCCATTATTTCTCCCAGATAATAATAAGGGTCGTTCAGCGTCGAAGCAAAACAGCTTCCCTGACCATCTTCGCCGGGACAGACATTGACGCCGTTGACAGTCAGATAATTATCAACAATCAGGTTTGTGTTACCCGGACCCGAAAGGCTCGATTGCGGATTGAGCGGGCAGGTCAGATACATTTCCTTCGTTTGAAATGCGACCGCCGTATTAAAGTCGAGAGGCACATTCTCGTCTCGCAGGTCGATGAGCGTCGAGTCGAATATCTTGTAGGTATTCTGGGCAAATATTGCAGGTGTAAAGACTAACAAACAAAACAGCACTAGTAGTAAATTGAATTTCATAGGGGCAATCTCCGTATATTTTAGTTTCTTCAGATTTTGAGTTAACTTATGCAGGTATTTCTCGCAATAGATAGGTTAGACATCATATCTGTTTTTTTATTTAATTTCTCGGCGACGGCATCGGCTCGCCGCACAGCCCAATAGAGCAATGAGCGTGCCACAACGCAAACCTTGAAATTACAGCCTTTAAACCGGTCGAACATTTTGATTCGGTCAATCTGACCGGTATATATAATCGCCCTCTCCGGTCAATTTGACCGGATTGAAGTCTGAAGAGAACAATTCGCGAAATCGGAGAAACCATCAAGTAAGCGCCGTTCGAATTGCCGTTTTTTGTCTGTCATCATTGACATTTTTTGTCTATAATCAATGCTTTATGAATGTCCGAACGGTTAAAGCCATGCGTTATGTGATGCCTTTGCGCGAGGGCGGTTCGCTTCCGGCGATTGTCGAAGGCGACGACGACGGGCTGTATGTTCTGAAATTTCGCGGCGCGGGACAGGGCGTGAAGGCTCTGATTGCCGAGCTCGTGGCGGGCGAAATCGGTCGCTTCCTCGGGTTGAAAGTCCCGGAAATCGTCCTGGTCGAGCTTGACGCGGTACTCGCGCGCACCGAGCCCGACCCGGAGATTCAGGAATTGATAAAGGCAAGCGGCGGACTGAACTTAGCGCTCGATTATCTGCCCGGTTCGATTATGTTCGATGCGCTGATTCAAAAGCCGGATTCCGGATTGGCGTCGCGGATTGTCTGGTTCGACGCTTTCACGGCAAACGTTGACCGCACGCCGCGCAATGCAAACATGCTTTTGTGGCATAAGGAATTATGGCTCATCGACCACGGCGCGGCGCTTTTTTATCAGCACAACTGGAACGGTTTTTTAGAAAACGCGAAAAATCCTTTCCGGCAGATAAAAGACCATATGTTATTGGAGTTCGCCGATGAAATAGAAAAAGCCGACAGGGAATTCACCGCCAAACTAACTTCGGAAATTTTGCAGGCAGCGGTCGCGCTCGTGCCCGACAATTGGTTTGACGCGCCCGGCGAGCAGCGCGCGGTTTATCTCGAATTTCTGACAAACCGTTTGGCGGGCGAGCGGGCATTTGTAAAGGAGGCGATTGATGCAAGAGCGGCTTTGCACGTTTGATTACGCGACGATTCGGCTCGTCCCGCGCGTCGAGCGCGAAGAATTTTTCAACGTCGGCGTGATTCTTTCGTGTCCCGAACACAAATTCTTAGAGGCGCGAATCTATCTCGACGAAGAAAAACTAAAATGTTTCGCGCCCGACGCGGACGCGGCGTCGGTTCGCCGTTTCCTCGAAACCATTCCGAAAATCTGCGCCGGCAGAGCGGACGCCGGCGTAATCGGAAAACTCACGCAGCGCGAGCGTTTCTACTGGCTGACCGCGCAGCGCAGCACGATTATTCAATCGTCGCCCGTCCACACCGGACTTACCTCGGACGCCGCCGGAAGGCTCGAACATCTTTTTGAAAAAATGGTTCGCTGAAGTGAGCCTTTTTCTTCCGCTTTTGTCGCGTTAACGGATGAAGCCTTTTTATGTTCGGGTTAACCGCAAAACGTCATCGAAAGGTCGTCAAAAAATGTTTTAATTTCTAAATAAAGGCGCAAAAATAAATATGAAAACATCAAACGAACGAACCGGCAGTCCATTTCAAATCGCAATTTTTTTACTGCTTTTCACGATTGCGGCATTTTCGGCTTATGGTCAGAGCGGTAAACTGACGACCGTTTACGACGGGCGAGATGCGAGCGCGTCGGTTCCGGTGACACCGGCGGAACAGAAATTGATTGAAAAAGAAGTCAGGCAAAAGGAATCCGTCATCAGGGAAAAAAGCAGCCAGGTTTGCGAAGAGGACGAACAATCCGCTTTCGGCATCAGCGGCTGGACGAGCGGCTCGTTTACAAAACCGAATGTTCGGCAGAAAGCCTATCTGTACGAGCTTTGCCGCAGCGGTCAGAGTTTCGGAATCGGCGGCATCGTGGTCGTCGAAAACGGTCGAATAGTCGCACATTACGTTTACGGCGAAAACGGTCTGGATTCCGAAATCGACACGCTGCCCGACATCAATCAGAACGGTTTTTCGGAAATTTTATTGATCGGCGGCGGAAGCGGTCAGGGCTATACGCAGGGCGCGGTCGAAATTATCGAATTTACGCCGGGCGGCATAAAATCTTTCGGGATTGCCGATACCTACGAGGACAATTTCGGCACGGTAAAACCCAAAAGATATGCGAAGGCTTACCGGATTTCCGTCCAGCCGGGCGCAAACCCCGTCTATTTTCGCGAAACTTACACGCGGCGCAGCGAGACAGGGAAATGGATTCTAGCCGGAAAATTACAGAAATATTCGCTCCGGCGAGATTACGAGCCAAAATACCACAAAATTTCTTAGAAGCCGGCAATTAAATAACCGGCGGCGAAAAAACGTCGAAGGCATTTAATTTGCGGAGTAGTTTTTGGCAAGCGGATGATTCGCGCGGCGCAGCAGCTCGCCGAATCGCGGGTCGGTATGCAGGCACCGACGCCGATTCCGCCGCGCCCGATTTCCCCGGTCACGCGATACGCTCCGATGTTTTGTCCGATAAGCTCGTCTGTGAAGTCTGAAATCTTCGGGTCAGGATTATACTCTTCGTAATTCATCGAGTTTTTGTAAGATTATCTACTCTTATTTTTCCGCGAAGCGGTTTATTTTGTCAAAACGCTTTGATTCGCCGAAGTTGTAGCCGGTAGGAAAGATTCTCGAAAATTTGTTATTATCTACAATTTCTTATGACAGATTCGCAGACATCTTATCCGCGCAGTAAAATCAAAATCCTTCTGCTTGAAAATATTTCGGACTCGGCGGTCGCGGAATTCGAGCAGGGCGATTACACGGAAATCAAACGCTTTAAGGGCGCGCTCGGCGAAGCCGATTTGGCGGAAGAAATCAAAGGCGTTCATATCCTCGGCATCCGCTCGAAAACGCATATTACCGGACAAGTTCTGGAAAACGCCGACAAGCTGCTGGCAATCGGCTGTTTCTGTATCGGCACGAATCAGGTCGATTTGCGCGCCGCCCGCTCAAAAGGCATCGCGGTTTTCAACGCGCCGTATTCAAACACGCGCTCGGTTGCCGAACTCGTCATCGGTTTGTGCGTGATGCTGATTCGCAGAATCCCGGACAAAAACGCGGCGGCGCATCAAGGCGTCTGGCAAAAGGACGCGAAGGGAAGTTTCGAGCTGCGCGGAAAAACTTTGGGCATCATCGGCTACGGCAACATCGGCTCGCAGGTTTCCGTCCTCGCCGAAGCGTTCGGTCTGAACGTCGTTTATTACGACGTTTTGACGAAACTGCCGCTCGGAAATGCCAAACAGATTCGCGATTTAAACGAGCTTTTAGCGCATTCGGACATCGTCACGCTGCACGTTCCGTCAGACCCTGCGACGCGCCGAATGATAAACGAAGCGACGCTTTCGGCGATGAAGCCGGGCGCGATTCTGCTCAATTACGCGCGCGGCGACGTCGTCGATTTGGAAGCGCTGCGCGAATTTATCGAAGCGGGCAAATTAGCCGGCGCGGCAGTTGACGTTTTTCCCGAAGAACCGGAAAAAAACGGCGACGAGTTCGTATCGGTTCTGCAAAATCTGCCGAATGTTATCTTAACGCCGCACATCGGCGGCTCGACCGAGGAAGCGCAGGCGAACATCGGGCTCGACGTCACCTCGAAACTGATAAAATATCTCGAACTCGGCACCTCGGAAGGCTCGCATACCGTGCCTGACGTCAACCTGCCCCTGCAGGACAAAACGCACCGCATCTTGCACATTCACGAAAATATTCCGGGCGTATTGTCGGAAATAAACTCGCGGCTTTCCGAGCACGGCATCAATATTCTGGGGCAATACCTGAAAACCAACGACGAAATCGGTTACGTGATTCTTGACGTTGACACGAAGCTTTCCGGTGAAGCGCTCGAAATCTTGAAACAGGTCAAAGGCACGATAAAAACGCGGATGGTTTATTGACGAAAATTCTGTGCTAAAATGAAACGGTATGAGCGCTGAAATTGAACAAATCAAACCGGAAACTCTGGCGATTTTGGAAAAACAGGCGAAAATTTTCGGGCTTTCGGTTGACGAATATTTGCGAAGCCTGCTCCCGAAAACAGAGAAGGAATTGCCGCTCGAAAAAGGCGACGATGATTTCGAAGCAGATATGATTTTATTTGCCGAAGGCACGGAAAGTCTTTTCGGTTATAACGGAACTTACTCGCGCGAAGACATTTATTTTGACCACGATTAATGGCTTTTCTGTTCGGTTATTTCGTTGATAACACTCAAAAATCCCTGTATTATCAACGGCGTTGGATTAATAACTAGTTCAGCGTTTTGTGTGTTATTCTAACTTCTATGCAAACGAAAGAAAAAAGCTATCCGCTTAAAAAGTTGCGTCAGGCTTGGGGCGCGGGTAAAGCACAAGCCAAAACGCCTTCGGAAGAATACACATTTTTCCATTCCAAAAATTCAAACGGCGACTTTAACTGGCAAGGTCAGGTTGTAAAAGTCTTGCCAAACGGTTCATCAGTCATTCAGCTTTACAGTTGCCTTGACGGTAGCCCTACGGAAACAAAAACCGTTCGCCCTTCCGAAATGCAAGATTGGACTTTCTACCGAACCGAACAAGATTGGCTTGATGCGGCTTCGGCTTACTACCAAGCGCAATACAGAAAAATGGAGTGCGAGATAATAAGCTAAAACCAAAAACGTCTTTATG
>DASWRC010000169.1:0-16123 GCA_036403375.1 Pyrinomonadaceae bacterium
CGCAACAGATGCTGTTATTGGATCAACCACAATTTTATTCTACTCCTAAAAATTAAAGTATATTGAGTCAGTTGCAAGTTTATCGAACCTCTGAAAAGTTGATAAAATAGAACAGAAGTTAGTTTTCTCAACAGCTGACTACTCATTAAGATAATACAAAATAATGAAAGAAAGCCCTATTGAAAATGATATTAAGTCTGTGAATTCCGAAGGTGAAAGAAGTGTTTCAATAGGCGGAGATGTGTCCAACAGCACAATCCACACCGGCGACACTATTTACAATATCTACGGTCAGGAAAATCAACCTAATCAGATTATTCTAAATATCCTCAGTTCAAAAATCGAAAATCTTTCTACCGAATTATCAAAAGAAATAGCTGCTAAACTGGAGGATTTTCGTGAAAAGTTCCGCGAAGGTTTTTCCGATGAAGCAATTGAAAGCATATGGCAGTTAAGAAATTCATCCAATTGGGATGCTTTTGAGCCGGCACTCAAAGCAGGTATTTTGCGTGCTTTGGCTTCGATGACTTTAATCGTCAAAGCTAAAGAAGGATTAGCAGACGCAAAACAATTTGCAGAAGATGCAAGAAAAAATCACGAAACACAAGACGATGATGTTCTGAGAGCACGGATAAGAATTCTAGAAGAAGGTTTCGAGGCGGCAATTGAAGATTTTGCGAAATTAAACACTACAGAAGCCTACAATCTTTGGTTAAACTGTCTACTCAATACAGGCAAGTTTTTAGAAGTGTTGAAGTCGCGCCAAAATTTGCCTGTCGGGATTGAACTCAATGCAGAAAGCCACCGCTTTTTTGCCCTTGCCCTGCTCGCAACAAAAAATATTGAAGAAGCCGAAGCCGAAATAAGGAAAGCAAAGGCTGAAAAACCGAATTGGCAATATGTGCGTTTTACGTCGGCGATAATTGATTATTTCAGCGCGTTGTCACCAACGGTCTTGCCGCCCCAGTTAGTGCCCTACCCAAGACCATTTCCTTTCGCCTGGGCAAAAATTGATGACGAAAGCCAACGAAGATTAAATGCAGCTGCTGATGAGTTTGAAGAATTAGCAAAACAATTTAAGGCAGACAGTCGTGAGCGTCGGGAATGCGATACTTGGTATTTTGCCTGTAAGGCTAATTTATTCGGCAAGAAAAAAGAAGCTTTAGATATAGGCAAGAATTTGTTGGAAAAAGATCCAACCAACTTGCAAATCCTGTCATGGTTTTTATTCAGGAATTATAATTGGGATTACGAAAAAAGTCTTAAATTACTTGAGCAACGAGAAGCAGGCGGAAATGTTTCAATTGAAGTTTTACTAGGATTAATCGGAATTTATTTGCGGTCGGTTCAATGGGAGAAAGCTCTGGAGGTGATTGACAGCCGTAAAAAAGCTTTTACTTCGATAGGAGAGATTAATCTTTGGAAATATTGGAGAGCCATGGCTTTTTTGCACGGTAAAAGAGTTAATGAGGCACTAGCTGAAGAATCAGAAATTACTGATCAAGATCTAAGCAAACTCCTAAAACTTAATATTTTCAGCTATCAGGCACAAATTCTTAATAATTGGAAACCTCTAATCGAATTTTTGCGGGAAAGGTACAAAAAAGATAGCGATTTGGATGCATTTTTGTCGCTTTACGAAATCAAGGCTCAAAATGTTAAAGACGAAAAATTCGTCGTTGAAAACGCGGAATTATATTGTGAAACAACTCAAACAGCATCGGCAGTAGATTTTGCTGTTAACGCATTATGGGATTTTGGCAGACAGCAAAAATGTCTTGAATTACTTGAAAGATTTGAATCTTATTTTCCAAACAATAAATTGCCAAGTTATCTGCGTAGAATGAAAGTTCATTCTCTGATAAAAAGCGATATTAGAAAAGCCTTGGAAGAAGCCGACGCACTTGTTAAAGAGGACAACAACGTCGAAAACATTGCTCTTTTAATGGATGTCCACCTGTCTAAAGGCAATTTGCCAGGGCTTCAGGTAGCATCAAAAAAACTTCTTCAGAGAAGCGATGTAAATGTTAAAGACTTACTTCGAGCTGCACATTTGGTTCAAGTAAAAGACCCCAATCTCGCCGTTAAATTTTGGACACGAGCAATCGAGACCGGAATGCCCGATGATCCCGAATTAATAGTATTTGCACAAGGGATTGCCTCAAAACTTGGGCTCGAAAACGAAAGTCGAGAACTAACGGGTCAGATGATGCAACAAGCCCAAGAAGGTCGCGGTCCGATGAAAAGAATGACCATCCGGCAACTTATTGAGCACGGGGAAAAGTGGTCTAAAACCGAACAAGTAGTTGATAAACAATTCGGAGCGGGTGAGATACCATTGCACCTTTTATCGAGTTATAAGAATATTTCGCTTGCCAAAATACTTTATTGGTGGGCTGACAAGAATAAAGAAAGACGCGCCTTACATCACACTCCAAGGCTTCTGACGCGGCACGGCGCGCGTATTCTTTACCCTTTAACCGATTTCGCCAACTCAAAAAGTTGGAATCTTCATCTTGATATAACGTCGCTGATGTTGGCGCATAAATTGGGGGTTCTCGATAAACTTGAAAAGCTGTTCAAACCTTTGAAAATTTCGCGCCATACGATTACTTCCCTAATCGAACAGCGCGATGGTCTACGCCCACATCAAAAATCTCAACTTGAAAACAGTCAAATAGTTGCTAGTTTATTTGATAAAAACAAAATCAAATTATCGAACAAAACTCTACCGATTGACATTTTAGAAGAAATTTACCAGACAGTTGAGAAATTTCAAAAAGATGGCAAAAAAAACCATAAAAGTAAAAAGCACGGAAAGAAAAGGAAAAAGCGTATCATTTTTGCGGATTCAACTAATTTAGAGAGGCATTTAGGCGACAGAATCAATGAAATTGTTCATGCCATAAATGAAAACGGTTTTGCCGTCGGTTTTCTACCGCTAATCTGTTACGGAACAAAGGGTAATTCAATACTTCAGCTTCCCGCAAACATCGAAAATAGGATTATCAACTGTCGCGCTGTTGTTGACAGTTTGAAAGCTAACAAACGAATTTCAGAAGAAAAATACAAAGATGTTATTCGTTCGCTTGGTATAGAGAGTAACCCGCATTCACAGGTAACGCCGCTACTAAGTATGAAACTTTTTTTGATGTCAGGCGTTGAAACTGTTCTCGCTGGAGCGGGTATTTTGCAAGCAGTCTGTGATAATTTCGATGTTCTAATGCCTGAATCTTCGCTTACAGAAGCGAGAAGAAAAATCCAATACTATAAAGAAATGGATGAACTGGGGCACACACTAGATGAGCTAATCGCCCGCCTAAATGATGGATTGGATGAAGGAATTTACGAGTTTATTCATGTCCCTGATAAAAAGGCTAAAAAAGAGAAATTTGCCGAAGGAAAATTCGGACAGGATATTAAATCAACATTGGACTTGCTGCTGTTTGATGTAAAAGAGGGGGATGTTGTATGTATCGACGATCGCGCGCTGACCAAGCACATTTTTCGGAATGAAGATCAGGTTTTCGTTCCAATGATAAGCATTAATGAGTTATTGTCCGCACTGCTATATAACGGAGAAATTGATGAACAGAAATATTACGAAATTTTACTTGACCTTCGCCGAAGTAATTTTCGCTATATCCCGATTAGCGCCGACGAGATCATTTATCACCTCAATCTAGCTTCCGTTCAAAACGGAATTTTAATTGAAACTGAAGGACTTTCGATTTTGCGACAATATTATGCGTCCTGTTTGCTCGACAAGGAATTTTTACAAATAACTGATAATCAGTTTTCCGAATTATCCTTTATCAGTCAAGGGATTGAATCGGTTACGAGCGTAATCACCAAAGTTTGGCAAAACGATAAATTCAATAAAGAAGTTAAAACTGCTCAGGCAGATTGGGTCTTAGAAAACATTTATACTGGTAATCTAGGCTGTTCGCATCTTTGGAAGAAAACAACGGACGAGGTAACTTTATTTCACCAAATAAATGCCCTAGCTTCTGACATATGTAATCTCTTAATAAGAGGTTTGATGCTGGATGATAATTTAATTGGATCCAGTAAAAATACAAAATTAAGTCATTTTTCTGAATGGCTGACTGAAAGAATCATTACAACGCGCTGTATTTCATCACCAGAAATATTGAAAGCTATAGCACGGCAAGTTGAAAACCGATTTAAGGTTTCACAAGCCCAAAACTATCAAACGCCTGAAGAAAAATTTTACGCTGGAGTATTTCTCGGAAAATTTTTCCTTCATCTCCCTGAAGTAATCGCCAAAGAAATTAGATTAGACCAGGAAACATCAAATTGGTTGAGAATCAAAGTTGGAAACACAATAACTATGCCGGGGGCAAATTTTGAAGCTGACGATTATTGGAAAGCAATCGAAAGAAGTATTAGTGGAGAAAAGATTGCGCTAAAAGCTACGGATTCGGAAACAGAATATTTTATGATGCTGGAGCAAGTAAAAGGCGATACTAAACAACTCTTCCCAACAGTTAAAGTTACCGACCTTGAAGGCAATTTAATAGACAAAATACAAGATCCAAGTTTTGGTATTTTTGCCTCAGATCAACAAACTCGGCTAGATGTCATCCATAAATTAAGAAGCTGGTTTGATTGCGATCAAAAAGAATTTGAAAAACAAGCAAACGAAATTTCTCAAATTACGGATTCGATTGACCGAGTCACGCGATTTTACAAAGTAAGAGAAACTTCAATGTTTTTTTATTACAGTAATCTCGAAGAAAATTTTCGTAAAGGTACTCTTTTAACTTGGCAGGAATTAATGCCGCCATCCGCTGAAAGGTTATCCGGTTTTTTTCGATTGCCGCCTTTAACTAATGGCAAAGATTTTTCCGAAATCTGGGCTGAAGCCGCCTACTCATTAATCAATGAAGAGGAATTGCCCGTTGCAATTTCGCGGATTGCTTCACTGCCAGTGAAAATGCCGGAAACCGTCATAGAAAGATTTTTGCAGTTACCGGATAATGAAAAAGTCGAATTTCTGCAAAAACTGTCTCCTGGTTGGATCTCGCCCATTCAATTGCTCCATTTGACAAATCTCGCCGCGCGTTCATTGCCTTCCGAAAACAAAATGATTTCGGAAATCGCAAAAGGGTTATTAAATCGCCTTTATCAACTAAGGGAGGAAGACGACATTTTTGCCGCATTCCACGCAACACTCTCTTTTGTAAAGAGTGAATTCTATTTTTGGGATGAAAGCTCGAAATTGCTACCTGAAACTGCTCTAGCCGTGATGTGGGGACATGCAACTAGACTTTATAACATTCAGCGTGCCGTCGGAATCGAGCCGAAAAATATTGTTTCCAGTCTTAATAATCGAAGAGAAAGCTATTTCTTTGAATCACTCGCACGAAACCAAGAATTTTGGAACGACTGCGTATATCCGCGCCGTGTTTCCCGCACTGATTTTCTGACTCATGCCGCTGCGAAAATTTTTGCAGGAATTGATGAAACTATTCTTCAATCTTTAACAATCCCGGAACTAATTAGAAAAGAAGTCTTTCGTCAAAATGACGAAACCGGAGCCTTGATTCCTTCAACAAGGTTATTATTCGATCCGGTTCTTTGCGATGACAAATTGAAATCTCTTTTCGGCGGCGACCGTTTTGAAGCACTTTTGCCAATTATCGGAGCGGAAAATACTGAAATTCTTAAATCTGATAATCTGATACAAAGTGCAAAAACTTTGTTAGAAAGAGTGGCTGAAGACCCGAAAGAGTCGAAAAACTGGACTTTATTTTATGCCATTGTTATGGACTTACCAATTTATAGTGATTTACGAGAATTATGTTTTAATGCACTAAAAAATTTAAGTCAAAACTCATTTTTGCAAGAAGATGTCGAAAATCCTGGTTTTATTTTTTTCGCTGGGGCTAGTCAGGTAGCCAATTTCGGGGATGAAAAGTTAAGAAAGGATTTTCGAAAGACTATTGTAGAGATATTCAGTAAATTGGAAGTCAATGACAATCTCAAGGATAATTTAGAAGTTCGGGCGACTTTATTGGATGCGGCACTTTGTTTGTCTTACTTGCCGGATGACAGTGAAAAGTCTAATAAAGAGTTTGCTGAAATTATTGAGAAAATCAGCCACCAATGGCAAGATTTTGTCATTAAATTTGGACATCCTTTCACAAACACATTTTGGAATATACCATTAGTTGATGGTGAGAGTTGGCGTCATTTGAATCTTTTATTTAGAGCAACTAAAATTTACGAAAATTAGATATTCTATAAAACAGGATTAATTTTAGTGGAGCTTTTTCTTCAACTTACCAGGTAGCGTTTTGAGTGAATTTAATTCGTCTTTAATAATTATCTCAACGTAAATATTAGATATATCAGCATATGCACGGTCTTTATAAAACCGCTTTAATCTCCATAAATTTTCCTATTTTGACGGTGTCGAGAATATTGTTTCCGTTTGGAAAATAATTGAAAAAAAAGACGGTTTCACAATCCCCTAGAAGGAGAGATAAAATCACCCGGTAATGAAGTCGCCTATATTATTAAAGCCAAAGAAACTTTTGAATAAATTGTTGAAAATTTAAACACAAAGCTTATATCTGTTTTATATTTAATTATGTAAGAAAAATTAAAGACTTTTTAAGCCTATGCCATTTCGACCAAAACACAAGAAAAAATCTAAAAATATTAATTTATCTGAACAAACCAAAGAAATAATTCAAAAAGGATTTCATGAACCAATTGCGACAATAGTTAAGGAAACTGGAATCCCTGGTCTTAAACCTAAATTAGAACAGGTTTTCCTAGAAAGTTTTCGGCTTCGGGCAATACTTCACGAAACCAAAGACCTCAAAGAAATTAGCAAGACCATTGAGGAAAAAGCTGTTGACGTTGAAAATAGGCATAGCTCATTTAAACAAGAAAGACAACAAAAAGCCCAAATAGAAATAGAAAAACATAGGAGGGAGATTCTTGAACGTAAAGAAAAATGGTCGGAGCTTCAAAAGAACCTAAGCCCAATACCAGAATCAGACTTGGAAGATGACCCCGATTTGAAACGGTTATTTATCCAAACAAGAGAAACTCAAGCTGAAATCGAAAAATTACTTTTCTCAGAAACCAGTTTAACTGAACAACTTCGTCGGCATGAAGAGTTTGTCAATGCTAGTGTGGGTATTGAAACTATTATTAATGAATCTTTGATTCGTAAATATAAACGGGATAAATTTTTGAGAAAAGTTTTGAGGCAAACCATTAGATTTTTTACCTCTGTAATCGGAATCAGCGTAGGTGTGGGTTATTTAGTATCTGAAACATTAAAGTTTCTCTTTTCAGCATATTGGGGATTAATTTTGGCTGGCTTAGTAATTTGGAATATTACAAAAGAATATTACATAAGTCCTCGGTTGAGAAACTATCTTGTTGAAAAGGAGCGAAGTGACCTTGAAGAACTCCTCAATATTATACTCTCCACCGAGGTTCAGTTAGCGGTTGGTCCGGCATTAATTAAAAAACGTGAAGAAGCTGCTGCTAAGCGATTTCCAAAATCTGTGGATAAATCAAAATGAATTTGTAAAAAACATTTTTTCTCAAGCTGTTTTTTATTAACCTAGAAAGCATCTTCACCAAATACTCGACCTATTCTATTTTTTTGGCGGTTTAACCAAAATAAAAAAACCTGTATTTGATTACGATAGACCTTTCACAAATCAAAGAAAACATCAAAAAAACCGGTTTCGTTTTTTATAGGTAGGCACACAATAGGCACACAAACGAGAAAAGGACGTCTTTTACAGACGCCCTAAACTATTGAAACTAATGGTGATCCGAGAAGGACTCGAACCTTCGACCCAATGGTTAAAAGCCATTTGCTCTACCGACTGAGCTATCGGACCACTTTTCAAATTGAGGTTTTTTGCCAACCTCAAACCGAATTAATGATTTTACATATCGAATCCGCTGTTGGCAAGCGCAGATATGAAAGATTTCTCGACAGTTTTTAACTTTTGAACCAGCTTTCCATCACCGAATCCTGCAAAATGATTGTCTGGTCGCGTTCGGGTCCGGTCGAAATCAAACCGATTTCGACGCCGATTGAACCGGAAAGAAACTCGACATAGCGCCGCGCGTTTTCGGGTAAATCTTCAATCTTCGTGATACCCAGGGTTTCGCTTTGCCAGCCCGGAAGCGTTTCGTAGACGGGTTTTATTTTTGCTAAATCATAGGAAACCGCCGGAAATGTATCGATTCGCCTGCCGTCAATCTCGTAACCGGTGCAGACTTTTATTTCTTCCAGCGCGTCGAGCACGTCGAGCTTGGTCAGCGCGACCGAATCGAAACCGTTCAGCTCGGCGGCATAGCGCGTCGCAACGGCGTCGAACCAGCCGCAGCGGCGCGGGCGTTTCGTGACCGAGCCGTATTCGTTGCCGCGCTGGCGGATGAGATTTGCCATTGTCTCTTCTTCGTTCAGCATTTCGGTCGGAAATGGTCCTTCGCCGACGCGGGTCGCGTAAGTGCGGACGATTCCAAGAACGCCCGAGATGTGATGCGGCGGGATGCCCGCGCCGACTGCCGCGCCGCCGGCGGTCGGGTTCGACGAGGTAACATAGGGGTAAGTTCCGTGGTCAACGTCCAGAAGTGTCGCCTGCGCGCCTTCGAGCAGGATTTTTTTGTTCCGTTTTTTCGCTTCCGCCAGAAAATGCGAAGTTTCGCAGACAAAGGGTCGCAGACGCTCGACGAGCGCCGTGGTTTCGTTAAAAATCTCCTCCGAACGAAGCGGCTCGCGCCCGTAAAGAACGATAATTCGGTTGGCTTCTTCCAGATTCCGTTCGATTCTCAAACGCAAAAGCTCGGGCACGAGCGCGTCCGAGACGCGAATGCCGCGGCGTCCGGCTTTGTCTTCGTAGGCGGGACCGATGCCGCGCAGCGTCGTACCGATTTTTTCGTTGCCGAGGCGTTCTTCCGAGGTGTGGTCGAGCGCGCGGTGATACGGCATTATGAGGTGCGCGCGCGATGAAACTTTCAGCCGTTCGGGCGTCACCGTAATTCCCTGCGCGGTCATCTGGTCGACTTCCTCAAAAAACGCTTTCGGGTCGATGACCATCCCGTTGCCGAGCACGCAGGTCGCTTCTTCGTGTATGATGCCCGACGGCAAGAGCCTTAAAACAAACGCTTTATCGCCGACGTAGACCGAATGTCCGGCGTTATGCCCGCCCTGGTAACGCGCGACGATGTCGAATCTGTGCGCCAGCAAATCAACTACTTTTCCCTTTCCTTCGTCGCCCCATTGCGCGCCGATAATTACTATAATCATTCTTTAATTTTGCCCTTTTGATGTTCTTTTTCCCAATCTTCCTTCAACATTGCATAAACCGCCCAATCGCCAAAATGATTGTCGAAAAATTCAACCTGTCGGTGAATGCCTTCAAGTTGAAATCCCAATCGTTCGGGAATCGCGCGGCTTTTCAAATTTTCGACATTACAATTAATCTGAATCCGGTTAAGTTCCAATTCATCAAACAAATAATCAAACAAAACACGACAACAGCGGGTCATAATTCCTTTTCCCTGCGCCGCTTTCGCCAGCCAATATCCGATATGCGCCGATTTATTTTTCAAGTCCAGGTGGTGAAAACCGACTCCGCCGACAAACTTATCTTTCCAAATTATGCTGGCGTTAAAACTGCCGTTTTTAGCAAATTCATTTAGATTAAACTCTATGAATTGACGCGCTGAATCAATCGAATAGCCATCCGTCGCCCAGGGCATCCAAAGTTTTAACTGTGCCAGATTTTCCCGAACCACCTCTGTTATTTCTTCGGCGTGGTTTTGCTGAGACAGAATTAACTTTAAATTTTTATCTATTCGATAGCTGAACATTTAGGATGTGATTCAAAAACCTTAAATTACGATTTTGTCATTTTATAAAGCTGTACATATTTACGCGCCGCGTTTTGCCATGAATTGTCGATTGTCATGCCGTTCGATTGCAGCCGACGCCACGCTTCCCTGTCGTAATAGGCGAACAGCGCCTCGTAGATTTTTTCAAGGAATTTGTCGGCGCGGTATTCCCGGAATTTAAAGCCGTTGCCGGCTGCGTGAACCGCGTCGAAATTCTGCACCGTGTCTTCGAGACCGCCGACCGCGCGGACAATCGGAATCGTGCCGTAGCGCAAACTGTACATCTGATTGAGCCCGCACGGCTCAAAGCGCGACGGCATCATAAACATATCCGCGCCGGCTTCGATTTTGTGCGCCAGCGATTCATTGTAGCCGCGATAAATGCCGACCTGCTGCGGCGCGTAATCGCGCAGGCGCTGCCAGAAATTTTCGTATTGCCGCTCGCCCGAACCCAGAGAAACGATATACGCGCCGGTCGCCAGAAGCTCGCCGGCGACCGCCATCATCAAATCGATTCCCTTCTGCGCCGTGAGCCGCGTAATATTCGCAAAAATCGGTCGTTCCAGATCGACCGGCAGCGAAAATTCTTCGAGCAGCAGGCGCTTGCATTCGCGTTTTCCTTCTAAATTCCGCGCGTTAAAATGCGCGCCGATTTCCGGGTCGGTTTCCGGATTCCACACGTCGAAGTCAACGCCGTTGACGATACCGAACAGGCGATTTGCGCGCTGCCTGAGCAGCCAGTCGAGCCCGTAGCCGTTTTCGCTCGTCTGCATCTCGTAACCGTAGGTGCGCGAAACGGTCGAAAGCGTGTCCGACACCGCGAGCCCGGCTTTCATCGCCGAAGCGTAGCCGTTAAAAGCGAAAGCGTTGCGCTCAAAATCGGACGTGAAACCTAATTTCCAAAGCTCGCCCGCGTCAAAACCGCCCTGGTAGGCTAGATTATGAATCGAAAAAACCGTCCGCACGCCGCGCCAGTACGCGTCCCAATAGCGTTGGTGCGCGATTTCGACAGCCGCAAATCCGCAGTGCCAGTCGTTCAGGTGAACAATATCGGGCGGCGCGCCCAGACGTTTAATCAGCGCGAGCGCCGCCGTGTTGAAAAAGGCGAACCGCTCGTAATCTTCCGTATACCCGTAAATCGAATCGCGGTGAAAATACGACGGCGCGTCGATTAAAAACGTCGGCGAGCCGTTCGCTTCCGAATAGAACACCCGGGCAGGATACACTCCGCCGCGCCATTCAACCCGCAGGTCGTCAACCGCCGTCCGCCAGAGATATTCGCCTTTTGTTTGCAGATAACACGGCGTAATTAAAAACGCGTCTTCGCCGACGGCGCGCAAAGCCTTCGGCAGCGCGCCCGCGACGTCGCCCAAACCGCCTGTCTTTGAATATGGAACCGCTTCCGCAGATAGAACCGCAACTCGCAAGTTTTTTATCCTGTAAAATTAAGTTAAAAAGCCGTAGTAAATTCTAACAAGCGGACGGGCTTTCGTCCATCAGCATTTATTTTTTTAGTGGTCGGTGGTCAGAAAAATCTGCTCTGACCACCGACCACTGACCACTGACCACTTTTACGATTGACTAACGGGCGGAAAAAAGTTAAATAAGTTAGAGCAGAAACCCCTTTAATGAATTCAAGGAAATCGCAGGATTTGTCGAACCAAACGAAAAACAATTCGAAATCAAACGTCAACGGCGCGCTGCCGCTCGTCATCGTCAACCCGAAATCGGCAGGCGGCTCGACCGCCGGGCGCTGGGCGGAACGCGCCGCCGATGTCCGCGCGCATTTCGGCGCGTTTCAGGTCGCCTTTACTAAACGCGCCGGCGACGGCACGGCACTCGCGCTGCGCGGTGCGGAACAGGGCAGAAAATTCATCATCGCCTGCGGCGGGGACGGGACGATTAACGAAGTCGCCAACGGCATTCTGCAATCGGGCGCCGACATCGAGTTCGGCGTTTTGCCGTCGGGCACGGGCGGCGATTTCCGGCGCACAATCGGAATGCCGAACGATACGCGCGCGGCGGCTGCCGCTTTGCGCGGCGGCGTCACCAAACAGATTGATGTCGGCAAAGTGACGTTTTTAAATCACGCGGGTGAAACGGCGTCGCGCTATTTTTTGAATGTCGCTTCGTTCGGTTTGTCGGCGTCGATTATCGAGCGCGTCAAAACCTCGAACAAGATGGATTGGCTGCCGCACGACATCCTGCGCGGCAAGACGAGCTTTGCGCTTTCGACGTTGCAGGAAATCCTCGGGCTAAATTTTGAAACGGTGCGTGTGCGGTTTGATGACAGGGAAGAAAAACCCTTAAACACGATAAATTTCTGCGTCTGCAATTCGCGTTTTTTCGGCGGCGGCATGAAAATCGCGCCCGCCGCCGTGATTAACGACGGCTTTTTCGATGTCGTCAACATCGGCGACATTAAAACCGCGAAAATACTGCTCAATGCCTATAAATTATACGGCGGCTCGCATTTGAGTCTTGAAGAAGTAAAAACGACGCTGGCGCGCAAAATCGAAGTTTCGCCCGTCAATAATGAAGAAATTCACATCGAAGTCGACGGCGAATTGCCCGGAAAACTGCCCGCTGTTTTTGAGATTTTGCCGAATGCTTTAAAGGTTCGCGTGCCGAAAAATAAATAATTTGCCGCGGATTATCGCGGATTTAATTTAATGATTTTTAATCCGCGACAATCCGCGGCTAAAAAACTATGAACGAATCATTTTGCCAGCGATTGGTTGATTCCGGCGAGAAACACGCCGCGCGAACGGCGATGCGAATTGTCGGCGACGAACGGGAAGTTTACAATTACGGCGAGCTTTTACGGCAGATTCGCGCCGTCGCCTACCGGATAAAGGAAGAACAAATCGCGTTCGGCGACCGTGTCGCGGTGATTGGCGAAAATCATCCGTGCTGGGCGATTGCTTATCTCGCAACGCTCTATCGCGGCGCCGTCTGCGTGCCGATCGACCCGCACGGCGAGATTGAAACCATCACTAATTTTCTCGAAAACTCGGAAACCAAACTCGCGTTTCTCTCGCCCGACGTGACGGAAAAATTCTCGCAGATTGAGGAAAAACTCGGGCGTCATATCCCGTCGGTCGTCTGGCGCATGGAAAGCTCGACCAACGGTTTTCAAAAGTTCGAAGATTGGGTAAACACGGATTTCCCCGAAAGTTTCGCCGCCGAAACTCCGCCCGCGAAAGGCGACGACACCGCGCTTTTGATGTACACGTCGGGGACGACCGGAACGCCGAAAGGCGTGCCGCTCTCGCACGAGAACATCACGGCGGAACTCGACGGCATCAACAAAGTTTTGAAGCTTGACGAAAAAGAAAAAATTCTCAGCCTTTTGCCGCTTTTTCACGCTTACCTGCAAATCGTCAATCTCTGGGTGGCGACCGCCTACGGCGCGGAAGTCGGTTATTTGAAAGAGCTTTCGCCGGACGAACTGGGACGCGCCATGAAGGATTTCAAACCGACGATTCTGACGACGGTGCCGCGCCTCTGGTATCTGTTTCACAAAAAGATTTTCGACGCGGTTGCCGATAAACCGAAAGCCGTTCAAATCCTTTTCAAAACGATGCTCGCCGCGAACGGCTTTGCGCGAAAAAATCTAAAAACAAACCTCGGCAACGCATTTTTCGGCAAAATTCACCAATCTTTCGGCGGGAACTTGAGATTTGCCGTGACCGCCGGCTCGCGTTTTGACGAGGCGGTCGCGGAAGATTTCGATAAGCTCGGTTTCACGATTATTCAAGGCTACGGTTTGACGGAAACGTCCGGCGCGGCGTCGGCAACCTATGAAGCCGACAATCGCGTCGGCTCGGTCGGAAAACCGTTTTTCAATGCCGAAGTCAAAATTGACGAACCCGACAATCAAGGCATCGGCGAGGTTTTGATTCGCGGCGCGATGGTCTTTAAGGGCTATTACAAAAACCCGCAGGCGACCGCCGAAGTTTTTACCGAAGACGGCTGGTTTCGCTCGGGCGATTTGGGAAAATTCGACCGCGATGGTCATCTTTACATCGTCGGACGCAAAAAAGACGTGATTGTCCTGCCGAACGGCAAAAACGTGCATCCGGAAGATTTGGAAGTTCATTATCTGAAATCGCCGTATGTCGAAGAGCTGGCGATTCTCGGCGTTGAAGACAAAACGGTCGGCAAGGCGGGCGCGGAAAAACTGGTCGCGGTCGTCGTGCCGGATTTTAACTACCTGAAACACGAAAAAATTGCCAATTCGCAGTCCATCATCCGGTACGATTTGGATAATCTCGGGCGCGAATTGCCGGAATATCAAAGGGTTCGCGAATATATCGTCCGCGCCGAGCCGCTTCCGCGGACGGCGACGCGCAAAATAAAGCGGTTCGAGCTGCAAAAAGAAATCAAGACGGGCATTTCGAGCGCGGGCGAGAAACCGCCGGAAAAAATCTGGAATTTCACCGCCGAAGATAAGGTTTTACTTGAATCTGCCCCGGGCAGAACGGTGGCTGAAATAATCCGTCGAAATGCAAAAGACACCGCGCCGATTCACCCGCAGATGAATCTCGAAATCGATTTGGGTTTGGATTCGCTGGCGCGCGCAGAGATTTTTGCGGCGCTCGAAAACGCTTTTTCGACCGAGTTCGAGGCGGACGAAGCGGCGCAGGCTTTGACTGTTCGGGATGCGGTCGCGCTGGTCAAACAACACGTCGGCGAAATCGATGAGAACACGGCGCTCGAAACGAATCTGAACTGGTCGAAAATCGTCCGGCAGGCGGACGACGACATTCCCGAGCTGCGGACGGTTCTGGCAAATCGCCCGCTGTTTATCGGCTTTGCTTTCACGGTCTATAAAATTTTCAATCTTTTCTGCAAAGTCTTTATGCGGCTCGAAGTCGAAAACATCGAGAATCTGGAAAAAATGGAAAGACCGTTTCTCATCTGCCCGAATCACCAGAGTTTTCTCGACCCGTTCGTATTGTGCTCGACTTACGATTTCAATAAATTCCGCAACACGTTTCACGTCGGCGCGAGCGATTTTTTCCAGAACCGGTTTATGAAATGGGTCGCCCGGATGCTGCAAACCGTCCCGGTCGACCCCGACACGCAATTGATGAAGGCGATGAAGGCAGGCATCATCGGCTTAAAACACGGGAAGATTTTAAATATCTACCCGGAAGGCGAGCGCGGTTTCGACGGCGAGCTGCACGAATTCAAAAAAGGCGCGGCGATTTTAGCGACCGAGCTGGATTTACCGATTCTGCCGGTCGCGCTCGACGGTCTGCACAAAGTCTGGGCGCGCCGAACATGGCGGATTCGCCCGGCAAAGGTCAAAATCAGATTTGGAAAGCCTTTTTACGCGAAGGATATTGTTAAGCCGGAAATGAGCGACGAGCAAAAGCACGAAATCGTCATCACCCACCTGAAAAACGAAATCGCGCGGATGATTGATGATTTACGAAGCTAAATTATGCCTGAAGAAACCTATGAAACGACTCCCGAATACCGTGGAAATTATGAGATTCTGCTCGAATTAATCGGACGCCGCAAAGAAATGCTGCGGCTTCTGAAAACCGCGCAGCCCGAAAACGTTTCGAAAGTTCGGAAAGCGATTTCCGATATTGACGAAAGCATCGAGCGGACGGAAGAAATCATGGCGCTCGAACGCGAAATTTTTCTAAAAAGCCGAAAAGCCGAAAATGACTTGCTTGACCTCGTCGAATTAGCCGAAAAAATCGAGCCCGAGCTTCGCGCATACCTTGCCAAACATCACCCTGAAAAGCTCGAACTGCACGACGCGTTTATGAGCGATGAGGCTTTGGACAAAAATTAAGGAAAGCGCATATGACAAATAAAATCGAGCGTTCGGAGTTCCCGATTTATCGGGCTTTCCTTAAAAGACAGCCAAGTGCGTTCCGCGTTGGAACTCCGAACTGATTTTGTGCAAAGCCGCTAACCGTCATCCTTCAAGGGGCTGCGCAACGGGTGATGCCGGGCGTTAGCCGTCTCAAAAACGCCTTTTTTTAAGAAATTCCGACAACGTCAGGGGTATAAGCAGGATTAGGAATTAGGGATTAGCTTGAATTTTCCCTAACACCTAATTGTATTGACAAATTAAGTTAGTTCATAGAAAGTATTTATTTCTGAACTTCTATGAAATTACATGCTAACGCGGCGTTAACTATCAAACAACGCCGCGAAGTTAAACAGCTCTTTGAAATGGGCAAACTTCCGATTG
>DASWRC010000170.1:0-35951 GCA_036403375.1 Pyrinomonadaceae bacterium
TCGAAAAATATATTTCCTGGCGTAAAAATCAGACTTCTCGTAAAACCGGCAATTTTATAACGCACGATGTAATAAATAGAGAAGTCTTCATGTTGAAAAAGATTCTAAGGCGGCTGATTAATGCGCGCGTGCTGCGCGAGAATTCTGCTTTGTCGATCACGCAGCTTCCCGGCAACGAGTTGAACTTTCACGTCATCACCGAAAAAGAAGAAAAGTCGTATCTGCTCGCTTGCAGCCAGCCGCTTCAGGACGTCGCCGAGTTAATTCTCGAAACCGGGATGCGACCGGTCGAAGTTTTTCGATTGAGGCGCGAAGACGTTTCACTGGAAAAAAGTTCTTTGCAAGTCACGAAAAGCAAAACGAAGGCATCGATTCGCCGGGTACATCTGTCAGATAAAGGGAAATCCATCTTAAAAGCGCGGCTGGAAAGGTTTGACGGTGTATTTCTTTTTCCGCACAATGAAAAGGACGGAGAAAAACCGGTCAGAGTTTTAGACGTTGCGCATCGCGAAGTGATCGGCAAACTCGGTTTTAAGTTTCGGCTTTATGACTGCCGGCACACGTTCGCGACAAGAGCTCTTGAGAGCGGCACGGATTTGCTGACGCTGGCGGCTCTTCTCGGTCACGCGAATTTGAAAATGGTTCAGAGATACGCGCATCCTTCCGAGGAAAGAAAAGCCGAAGCGATCCGCCGGATGCAAAAGAGACAAAAGCAGTCTAAAAACGCTAAGTAGTTACATTTTTCGATACACCGTATTTTTTGAAGGTCGAAAAAACATCTACAAACATTTGAATATACAAGAGTTATTAAAATTCATCCTGAAAAAATATTATGAAAGGCAGTGAGATAAGACAAAAATTTTTAGAGTATTTCGAGAAAAACGGGCATAAAATCGTCCATTCATCGCCGCTTCTACCGGCAAACGACCCGACCTTGTTGTTTACCAACGCGGGCATGAACCAGTTCAAGGACGTTTTCACCGGCGCCGATAAACGCGATTACAACCGGGCGACATCTTCGCAGAAATGTCTGCGCGCCGGCGGCAAACACAACGACCTCGATGAAGTCGGCAAAACCGCGCGCCACCACACGTTTTTCGAGATGCTCGGCAATTTCTCGTTCGGCGATTATTTCAAGGAAGACGCGATTCGTTTTGCGTGGGATTTTCTGACCGGAAGCAAGGATGAAGGAAAGCTCGGATTAGACCCGCGCTATCTCTGGTTTACTTACTTTGAAGGCAACGCGGAGGTGCCCGCCGATACGGAAGCGCGCGATTTGTGGATTAAGGTCGGCGCTCAACCCGAACGGGTTTTGCCTTTCGACGCGAAAGATAATTTCTGGCAGATGGGCGACACCGGACCGTGCGGACCGTGTTCGGAAATCCATTATTATATGGGCGACGAACCCGACAATCCGGAAAAAAATCGTCCCGAATTCGTCAACGCCGAAACGGGCGACGACACAATCGAAATCTGGAATCTCGTCTTTATGCAATTTGAGCGGGCGGAAGACGGCAAAGGCGGTTTTACATTAACGCCGCTGCCCGCGCCGTCGGTTGATACGGGTGCCGGTCTCGAAAGAATCGCGGCGGTTTTGCAGGGCGAAAAAACAAATTACGACACGGATTTAATCAAGCCGATTATCGATAAAACGGCTGAAATGGCGGAAAGATTTTACGAACCGGAAACGCAAAGTGGCTTTGCGATGCGCGTCGTCGCCGACCACGCGCGGGCGACCGCGTTTGCCATCGCCGACGGAATTTTGCCCGGCAACGAAGGCAGAAATTACGTGCTTCGGAAAATCATGCGCCGCGCCATCTATCACGGACGCGAGCATCTCGGTTTCGAGACTTTGTTTTTCCACAAGGTCTGCGATTTCGTCATCGAATTGATGAGCGAAGCTTTTCCCGAACTCGAAGTTCAGCGCGATTTCATCGGCAAAATGGTGCGGCTCGAAGAAGAAAGATTCGCCAATACGATGACCGTCGGTTTGAAGAAGTTGAATGAACTTTTAGCAAAGAGTGATTTTGATCCTTACGATAAATCTACACCTCGAACTAATGTTTCTTTAGTTGAACTTGCAAAACTATATGATACATATGGAATCCCGATTGATTTGATGTATGTAGTGATTAAATCAACTTCGCCGCCAATTTCTACAAGTAATGGCGGAAATAATTTTTGGACACTTGAACGAGAGCTTGGATTAGACCCTTCAGTTAAATCAGGTCTTTATGCAATTGAGAAGGACAATATCTTTTTTGATTTTAGTGAAACTTCTGCAACTCCAGAAATAATAGGTGAAGAAAAGTTTCGTGAGTTAATCGAAATTGAATTAAAACGACTTCAGCAAACTTCTGAAATCGGTAAAACGAAACAAGCAGATAAAATCAATCCGATTTACACAGCTTTGTCTCGTCAAGCAAATATTCGTTCAAATTTTCACGGCTACGACAAAACGGAAGTCGAAGGCGCAAAGATTTTGGCGCTGGTAAAAGCGGACGAGCGCGTCGATGTTTTGGACGAAGGCGAGGAAGGACTGGTCGTGTTGGACGAAACGCCGTTTTATGCCGAAGCGGGCGGACAGGTCGGCGATACGGGCGTGCTTTTTAATACGAACGCGCAAGCGAAGGTTTTCGACACGTTTGCGCCGATTGCCGGAATTGTTCTTCATAAATCAAAGATTGAGCGCGGAAGTCTGTCGGTCGGCGATACGGTAACGGCGGCGGTTGACGTTTTAAAGCGCGATGCGACGCGGCGCAATCATACGGCGACGCACCTTGTTCACGCCGCTTTGAAAGAAGTTTTGGGAACGCACGTCAAGCAGGCGGGCTCGGTCGTCGCGCCGCAGTTTCTAAGATTCGATTTCACGCATTACCAGCCCATTTCGCAAGCGGAATCGAAGGAAATCGAGGATTTGGTCAACCGCTATATTCTGGAAAATCATCCGGTGACGACTGACATCATGGCGATTGAAGAGGCGATGCGCTCGGGCGCGGTCGCGCTGTTCGGCGAAAAATACGGTTCGGCGGTGCGCGTTCTGTCGGTCGGCGGCGGCGAATTTTCACGCGAACTGTGCGGCGGAACGCACGTTCGCGCGACCGGCGACATCGGCTCGTTTAAAATCATCTCAGACGAAGCGATCGCCTCGGGCGTGCGCCGAATCCGCGCGATTACCGGCTTTGACGCGTTCGAGCGTTTTCGTGAAGACGAACGCCTGATTGCCGAATCCTTAGGCGCGCTCAAAACGCAGCGCGATAATCTGCCCGCCGCGATTGAAAAATTGCAGGAAGAATTGAAACGCACGCGTAAGGAAGTCGACGAGCTGAAGATGAAAATCGCGACCGGCGCGTTTCGCGATTCGTCCGCCAACGGCGACGAAGCGAAAGACGTTTCGGGCGTCAAGGTCATCGCGAAAATAGTCGAGGGTTTGGACAAAGGCGGGATGCGGCATTTGTCGGACACCTTAATGTCGAAAATCAAATCCGGCGTGGTCGTCTTAGGTCGCTCGGAAGAAGACAAGGTTTCGTTTATCGTCCGCGTTTCCGACGATTTGACCGGTAAAATAAAGGCGGGAAAAATCGTGCAGGAAATCGCGCCGATTGTCGGGGGACGCGGCGGCGGCAAACCCGACATGGCGGAGGGCGGCGGAACGGACGCGTCAAAGTTGCCCGAGGCTTTAGAAGCGAGTTATAAATCTATCGAGCAGATGTTAGGCTAAAATAAAAAAGAGCTGTAAATTTACAGCTCTTTTTTATTTAATGCGTCTCGCTGCATGAGTAATAACGCCGCGCCGCGCGCTGCAATAAAGTGGAATTCTCTAACCCTTTGCGCCTTGCAAATCCGCGACAGCGAGAGCAGAAAAACGTGAAAGGCATGAAATAAAAATTCAGAAAAATTTCCTGCCTTTCGCGTTTTTTCGTGGGTAAGCCGAAAATATTTTTAAACGGAAGCCGATGCCGCTTTGCCGGTCGTGTGAATTTCCGTTTCTTCCGATTCCTCCGCGTTATCGTTTTTGTCGTGCGAAGTTATCAGCACGACCGAGCCGACAATGACGCCCGCGCCGACGAGCATTTGTCCCGTAAAAGATTCGCCCGCAATCAGCCAGCCTAAAAAGACGGCGACAATCGGGTTGACGTAAGCGTAGGTCGAGACCAGCGCGGGCTGCGAGTTTTTCAGCAGCCAGCTATAAGCCGTAAAACCGATGAGCGAGCCGAAAACTATCAGGTAACTCAAGCCGAGCACGGAGTTTAACGAAATCCGCGCGACATTAAGATGCAGCAATTCTCCGGAAATCAAGCTGACTGCGAACAAAACCAATCCGCCCGAAAACATCTGCATTCCGGCGGTCAGCAACGCAGATTTCGGTGCCGGCGCACGCAGCCCGTAAATCGAGCCGGTCGCCCAACTCAAAGCCGCCGCCATCACGGCAATCGTGCCGAAAAGCTGCATCGAGCCGTCGCTTTGGGCGCTGCCGGTCGGCTGCCCGTTTATCAGCAGCCAGACACCGAAAAATCCGACGGCGATGCCCAATATCGTTTTCAAATTCGGGGGCGTTCCTTTAAGCCACAGCCAGCTTAAAAGAACAATCCAGAAAGGTTCGGTCGCGACGAGCAGCGCCGCCAGACTCGACGAAATATAATGCTCGGCGAAAACGACGCCGCCGTTGCCGACTAAAAGCAGAAGCGAGCCGACAATAAAACTCGTTTTCCAGTGCACCGCGAGCGGTCTTTCGTAATCTTTCGCGAACCGCGCCCAAATCATCAGGATTGCGCCCGCGACCGTAAAGCGCGTGCCCGCCATCAAAAACGGCGGCAGGGTTTCAATCGCGTACTTGATGGCGAGATACGTCGAACCCCAAAGGATATAAACGGCGGCAAACGCCGCAATCATGATTACCAGATTTTTATTACTCGTGTTTTTAATTCCCTGATTCTGCATTACTTCTGCTCTCTTTCAATCAATTTCAGTTCGCTTTTTCTTCTGCCGCCCGGATCGGCAGCGCGGTCGTTTCTTTAATCGTCTGCAAAACGACGGTCGTTTTCGTCGAAGCGACGTTCGGCACGTTTTTCAACCTTTCGCGAAGAATCCGCGCTAAATCTTCCGTATTTTTCGCGCGCACTTTCAAAAGATAAGAATCTTCGCCCGCCACGTCGTGAACTTCCAGAACTTCGGGTATCTCGGCTAAAAACCTATCGGTTTCCGCGCAGCAATCGTGCGTCCGCACGGCGACGAACGCCGTCAAGCCGAAATCGACCGCCGCCGCGTCGAGCTTCGTTTCAAAGCCTTTGATGACACCGCGTTCTTCCAGTTTCCTAATGCGCTCCAAAACCGCCGACGGTGCCAAACCGACCTGGCGAGCAATTTCGACATTGGCAATTCGCGCATCCGTCTGAAGAATATTCAGTATTTTTCTATCAATTTCGTTAATCATTCTGTCAAATCCAGCTTTTCAAGAATAATATACGGTAAAACGTTTGTCAAGAAAATTTCGTAAAAATCAGGTCACAAACCGCCGGGACGGTTAAATTTCTGTCACGGCGAAAAGTTTTTGATTGAAAATCCTTTTATCACAAGTAAAAGATTTTAAAAATCACTCCGGCTTCGCGACTTTGCGTTAAAACGGTTCTGATCATCAAAAAGCGAGCGTTTTGTGATAATCTAAGATTTCAAATTCACCGAGGAGAAATCTATGAGCGCAGTTCTTTCATTTCCCGCCAAGCAGGACGAAATCGTTTCCTATAATCCGGCGACCGGCGAAGAAATCGGGCGCGTTCCCGCCGCCTCAGCCGAAGACGTAACGGCGGCGGTCGCGAAATCGCGTGAAGCATTTCAAGGGTGGCGCAAAACAACTTTCGCCGCGCGAAAAAATTATGTGATGAAAGCCCGCGAAGTGATTTTGGCGGAAATGGATGAAATCGCGCGGCTTATTTCCGACGAATCAGGCAAGCCCGTCGCCGAAGCTTTGTCGATGGAAATAGCGCCCGTGCTGGATTTAATGCAGTATTTTGCGCGCAATGCCGAAAAGCTTCTACGACCGCGCAAAGTTAACATCGGGCTTTATGCGACGCTTGGAAGAAGCTCGAAAATCGTCTATCAACCGCTGGGCGCGGTCGGGATAATTCCGGCGTGGAATTATCCGTTTTCGATTCCGCTGGGCGAAGCGGTGATGGCTTTGATGGCAGGCAACACGGTCGTTATAAAACCTTCGGAGCTAACGTCGTTGATCGGTCTGAAGATTGGCGAGATTTTCGAAAAAGCCGGACTGCCCGAATCGGTCGTGCAGATTGTCACGGGCGAGGGCGCGACCGGCGCGGCGCTCGTCGATGCGGCGCCCGATAAAATAATGTTTACGGGCAGCGTCGGGACCGGCAAAAAAATCGCCTTAGCGGCAGCGAAAAATCTAACTTCCGTGGTTTTGGAATTAGGCGGCAAAGACCCGATGGTCGTGTTTGCGGACGCGAATCTCGAACTCGCGGCAGACGCCGCCGTGTGGGGCGCATTTTGCAATGCCGGGCAAAGCTGCTCGTCGGTCGAAAGGCTTTACGTCGAAGAATCCGCCGCCGCGAAACTGACGGGTTTAATCGTCGAGAAGACCAAAAAACTACGTCTGGGCGCAGGAAACGAAGAAACGACCGACATCGGCGCGATGAGTTCCGAACGTCAATTGAATATTGTCAAAGAACACGTCGCGAGCTTTGCCGCCGAGGGCGCGCAAATACTGACGGGCGGAGAATCGCGCGATTTATTTTTCGAGCCGACCGTCATCGCGGGCGCGACGAATGCGATGCGCGCCATGCAGGAAGAAACTTTCGGTCCGACG
The DNA here is from genome assembly GCA_036403375.1 of Pyrinomonadaceae bacterium. Classification (GTDB taxonomy): domain Bacteria; phylum Acidobacteriota; class Blastocatellia; order Pyrinomonadales; family Pyrinomonadaceae; genus JAFDVJ01. The sequence continues at coordinate 6,824 of DASWRC010000170.1, forward strand.
CTGCCGATTGCTGTTTTCAAAACTGAAGAAGAGGCGATTCGGCTTGCCAACGATACGGAATTCGGCTTGACGGCGAGCGTCTGGACGCGGGATTTGGCGAAAGGCAAGCGTGTCGCCGAGCGCATTGAAGCCGGAACGGTTTGCGTCAACGAAGTTTTGTATACGCACGGCATCGGGCAGACGCCGTGGGGCGGATTTAAAAATTCGGGACGCGGGCGCACGCACGGGGTCGAAGGCTTGATGGAACTCGTTCAGCCGCAGCATATTCACGTCAACCGGCTGGCGATTCTGCCCAACGCGTGGTGGCTTCCCTACGGGGCGACGGCGATTGAAACATTCAAGGGCTTCGCCAAACATTTTGCATCAGGCTCGCTTTTTCAAACATCGAAGCTGATGCCGCAGCTTATCAGGCGAATCAGGGAATTGCGCCGGAAATCCTGAAAAATTATGCTCGACGGCGAGAAACTTCCGATTATCGAGGCGCGCAGAGTTCGTTTGCGGCATCTGGAAGAATCCGACACGGATTCGTTATTTGAAATTTTTTCCGACCGTGAAGCGATGCGTTTCTGGAGTACGCCGCCCTTTACCAGCCGCGCGGAAGCGGCGAACCTGCTTGCCGAAATTCACGAATTCTTCCGGCAAAAATCGCTTTTTCAATGGGGAATCGCGCTACGTGAGAACGATGGAATCATCGGCACGGCGACGCTTTTCCGGTTCGACCGACAAAGCCGGCGCGCCGAAATCGGTTATATTTTGAATCGTCGTTTTTGGGGAAACGGTTTTATTAATGAAGCGCTCGCGGCGCTGCTGGAATTCGCTTTTGAAAAGTTAAGCCTGAATCGTATCGAAGCCGATATCGACCCGCGAAATGCGGCTTCCGCGAGAGTCGTCGAACGGCTCGGATTCAGGCGCGAAGGACTTCTTCGCGAGCGCTGGATTGTCGGCGGCGAACGCCAAGACACGCTTTTTTACGGGCTGCTCGAAAGCGATTGGAATAAATTGAAGGAATGATTTATGACTGAGACGATGCCGACAATTTTTTTCGGACACGGCAATCCGATGAATGCGCTTGACGATAATGCGTGGACGCAGGGCTGGGCGCGTATCGGGCGCGAGATTCCGCGCCCGCGTGCGATTCTCTGCATTTCGGCGCACTGGTTTATTCCCGAAACTGCCGTCACCGTGATGGAACAGCCGCGAACGATTCACGATTTCGGCGGCTTTCCGCAGGCGCTTTTTGAATATCAGTATCCGGCTCAAGGCTCACCCGAATTGGCAGACCGTGTTTGTAATTTGCTCAAACCGACCGGCGTAAAAATGGACAAGCGCTGGGGTTTAGACCACGGCACATGGTCGGTTTTATGTCACGTTTACCCGGAATCGGACGTTCCCGTCGTTCAGCTCAGCATCGACGAAACGCAGCCCGCAGAATTTCATTACGGCTTGGCGATGCGGCTGGCACCGCTGCGCGACGAAGGCATTTTGATTTGCGGCAGCGGCAATCTCGTCCATAATCTTCATGCTTACGCGTGGGGCAAACACGTTCCCGAACCGCTCGATTGGGCGCAAAGGTTTGAAACGACGGCGCGCGAGTTGATTTTGAGCGGCACCCACGAACCGCTGATTGATTACGAGCTTTTAGGTAAAGATGCACTTTTGAGCGCGCCGACGCCCGAACATTACCTGCCGCTGATTTATATTTTGGCGCTCCAGCGCGACGGCGAAAAAGTTTCATTCCCGGTCGAAGGCTTCGACGGCGGCTCGATTTCGATGCTCTCGGTGCAAATCGGCTGAGAATTTATGACGTTTTTTAAGGAGAAAAAAGCCCGACATATTGAGTCGGGCTTTTTTCGCTTGCAAGTTTACCAAACCCTGCATTGTTTCCGGCTGACCATTTTATCGCCCATTTTGCACGAAAAAGCGGCGGCAAATTCGGGCAAATTCGAGAGCGGTCCGTTGACGCGATAGACGGAAAGCGAATGCGGGTCGGACTGCACGAGAAAGCGCGCGTATTCGGGGCGGTCGTTTTCAGCCCAGATTTGCGCGTAGCCCAAAAAGAAACGCTGTTCGGGCGTGTAGCCGTCCGTTTTCGCGGGGCGCGGTTTGCCTTCCATCGATTTTTCGAAGGCGTCGTAAGCAATCGCCAAACCGCCCAAATCGGCGAGGTTTTCGCCTAACGTCAGACCGCCGTTGACGAACAAGCCTTTTTCGACCTCGAAGCCGTTAAACTGCTGCGTCACGCAGTCGGCTTTTTCCTCGAATTTCTTGCGGTCGTCGTCCGTCCACCACATTTTCAGGTTTCCGGCGCCGTCGTAGCGGCTGCCGGAATCGTCGAAGCCGTGTGTTAACTCGTGCCCGATAACTGCGCCGATAGCGCCGTAATTGAGCGCGTCGTCTGCCTTAAAGTCGAAAAACGGCGGCTGCAAAATCGCGGCGGGAAACGTGATGTCGTTGTAGTTCGAGCTGTACTGCGCGTTGACGGTCGCGGCGGTCATTCCCCAGCGAGCTTTGTCCGGCGCACTGCCGATGTCTTTCAAATCACGCGTGACTAAAAATTCGTTAACGCGCGCCTGATTGGCGAAATATGAGCGGCGGTCGATAATCAGACCGGCGTAACCGCGCAGTTTGTCCGGGTAACCGATTTTGCGCTTTATCATTTCGAGCTTCGCAAGCGCCTGTTTGCGCGTCGCGTCCGACATCCAGTCGAGCCGGTTGATGTGTTCGCGGTACGAGGCGAAAAGATTGTCAATCAGCGCGTCCATGCGCTTTTTCATCTCGGGCGTGAAATATTTTTTAACGTATTGCTCGCCCAAAGCTTCGCCCAGAGAATTGTCCGTCGCGCGCGTGCAGCGCCGCCAGCGCGGAAACTGTTCGGTCGTGCCGCTTAAGACTTTGCCGTTAAAATTAAAATCCTCGTCGTCGAACCGCTGCGGCAGACGCGCGGCGAAACTGTTCAAAACATTCCAGCGCAGATAGGTTTTCCAGTCGCCGACAGCCACTTCGGTCAGCATCTTTCCGGCTTCTTTAAAAAAATCCGGCTCGCCCAGATTTATTTCCGCGAACTTGGGCGTGCCGAGCTTTGCGGCATAGGCGTTCCAATCGAAATTCGCCGTCAATTTATTCGCTTCCGTGACGGACATTTTATTGTAATAATTTTTCGGGTCGCGCAGCTCGACCGGCGTTTTCGAAGCAAGTGCGAGCCGCATCTCGATTTTCATCACCGTGTCGGCGTCCGTTTTCGCAGTTTCTGCCGGTTCGCCCGAAAGCTCGAACATTCGCGCGACGTGCGCGACGAACTTTTCGCGGACTTCCTTCGATTTATCGTCCGTGTTTGTGTAATAGTCCTTGTTCGGCAGGCTCAAACCGCCCTGATAAACGTTGGCGATGTTCATTGAGCTGTTCGCTTCGTCCAGACCGGCGTAAAATCCGAACACCGCGCCGACGCCCGTGCGATGCAGGCTGGCGATTTCAGATTGCAAATCCTTCGCGTTTTTTATCTTTTCGATGTCTTTGAAAAAGGATTCGAGCGGTTTCGTCCCCTCGGCTTCGATGCCTTCCAAATCCATACATGAAGCGTAATAATCGCCGGTCAGCTGTTCGCTGGTTCCCTTCGCGGCTTTGTTTTTCATCGCCGCTTCGAGGATGTCGCGCGAATTTTGGCGCGTGTTCGTAATCAGAATGTCCCACGTTCCGTAGGACGGGAACGCCGCCGGAATCTCGTTTTTTTTAAGCCAGTTTCCGTTAACGTGACGGTAAAAATCGGTGCAGACATCGACCGAGGCGTCAATCCGGCTCGTATCAAAAGCCGGATTCTGAGCAAGATTCATCGTGCAAAACAGAAACAGAGCCGCGCCCGCCCCTAATTTACGACGTAAATTAGTCATCTTATCTTTCCTCCTAAAAAATTGAATAGTTTTGAACAGGTAAAGATATTACGCAGTAAACAGATTTTTGTTTGAAAGTTTGCCGAACCGGTTTAATAAACCCTTTATTGCTCTTCCTTTATTCGTTTTTGGAGCTGCGTGATAAACGAGCGGAACGTCGTCACGTCGTCGGCGTCGGGAAAATTTTTGATATATTCTTCGTAAACTTTGATGGCGTCCGCGAACATCTTTGCGCGTTCAAAAGAATCGCCGAGAAGCTGGTAAATCGTCGCCGCGTCGGGCGAGCCGGCAAGCTGCTCGACGGCTTTGCGCAGCTCGCCTGCCGCCAGCAGATAGTTTTCTTTTTCGCTTTCAAATTCGCTGTTGATGCCGAAATTTTCCGCCCTTTCGCGGTAAAGAAGCCCGAGTCCGGCGTGCGCTTCGGGCTGAACGCCTTTGCCTTCCGTTATCGCTCGCTTGAAGGCGGCGACGGATTTTGTCTCGTTGCCCGATTCTTTATAAATTCTGCCTTCGACCGCCGAGGCTTCGGCGTATGCGAGACGCGCGCGACGCGCGTTTTGAATTGCTCGAAGCGCCGCGTCATACTCGCTCAGCGCTTGATAAACGCGCGCCAAACCGACAAAAGCTTCCGCATATTTTGGGCGCAGCTTGACCGCTTTTTGATAAAGCGCGACCGCTTTTTCGCGGTCAACCGCCGACATCGCTTCGGCTTGCTGAAACGCGAGTTCCGCCTCGTCGGTCGTTTTCGTTAATGCGATTTTGAATTCGCCCTTTTGCGCGGGCAGCAGATTTTGCGTGATTTCTTTAAAGCCGTCGGCGCGGACGCGGATTTTATGTGTTCCGGCGGGAAAGGTTCTGAGCACCAATTTCCCGCTTTCGTCGGTTTTCCCGTAATTAACATCGTCAACCCATACAGAAGCGTTCGGCTCTGTGACAATCGTCAGGCTGCGGAGCTGCGCCGTCGCGGAAACAGTAAAAATGCTTAAAGCCGCGCAAAAAAAAGCTGCGACCATCAAATTTTTAATTCGTGTTTGCATTACTCTCACCTTTTCGATTTTGTTTGATGCACACGGCGTTCGTTTTTGTTGTCGCCGGCGCGTCACCAAATATAGAAATCGTTAAATTTAAGCTTCATCCGCGTGAAAATCCAGCGTGTCCGCATCTTCGTCCGACGCTTCGGGTTTGCCGAAAATTTTCAGCCACAGAAAGCCGCTTGTGCCTGCGAAAAGCGACGCCAACAGAATCGCCATTTTCGATGTATTGATGGCTTTTGTCTCGCCCGTAAAAGCCAGATTCGTGATAAAAATCGACATCGTAAAACCGATGCCGCCTAAAATTCCGGCGCCGAAAACGTGTTTCCAGTTTAAATCGAGCGGCAGGCGGCAAATGCCCAAAGCGACGACGATAAAACAAACGAGCGTGATGCCGACGGGTTTGCCGAGAAAAAGCCCGGCGATAATCCCTAAGCTGTTCGGCGTCGCCAGATTTTGCAGAGCGCCCGCGCCGACGACGATTCCCGTATTGCATAGCGCAAAAATCGGCAAAATAAGAAACGCAACCGGTTTATGCAAGACGTGTTCGAGACGATGCGAAAGCGAATTTTCTTCGCTCGCGTCCGCCGAAAACGGAATCGTAAAAGATAATAAAACTCCGGCAATCGTCGCGTGAACGCCGGATTTCAGCATCAGAAACCACATCAAAACGCCGCCCAAAAGATACGGCGTAAGCCGCAGCACGCCCGTCTTTTTCATCAAAAACAAAATGCCGAAAACGACCAGCGCGCCGAACAAATAGAGGATTGAAAGCTTTGCCGTGTAAAAAACGGCGATGACGATAATCGCGCCCAAATCGTCAATCACCGCCAGCGCCGTCAGAAAGATTTTCAAAGATGCCGGAACACGATTTCCGAGCAGCGCCAAAACGCCGAGCGCAAATGCGATGTCGGTCGCCATCGGAATCCCGATGCCGTTCTGCGTCGTGCTGCCGCGATTCAAAGCGAAATGAATCAGCGCCGGGAAAACAATTCCGCCGGTTGCCGCGAAAATCGGCAGCAGCGCGTTTTTAATGTCCGACAATTCGCCGACCTTCAACTCGCGTTCGAGCTCCAGCCCGATGAGCAAAAAGAAAATCGCCATCAGAAAATCGTTTATCCATAGCTCGACGCTCATGCCCGCAATGCCCAGATGCCATAAATGCAGGTAATTCGCGCCCAGCGGCGAATTCGTCATCAGCAGTGAAACAGCCGTGCAGATAATCAGCAAAATGCCGCTCGCTTTTTCGGAATCGAAAAAATCCTTGAAAGTCCCGGTCAATTTTTGCTGTACGACACCCATAATTTTCCGGCTTAAAGAAACGCGAAATAATAATTCAATAAATTCGATTTACGAAAATTTCGCCGCGTTTCTCTTCTCTTATGATACGATTCAAACCGATTTTCGCCAAAATTCGCTTGATTTTTTTGTCCGACGAACTATAATTGAATGTTCGTGGCTGGGTAGCTCAGCTGGTTAGAGCGCGGGATTCATAACCCCGAGGTCGGGAGTTCAAGTCTCCCCCCCGCCACCATGAATTTGGAAAGTTCCGGGAGCAGTTTTGCTCCTTTTCTTTTTGTCGATTTCGTTTTTACCGGTGTGAAACTTCTTTTCTGAGCGGTCGTATATTTTCAAAGTGAATACCAGATTATTAATGATGACCAGCGCCTTGCTGATGGCAGCCGTCGGCATTCTGCTGCAATTTATCCCGCACGAAATTTTGCGCTATTTCGGAGATTCCTCAACCGCTATCGCCCCGCTGCTTATTCAAATTGCCGGCGCGCTTTATCTCGGTTTTGCGATGACCAACTGGATGGCGAAAGGCGTTCTAATCGGCGGCATTTATGCTCGTCCCCTTGCCATCGGCAATTTCGCGCACTTCCTGGTCGGCGCTCTGGCTTTGCTCAAATATGCTTTTGCGGCGCAAAGCTCGTGGGTTGTTTGGGTTGTCGCGTTTATTTATTTGCTGTTGGCTGTTTTATTCGGCATTGTCCTTTTCACACACCCGCTCAAGCCAAACGACGCGGCTAAAAATCAGTCCGGTTAAAGAATCACTTTCGGACAGCCGCAAACAGATTCGAGATAAAGGCGGCTATTGACGCAAAGCCTCACTTCGGACAAGCCGCACTCGATATTTTTGCCGAAAACTTTCTTGCCAAAGCTTGCCGTAACGGTTTAAATTACTGTTATGCAAAAAGTTCTTGTTCTGTTCTCAATAACTTTTATTCTGCTAATGAACATCGAAAACCGGGCGCAATCGCCGAAGGATTTTGCCGAAATCTGGGAAAAAAATCACATCTCAAACATCCAGCCGTCCAACGTCCGGCACAAGGATTTGCAGAAATATCTCACCGAGCTTAAAGAAATCGGCTTAAAGACGGAAGAAGTCGGGCGCAGTTTCGGCAACCGCGAAATTTACCAAATCGAATGGGGCAAAGGCGCGACCCGCGTTTTTCTGTGGTCGCAGATGCACGGCGACGAGCCGACCGCCACTTCAGCCTTGATTGATATGTTCGCTTACCTGCAAAAACACGGCGATAAAAAATGGGTCAAAAAATTTGAAGAAACCTTTACGATTCGTGCCGTGCCGATGCTTAATCCCGACGGCGCAGAGCTTTATCAACGCCGCAATCTGCAGGGCATCGACATCAATCGCGACGCAACGAACCTAAAGACGCCCGAAGGTCAGCTTTTAAAGAAGCTGCGCGATGAGTGGTCGCCGCAAATCGGCTTTAATCTTCACAACCAGCAGGGTTTGACCGCTGCCGGCGATTCGACCCGGCAGGCGGTAATTTCTTTTCTCGCCGTTTTGGGAAATCCGGACGGCATCACGAATGCCGGACACGAGCGCAACAAGCGGATTATCGGCGCGATGACGCTCGCGCTCAACCAATTTATCGGCGGTTATATCGGGCGCTACGACGAAGATTACAATGCACTGGCGTTCGGCGATAACTTTTCCGCGTGGGGAACGCCCGTGATTTTGATTGAAACCGGCGCGCTTTACGGCAAAGACGAGATGTTTCTCGTGAAGCTGAATTTCGTCGCGTTTCTGGCGGCTTTGCAATCAATCGCCGACGGCACGGAAGCACGGCTGAGCGCGACCAATTACGACCTTTTGCCGCTCAACACGTCAGGCAAACTCGTTCATTTTATGTTTCGCAAAGCCACGGTCGTCAATTTCAACGACGCCGAGATAGTGCCTTTTATTTCGGATGTGGCGGTCAATATCGAACGCCGCCGCGCCGAATTTACGCCGCTGACCTTTATTCGCAATGCCGGCGCTTTGCCGAATCTGACCGGTCTCGAAGAATACGACGCATCGGATTTTTACCTCGTGCCGCGTTCGGGCAATCTGAAAACCGGCGCGCCGGGCGAATTTCTCTTTTATAAAAAATCGCGCACCGTCGATTGGAAAACGCTGAATCTCGAATCGGCGGTTCCGCCGGACGCGATTTTCAGTCTCGGAAAATGGGTCAAAGGCGAAGGACTCCTGCAAAAAAAAAACTGAAATTTAAGCTAAAAAAAACACGTGATTAGTGCAGATGAGAAAACCTCGATTTCTATGCTAATCTGTGATTTACAATTTTTATGCTTTCTCTGCTGAAAATCAGAAATATTGCGCTGATTGATGAACTCGAACTCGAATTTGCGGGCGGTCTTAATCTTTTGACCGGCGAGACGGGTTCGGGAAAATCTATAATCGTTGACAGTTTGGGCGCGCTGACGGGCGAGCGGGTTTCGTCGGATTTGATTAAGGAAGGAACCACGCAGGCGCAGATTGAAGGGCTTTTTACGGTTCAGGCGGACGCGGTTTTAACGGAAGTTTTCGACGAAAGCGGCATTGAATTAGACGACGCCGGAGAAGTCGATTTAATCGTCCGGCGCGAGCTGGCGGCGACGGGCAAAAACCGTATTTTTATCAATAATCAGCTCGTCACGCAAGCCTTCCTCCGCAAAATCGGCGCTTTTCTGGTGGACATTCACGGGCAGGGCGAACAGGCGACGCTCTTTAATGCTTCGACGCATCTTGAAATGCTCGACGAGTTTGCCAATGTCGAAAATTTGCGCGCGCGCGGGGCGGAAAAGTTTAGAAAATTAGTCGAAGTCCGCCGCGAAATCGAAAGCCTGCACGAGGACGAAGCCCAGAAATTGCAGCTGCTCGATATTTTGCAGTTTCAGGTTGACGAAATCGGCAAGGCGAATCTGCAAACGGGCGAAGACGAACAGCTCGAAGAAGAAAAGCGGCGGCTGAACAACGTCGAAAAGCTCTCGTCTTTGAGCGAAGAATCTTATCTTTTGCTTTACGAAAACGAGGAAGCGACCATTACGACGCTCGAAAAAGTCGTCCGGCGCGTCGCTGAATTATCCGAATACGAATCTTCTTTTGCCGAATACAACGAATCTTTAGCGACCGCGCAGGCGGTTCTCGAAGATTTGGCGTTTTCCGTGCGCGATTTTCGCAATTCGCTGGAATTTTCGCCCGAGCGCCTGACGGAAATCGAAAACCGCCTGGCGGAAATCTCGCGGCTCAAACGCAAATACGGCGGCACGATTGAGACGGTTCTGGCGCATTTCGCCGAAAGCTCCGAGCGCCTGAAAAACATCGAAACCGCCGAGCTGCGCGAGGCGGAATTGCGAAAGGAATTAAAGGCGGCGCGCGAAGATTACCTGAAAACGGCGCGCGAGCTGCACGACCGGCGCGCTAAATCGGCGAAAAAGCTGGAAAAAGAAATCGAAACCAACCTCAAAGCGGTCTCGCTCGAAAAGGCGCGGTTTGAAGTGCGGCTGGCGGCTGACGCGGAAGACGACCGCTCGTTTACGGCAAAGGGTTTAGACCGCGTTGAATTTTACTTTTCAGCGAATCCGGGCGAAAGCGTGCGACCGATCGGCAAGGTCGCGTCGGGGGGCGAGCTTTCACGCCTGATGTTGATTCTGAACACGACCACAAAATTACGGGAAGCCTCGAAAACGATGGTTTTTGACGAAATCGACACCGGCATCGGCGGTCGCGTGGCGGTCGCCGTCGGGTTGAAGCTCAAAGAACTCGCCCGAACGCAGCAGGTTTTGTGCGTCACGCACCAGCCGCAGGTCGCGTCTCTGGCTGACCACCATTTCGTCGTTCGCAAGGAATCGGTCAAAAATCGCACCGAAGTTTGCGTTCGCGAACTCGACGAGAGTCAGAAAGTAGAAGAAATCGCGCGGATGCTCGCCGGCGAAAGGATAACCGACACGGCGCGCCAACACGCGCGCGAGATGCTGGCGGGAAGCAATTAGCCACGAATAACACGAATAACACGAATAAAAAAACGAAAATAATTCGTGTTATTCGTGTTATTCGCGGCAAAAATAATTTATGCAATCTGAAATTCTGGCGAAAGTGATTCGCGGCGAAACCATCGAGTCGGTTCATCGCGGGCATCTTTTGATTATTGACGGCGAAGGAAACGAAATCGTGAATATCGGCGACGCGGAAACCGTCGCGTTTATTCGCTCGTCGGCAAAGCCTTTTCAGGTTTTGCCTTTTTTGTTGAGCGGCGGCGATAAAACTTTCGGCTTTCTGGAATCAGAAATCGCGCTCGCCTGCGCGTCGCATTCGGGCGAGCGAATTCATACGACTTTAGCCGAAAAGATGCTGAAGAAAATCGGTCTGGCGGAATCGGATTTGCGCTGCGGCGCGCATCTGCCGTTTAACGAAGCGCGCGCCGAAGAAATGATTCGCGCGGGCGAAAAGCCGACGCAATTACATAACAATTGTTCCGGTAAACACGCCGCGATGCTCGCTTTTGGCAAACATACGGGCGCGGATTTAAAGACTTATAATTTAATCGAAAACCCGATTCAGCAGGCGATTCTGCAAACGGTCGCGGATTTTACCGAAACGCCCGCCGGTGATATTCCGCTCGCGGTTGACGGGTGCTGCGCGCCGAATTTTGCTTTGACGTTGAGAGCGATGGCGAAAGGCTTTCTCAAGCTCGTCGTGCCGCCCGAAGGTTTTACGGACGAGCTGCGCGAGGCGTGTCGTCGTGTCGTGACGGCGATGATGAATTATCCCGAACTGGTCGGCGGAACCGAAAGATTGGACACGCTTTTGATGCAGGCGGCGCGCGGGCGTTTCATCTCGAAAATCGGCGCGGAAGGCGTCTGGCTGTGCGGCGTTCTGCCTTCGGAAAAGTGGAAAAAAGGTTTGGGTATCGCAATGAAAATCGAAGACGGCGACGACAAACGCGCGCGCGCCGTCATTTCAATCGAAGTCCTGCGTCAGCTCGGGATTTTCGACGCGGGCAAATTAAAGGATTATTCGCCCCTGCCGGTAAAAAACCGGCGCGGCGAAACAGTCGGCAGAGTCGAAGCGAGTTTTGAAATTCTTATTTAACGCAAAGACGCAAGCGCGGAAAGGCGCAAAGATTTTTTTAATTTAAAGCCTTTGCGTCTTCGCGTCTTTGCGTCTTTGCGTTAAAATTCTTTTTTATGGCAGAAGCAACACAACCGGAAAATTATCCGCCCAAACTGCGGCAGACGGCAGACGGCGGGATTGATATAAATTCGCTGGCTGACCTTTTAGAATGGTTTTTGAATCACGACCCGCGCGTCGCGATTGTCCGGCATCCTCAGGTCGAAGAGCTTTATCAATGGAAGCAACGGGACGACGCGGCGCACGAAACGGAAGTTTACCCGTTTGAAAACGCCGAGGCGCGGTTTGCCGTCGGCGCGTTTCAGGCTTTGGCGGAAAACGACTCGGAAGAAAAGCTCGCGCGCTGGATAACGGATGTTTTACAGGCACTCGGCGAAGCGAAACAGACGAACGAGGACATTTCCGGCGATTACAAGCTCGATCAGAGCAAATCGCACGTCGCCGAAAGCCAGAAAATTCCGACCAATACGGAACGAAGACTTTACCTGACAAGCGCCTGGGTCGAAGCGCTCTGCACGGCGGAAGTCAGATTTCTGGGCTGGGTTTATCAGGAATTGTACGGCAAGCCGTTTCAGCCAGTTTCGGATTGAATTACAGATTACAGATTACAAATTATTTGAAGTCCGGAGCTGAACTTTAAAGTTTGAAATCTGTAATCTGTAATTTGTAATCTGTAATTTGCAATTAAAAATTCGGAGAATTTTTATATGACGCAGGCAGCAGCATCAATTAGAGAAAATGTTTCGGCAGAGGAATGGCAGGCGCGAGTCGAATTAGCCGCGCTTTATCGTCTGGTCGCGCTTTACGGCTGGGACGATTTGATTTTTACGCATATTTCGATGCGCGTGCCGGGCGAAGAAGGTCATTTCCTCATCAATCCATACGGCTTTTTGTTCGAGGAAATCACGGCTTCGAGTCTTGTCAAAGTAAATTTGCAGGGCGAAATCGTTTCCGACACGCCGCATTTTATCAATCCGGCAGGCTTTACAATCCACGGCGCGATTCACGCCGCGCGGCACGACGTAGCGTGCGTCCTACATATTCATTCGCTCTACGGCGTCGCGGTTTCAACCCAGAAAGACGGTCTTTTGCGGCTCTCACAGCAATCGCTTTTTCCTTTATCGTCGCTCGCCTATCACGGCTATGAAGGCGTCGCGCTCAACGCGGACGAGAAGCCGCGCCTGGTCACGGATTTGGGCGCGAAAAACTTTTTAATCCTGCGCAGTCACGGGCTTTTGACGTGCGGCAAATCTGCGGCGGAAGCGTTTTTGTTTATGTACATTTTAGAAAGCGCGTGCCGCATCCAAATCCTCGCGCAATCGGGCGGCAAAGAATTAATTCCCATCCCGCAGCCGATTCTCGAAGGCATTTCGGCGCAGGTCGAAATGGTCACCAAAGGGTTGGGCGCTGACCTCGTTTTACCTGCTTTGCTCAGAAAACTGGATAGAATTGATTCGAGCTATAAAACTTAAAGCTTGAAAACGGTTTTAACCGGAGAGGACGCCGGCGGACGCAGAGAGAGAATTATTGTAAAAACTCTGCGTCCGCCGGCGTCCTCTGCGATTTTATATTTAAAGTTTACTTACCGAAAGTGTTGCACTGGCGCATGTCGCCGCTTCTTAAGCCTTGTCCGAACCAGTTGACGCGTTCGCGCGACGAGCCGTGCGTGAAGGATTCCGGCACGACGTAGCCCTGCGCGCGTTTTTGAATCGTGTCGTCGCCGACCGACGACGCGGCAGTCAGGGCTTCTTCAAAATCGCCCGATTCAATCAAGCCTTGCTGGTTGGCGTAATATGCCCAAACGCCCGCGTAGCAGTCGGCTTGAAGTTCGAGCGCGACCGACAGGCGATTATTGTTTCCGGCACTGTTGACCTTATCCATCGTACCCAAAAGATTCTGCACGTGATGCCCGACTTCATGCGCGACGACGTAGGCTTGCGCGAAATCGCCGGGCGCGCGGAATTCGCTTTTCAGCTCGCGAAAAAACGCGAAATCCAGATAGAGCTTCTGGTCGCCCGGGCAATAAAACGGTCCCATTCCCGAATCTGCCGTGCCGCACGCCGATTGCACCTGGTCGGTAAAAAGCACGAGCTTCGGATTCGTATAACGCCGATTTGCCTGCTGCGGCAAAATTTTCGCCCAAACGTCTTCGGTGCTGCCGAGAACCGAGGCGATAAAGCGTTTCTGGTCGTCGTTGTTGCCCTGATTCTGTTGCTGCTGTTGCTGCTGCTGTTGCTGGGTCTGTCCCGTGTCGAGCGCGCCGCCGTCGAGCAACTGGCGCGGGTCGATGCCGCACACCAGCGCCGCAATCAGCACGACCAGCATTCCCAAACCGCCGCCGCCGAGCGCGATGCCTTTGCCGCCCAGTCCCCGGACGTCCTCAATATTGCCGCTTTCTCTGCCTCTTAACATTTTTCGGTTTTCCCCCTGGCTAAATTATTTAACGAAATTTTAGCATTTTGTCGAAAGGAGCGTAAATCAATATTATTGAAAAATGAATTTAAACGATTGGAAAGAAAGCGGAAAATATTTTGACCGCGAGCGATTGCCGGTTTTTTATCACCTGTCGGAAAAACGGGAAGAAGTCTTGCTCTGCCTGCACGGCTTTCCGGCGGCGTCGTTTGATTATCATAAAATTTGGGACGAGTTAACCCGAAAATTCGCGGTTTTGAGCTTCGACATGCCCGGCTACGGCTTCTCCGCGAAACCCACGGATTTCGGCTACACGACTTTTAATCAGGCGGACGTTTTGCAGAAACTGCTCGAATATTTGCAAATCCGGCACGTTCACATTCTGGCGCACGATTACGGCAACACGATTACGCAGGAGCTTCTGGCGCGTGAGGCGGAAAAGCGTCTGAACTTCACAATCGAAACGATTTGTATGCTCAACGGCGCGCTTTTTCCCGAAACGCATCGACCCATCTTAGCGCAGAAAATTCTCATCAGCCCCGCCGGTTTTCTTTTCGGAAAACTAATCTCCGATTCGATTTTCAAAAAAAGTCTCGCCTCGGTTTTCGGCGCGCAAACGCAGCCGACCCCGGAAGAGCTGGAAGATTTCGCGACGCTTTTTAAATATAACGACGGCAAAAGAATCGCGCATAAATTGATTCGCTACATGACGGAGCGCGCCAAATATCGCGCGCGCTGGGTCGGCGCTTTAGAAACAATGCGGCAGCCGTTTCGGATGATAAACGGTTTGGCAGATAAGGTTTCGGGCAAGCATCTGGTTGACAGATTTCGCGCGCTTTTTCCGCAGCGGACGGATATTATCGAGCTTGAAAAAATCGGTCATTTTCCGCATTTCGAAGCGCCGGAAATCGTGCTTGATAAATTTTTTGAATTTCATCATAAAAATCCATAAAAACACCAACGCTATATTTTTCGGTCGGTTTTACCGCATTTGCGGGCAAAAACCCGGCGTAAAACACGAAATCTAATAGATTTAGCGCTCCTTTTTGTCAAAAAATTCTTGACAGCCCGCTTTTGCAGTCCTATCATCAATAAAAGCCAATAAAGTTAGTTCTTTCAATATTTTCGAGGAGGAGATAGAAATGATTAAACTCGACATCGTTAATCGTGTCGCGGATAAAACAGGTGTTCCAAAACAGAAAGCCGAACAAGTTGTCGATTCGCTTTTTAACGCAATGAAGGACGCATTGGCAAAGGGGAAACGCATCGAACTGAGAGGTTTCGGCGTTTTCGTGGTGAAAGCACGCAAACGCGGTGTCGGGCGCAATCCGCGCACGGGCAAGGAAGTTCCGATTCCGTCGGGCAAAACCATTCGTTTCAAGCCGGGCAAGGATTTACAGGCGAAAGCCGTTAAGGAATAGCTTCGTCTTAAACAATCGCTCCTTTATCAATTGTGAATCGTAAATCGCAAGATGCTAGAATTATATCCAGCGATTTACGATTTTTTTATTGATATCTTAATGTCTCAGGATTTAAACTCAGCCGCCAACCAATTTTTCAGCCGCCGCGAAGCGATGCGCCCGACCGCGCGCACCTGGGCAAAACACATCGCGCTGCTGCTCGTCACGTTCTGCACCGTGACCATCGCCGGACTGCTGCCGCCGTTCGGAATAATTACCGACATTTTTTCCGGACTCAATCCGCAAACCTGGACCGAAACTTTTTACGCGCTCGCTTCAATTCCGGGCGCTTACGTTAACGAGCTTCTCAGGGTAATTCACCTGTTTTTCACGGATTTCGTTTATTTCAAATACGGCTTGAGCTTTTCGCTTTCCCTGCTCTTTATCCTGACCTCGCACGAGATGGGTCATTACGTCGCGTGCCGGCTCTACGGCGTTGATGCGACGCTGCCGTTTTTTATCCCGACGCCGCCGTTAATCGGTCCTGCCGGAACGTTCGGCGCGTTTATCAAAATCGTTTCGCCTCTGCCGTCGCGCCGCGCGACTTTCGACATCGGCGTCGCCGGACCGATTGCCGGTTTTATCGCGCTGATTCCGGTCGCGATTGTCGGATTTCTGACGCTTCATCAATCAGCCGCGCACGTCCCACCAATCGAAGGCGGGCAGATCGTTTTTTCCGAACCGCTGCTTTTTCAGTTCTTTGCCCGTCTTTTCGGGACTAATTTTGAAAATCCGTCGCCGAATCCGTTTTATTCGGCGGCGTGGCTCGGACTTCTGGTCACGAGCCTCAACTTGATTCCTTCGGGACAGCTCGACGGCGGGCACGCGATTTATGCGGTTTTCGGCGAGCGGATTCATCGCTGGACGGGCAGAATCGCGTTTGTCGCAATGGTCATACTTTCCATCGCAGGTCTCTATTTTTACAACAGCCCGAGCGGATTGCTGTTCGCCGCGCTGCTCGGCGTGATGATGCGAATTCGGCATCCCGAACCGCTCGACGACACGCCGCTTGACCGAAACCGCCAAATCGCGGCAGTTTTAACGCTGCTGATTTTTATCCTGTCGTTTATGCCGTTTCCGATTCAGATTCGTTAATTCGAATTTACAGCGATAACGGGGTAGACCCGGGATTATTCGAGACGAAATTTTAACAATCCCGGTCTATCCCGTATCCCTGTATTTTTTTACTTTTGTTTTTGCGGAAACAAATCCGATTTTTTTATCGTAACAATTTTCGCCCTTATCTTTTTAACAATTAAAATTCAGGAGAATATATGTTTAAGTATCTGTTCTGCTTAGCAATCGTTTTGACGAGCGTTTTTGCTATTTCAGCCCAACAACCGCCGATTGTTGACCGCGAAGTGTTTTTCGGCAATCCCGAAATCGCCGGTGCGCAGCTCTCGCCCGACGGCAAATTCATCTCGTTTATTAAGCCTTTAAACGGTGTGCGCAACATTTTTGTCAAAGGCATCAGCGAACCTTTCAACGCGGCGCGTGCCGTGACAAATGAAACAAAGCGCCCGATTCCAAATTACTTCTGGAGTCAGGACGGCAAATACATCCTGTTCGTCAAGGACAACGACGGCGACGAAAACTTCAACGTTTACGCGGTCAATCCGGCGGAAGCCGCCGCCGACAAAATTCCCGCGGCGCGCAACCTGACCGAAGGCAAAAAGGTGCGCGCGTTTATTCAGGGCGTTCCGCGTTCCGAACCCGACACGATTTATGTCGGTTTGAACGACCGCGAAGCGGCGTGGCACGACCTTTATAAAGTTTCGATTTCGACCGGACAAAAAACCCTGATTCGCAAAAACACCGACCGCCTGCAAAGCTATATTTTCGATAATGCGGACAAATTGCGGCTCGCGACGCGCGCGACCGAAACCGGCGACACGGAAATTATGCGCGTCGAAGCGGACGGGAAATTTACGAAAATCTACGACTGCAACTGGCGCGAATCCTGCTCGCCGGTTCGTTTTCATAAAGACAACAAGCGCGTTTACATGGAAACCAATAAAGGCGACCGCGATTTGACGCAGCTCGTTTTATTCGACCCCGAAACGCTCAAGGAAGAATTGGTCGAGCAAGACCCGCTAAATCACGTCGATTTCGGCGGCGCAAATTTTTCGGACGCGACCAACGAACTTATTGCGACCAGCTATGTGGACGACAAAGCGCGCCTTTATTTCAAAGATAAAGCGTTTGAAAAAGATTACAACGACATCAAAAAGAAGCTCGGCGGCACGCGCGAGATAAATTTTCAGTCGAACACGCGAGACGAGCAGAAGTGGATTGTCTCGTCCTACAGCGACACCGACCCCGGCACGGTCTGGCTTTACGACCGCAAGACAAAAAATCTTTCGACGCTCTACGTCGTCCGCGAAAAAATTCCGCGCGACGCGATGGCGGAAATGAAGGCGATTCGTTATAAATCGTCCGACGGGCTGGAAATTCCCGCCTATCTGGTCTTGCCGAAAGGCGTCGAGGCAAAAAATCTGCCGCTTGTCGTTTTCCCGCACGGCGGACCGTGGGGCAGAGACACGTGGGGTTTCAGCGGTTTTGCGCAGCTTCTGGCAAATCGCGGTTACGCCGTTCTAATGCCGAATTTCCGTGCTTCGACCGGCTACGGCAAAAAATTCCTCAACGCCGGCAACAAGCAATGGGGCGAGTTGATGCAGGACGATTTGACGTGGGGCGTGAAATATTTGGTTTCGCAGGGCACGGTCGACGCGAAACGCGTCGGCATCATGGGCGGCAGCTACGGCGGTTACGCGACGCTCGCGGGCGTCACGTTTACGCCCGACACGTACGCGGCGGCGGTGGCGATTGTCGCGCCGTCGAACCTGAACACGCTGTTGGGGTCGATTCCGCCGTACTGGGAAGCCGGTCGCCGGCTATTTTATGAAAGAATGGGCGACCCGAACACGCCGGAAGGCAAAGCACAGCTCGACCGTCAGTCGCCATTGAACAGCGTCGATAAAATCAAAACGCCGCTGATGGTTGTACAGGGCGCAAACGACCCGCGCGTCAATAAACGCGAAGCCGACCAGATTGTCGTCGCCCTGCGCGAACGCAGCTACCCGGTCGAATATCTGCTCGCACCCGACGAAGGACACGGTTTCCAGCGTCCGGTCAACAATCTGGCGATGGTTATGGCAGCCGAAAAGTTCCTGGCAAAACACCTCGGCGGACGGTTTCAGGAAGGCGGCTCGGCAGAATCCGTCCAACGCCTGAAAGAAATCACGGTTGACGTGAAAACCGTAACTTTGGCGAAAAAGGCTGACCCGAATACGAAAGCGGCGGTCGACGTGAGCGGAAAATGGACGATGTTCGTCGATGCAAACGGGCAAACCATTCAAATCGCGATGGAGTTAAAACAGACCGATAAGGATTTCAGCGGCACGACTTCTTCGATGCTCGGCGGCGGCACGGTCGAAAACGGTAAGGTCACCGGCAACACTCTTCAGGGATTGATGAAAGCGATTGTTCAGGGTCAGTCGCTCGATATTAAAATGGACGGCACCGTCGAAGGCGACACGATGAAAGGCACACTCGACAGCCCCTACGGCGTGCTTCCTTTCACCGCGACAAAGGATAAATAATTAACTCGCCACAAAAGAAAGGGCACAGAGAGAAAATCATGATTTTCTCTCTGTGCCCTTTCTTTTGTTCTTCTGTGGTGAAAATCTTATTCTGATGCCTGCGGCAGCATTCCTTTGACTTCGCGCACGACTTTCTGCACGTCTTCATTGTCTTCGAGCGCAATCATAAAAAAGTCGTAGCTCGTTTTGAAACAAACCATTCCGTTGCCGAAAAACCAGACGCCTTCGAGCAGCGGATTACCGCCGAGAAGCCAGTCAATCGGCGCGCCCGTGATGGTTTTCGGATTGACGATATTGGTCATCATTACCGCGCCCGAGGCGAAGGAAAATGCGCCGAGCAGCGGCGCGCCGACATATTTTGCGATGTCGCGCTCGAATTGAATTTTCTCGGCTTCGGCTTTTGTTAAATCGCCTTCGGTGATGAGCGTTTCCTGATTTTTCAGGTAATCGTTAAAAAGCTCGCTGACTTTTTTGACCGACCACGTCGGCAATGCGGAATTGAATAGCCAGTGTGAGCTAAGACCGGTAAAAACAGCCCCGGCAACCGCGCCGACCGCCACGGAAACGCCGGTCGCGGCGGCTTGCAGAGGCTTTTCCGTAATCCATTCGGAAGTTTGCTGCAAGGTTTTCCAAGCCGAATCAAAGGTGCGCGTCCAGCTTGCGCCGAAATTAAAAATGCCCGAAGCGGTTTTCGCCGTCTTGTTAAAGGTCGCCGAAGCGTCATCGAAAACCTCGCCCGCTTTTTCCGCCGCGACGCCCCAAACCTCGCCCGCTTTTTTGCCCGCTATTTTGGCGGCGTCCGCCGCTTTTTCGCCGACTTCGCCTGCCGCATCGCGCAGCGGCTCGCTGACTTCGTAAACTTTTTTCGCGGTTTCTCCGGCTGTCTTTATCGCGCCTTCGGCAACGCCGACGGCTTGCTTGCCGACTTCGGATTTCCCGGCTTCCGTCTTGATTTTTTCCGCGCCTTCGCGCAGGACATCAGCGCCTTTCTGCGCCGTATCTTTAAGGACTTTCGCGCCTTCTTCGAGCTTTTCCTTCAAGCCGATTTGCTTGTCGATATCCTCGAATCGTTCCTTTGTCTCGCGCTGCCATTTTTCAAAGCGTTCCTTGTAATCGTTCATTTCTGGTTGTTCTCCGTTTTGTCCGTTTTGTCGGTAAAAAATTTACGCTTTCTTCAACCGATTTGTTCGCTTTGATGCAAAAAACGCATCTAAGATTTGTATGATTACATCATTGGGAGAAACATTCAACTTTTTTCTCTTTGTGTGGTAATCTGACTTTTTTACAAAATTATGCCACAAGTAAAATGTCCATCCTGCGGTAACCGCACCGAATACGAAGGCAATGAATTTCGTCCGTTTTGCTCGGAGCGCTGTAAACTGCTAGACTTCGGCGCGTGGGCTGACGAAGAATACGCTTTGCCGACCCAGGACACCGCGCTCACGGAAGAAGATTTGGATAAAATCGAAAGAGCCTTAAAGGAAAAAGGAGAATTATGATTTCAGCTATTTTATTCATTGATATTTCACCGGTTTTCGGCGTCGTGTTTTTTCTGATTTTTGCCGTCGTCGCTTTCATCGCCTATAAAATGCTGAAAAAAACCGTCAAAATGGCGGTGCGGATGACGATTGTCGTCGCCATTCTGCTCATCGCGCTCATCGGCAGCGTCGCGCTGCTGCTGTTTGCCGGAAGTAATAAAAATTCTTCGCCGAAATCGACGCCGACAACTCAGAAACCGCGCTAGTCTTTAATGATTCAAAGGATAAAAAAATTCTTTGCCCGTTATCGAAACCTTTCGGGCAATGTTTTCGCCTTAAGCCTCGTCAGCCTTCTGAACGACACTTCGAGCGAGATAATTTATCCTCTGCTGCCGACGTTTTTGGCGCTCACGCTCGGCGCGTCGCCGTTTGCCATCGGCTTAATCGAAGGCTTTGCCGAATCGGTCGCCGCGCTTTTGAAACTTTTTTCCGGTTATTTCAGCGACCGGTTCAACAACCGCAAGCTGCCCGTTTTTTTCGGCTATGCACTGGCGAGTTTGACGCGCCCGCTGCTCGCGTTTGCCGGAAGCTGGCAGCAGGTTTTGGCGGTTCGCGTCACCGACCGCGTCGGTAAAGGCATTCGCGGAACGCCGCGCGATGCTCTGCTTGCCGATTCCGTTCCGCCCGAAAAACGCGGGCTGGCGTTCGGTTTCAATCGTGCCGCCGACCACATGGGCGCGGTTTTAGGTCCGGTCTGCGCGTTCATTCTGCTTTATTTTCTCGCCGGGAATCCCGCAAACCCGACGGCGCGCGATTACCAGCAAGTTTTTCTTTTTGCTTCCGTCCCGGTAGCGCTCGGGCTTTTTGTCATCGTCTTTTTCGTTAAGGAAAAACCGCACGAAGCCGCAAACGAAAACGGCGCATCGCCGATAAAACTTTCGCTCAAAGAATTTGACGGCAATTTCAAACTTTTTTTAGGCGTCATCGCGCTTTTTACATTATCGAATTCGACCGACGCTTTTCTGCTTCTGCGCGCCGAGCAATCCGGGATTCCGCCGCCGCTTTTGCCGCTTCTATGGATGGTTCTGCACATCAGCAAAGTTCTGTTTTCGCTCATCGGCGGCGATTTATCGGACAGAATCGGGCGCAGGACGCTGATTTTTTCCGGATGGATTGTTTACGCGCTCGTTTACGCGGGATTCGCGTTTGTTAATTCCGCCTGGCAGGCTTGGGTTTTGTTCATTATTTACGGAATTTATTTCGGCTTAACGGAAGGCGTCGAAAAAGCGCTCGTCGCCGATTTGGTCGCGCCCGAAAAACGC
Source organism: Pyrinomonadaceae bacterium (assembly GCA_036403375.1). GTDB lineage: Bacteria > Acidobacteriota > Blastocatellia > Pyrinomonadales > Pyrinomonadaceae > JAFDVJ01. The sequence goes on from DASWRC010000170.1 coordinate 28,428, forward strand.
GGCACGGCATTCGGTTTTTATAATCTCGCCTTTTCAATCACGGTTCTTCCCGCCTCGGTTCTTTTCGGTCTTTTGTGGAAAGAGTTCGGCGCGGCTCCCGCATTTTTAATCAGCGCGTCAATATCACTCGCCGCCGCCGCTCTGCTTTTAACCGTCAAAACCAAACAGGAAATCTCGTAAAAACATTTTAGAATCTTCCACAGGATTTTAGAATTTAACATTTATTTAAGATTCGTTTCACATCCATTTAACCCCTGCGTCATATTCTCTCCTCTTGAAAGTCAATCCTTTAAAAAATTTTTACAAATGCAGGAGTTCCGTCAATCGCGCTCAAGAAGCCGGTCGGCGTCGAACTTTAAAGAATTAGTTTTAAAAAAACAATGGCTCTTTTTGAGGAGACAATTTATGAATTTATCAAAATCCAAATCTATTTTCGCGTATCTTTTGACCGCCGCTCTGACGGTCTTTTTCGGAAGCGGCGGCGCGCTCGCGCAATCGTCGGACGCGCGAATTTCGGGCACGGTGACGGACGCTCAGGGCGCGCTTGTTCCCGGTGCAAACGTCACGATTAAAAATGAAAAAACCGGCGAAGAAAGAACCGTCGCGGTCAACGAAGACGGCAGATTCTTCGTCGCCGCGCTCCAGCCTTCCGTCTATACGATAACGGTCAGCGCCAGCAATCTCGAATTTACGCAGAAAGGCATCCAGCTGCTCGTCGGTCAGGAAACGAACGTGCCCGTCATCTTGCAGGTCAAAGGCTCGACCGTGCAGGTCGACGTTGTTTCGAACGATGAACTGGCGGTCAACACTTCGTCGGCGAGTATGAGCGCCAACGTCAACCAGCGCGAAGTGCAGGGTTTGCCCGTTAACGGTCGCCAGCTTTCGCAGCTTTACCTGCAAGCGCCCGGCTCGGTCAACAGCGGCACGGGCACGTTCGGCGATATTCGATTTTCAGGACGCGCCGTCCAGCAAAACGTCATTCGCTACGACGGCGTCGAAGGCAGCGCCATCATCGACTCCAGCCCGGGCAACCTGAACGGCGAAGTTCCGTCGCCTTTCCGCCTGCAATCTTCTCTCGAAAACATTCAGGAATTCCGCGTCGATTCAAACAATTTCCCGGCGGAATACGGCACCGGAACCGGCGGGCAAATCAACGTCGTGACGAAATCGGGCGGCAACGAGTTTCACGGCTCGGTCTTTGAATACCTGCGCCGCGACGCGCTCGACGCGCGCAACTTTTTCGACGGCGCGACGAAAAGCAAATTAACCTTAGACCAGTTCGGCGGCTCAATCGGCGGACCGGTTATCAAGGACAAATTCTTTTTTTTCGCGTCTTATGAACAATATCGCGGGCGCTTTGGACTGAACTTCATCGAAGCCGCGCCGAGCCTGAGTCTCGCGCTGCCGGGCGCGATTGTTCCCGGTTCAATCAGCCCGCAGAATCCGAACGGTATTCCGGTAAATGCCGCGATTCAGCCGTTTATCGCCGCCTTTCGCGCGCCGAACGCCGTTACTTTAGGCGCTTCGCAGACGAACGGTTTCGATGTCGTACAATTGCAGGACACGGAAAAAACCGACGAAAAAGCCTTTGCGCTGCGACTCGATTATCAAATCAACCAGCTTAATAAGGTTTATTTTCGATTCTTCCGCGACCAGGGCACGGACGCTGCGCCGGAAGGAGTTTCGGGTCGCGTCGTCTCAATCGAAGCCGTGCCGCAAAACGGCGTTTTCGGAGTTCAGTCGATTTTGAACGACACGGGAGCGCTCGTCAACGAGTTCAAATTAGGCTACAACGGCGCGCGCACGCGCATCAACGGACAGGCTCCGACCACTAACGGCATCGATTTTTCAAACATCATTCTGAACATCTCGGGCAGCGTCGCGAGCACCGGAATCGCCGGACAAGGCTCGCCTTCGGGGACTTCGATTCCGGGCGGACTGGTTCGCGCCAACTCGGCAACCAACGGTCGCGGTCAGCCTTACACGCCGTATTCGCTCGGCTTTATCGACAACTTAACCTGGACGCGCGGCAATCACAACGCGAAATTCGGCGGCGAAGTTCGCCTGATTCGTCTTTACACAGACCGCCTCGGCGGCACGACTTACACGTTTACAAACCTTGCGGCATTCCTGCAGAACACGCCCGCCTCGGTTCAATACTTAGGCGACGTGAGCGCCACGAGCGCGTTCAACAACGGCTTGACGGGCGAACGCCTTGCGGAGCAGGAATATTACATCGCGTACGGGCAGGACGAGTGGAAAGCGCGTCCCGGATTTACCCTGAGCTACGGTTTGCGCTACGAATACTACGCGCCTCTGCGCGAGAAGAATAACGGTCAGGTTTTATTTAATATCGAAAACGGGCAGCTTCGCCCGTCGGATGAAGCGGCGTTCAAATCGTCGAAAACCAATTTCGGTCCACGCATCGCGGCAACCTGGTCGCCCGCTATCGACGGCGACGGATTTTTCGGCGGCGGCAAGACAATTCTTCGCGGCGGTTTCGGAATTTATTACGGACCGGGACAAACCGAAGACCAGATTCAGCCGATTGAAAGCGACCGCGTTTCGTCAACCGTTTCAAGCTCGACCATTTTCAACGGCACACAGCTTCTCGCTTTTCCGGCAAACACGGCGGCAATCGTCGCCAACTTTAACGCCAGCCCGCTTAATCGCCAGTATCAGCCGCGCGCTTATTCGAGCGATTACAAAATTCCCGAGCGCGTCTATCAATACAGCTTCTCGTGGCAGCAGCAATTGCCTTACGACCTTGTTTCGACCGTCGCGTACGTCGGCAGTCAGGGGCGCAATCTTTTCTTAAGAAGCGTCGCGAACAAAATTCTGCCCGGCAGCGCGACTGTTCTCAATACCGCGACCGCGTTCCCGACCGGCATCGGCGTCGTCAATCGCGCGAATGCCGCCGGGCAGGTGACGGGCGTGACGACCGTCCGCGAGTTCGACATTCTCAACAACGCCGCCGCGTGCGCGGCGGCGGCGACCAACCCGATTTGTCGCCCTTTTGCCGAAGTCGATTACAAAACGTCAGGCGGCGATGACCGCTACAATGCTTTCCAATTCTCTCTGGTACGCAGCTTCAGCACCGGCTTGACGATGAACGCGCAGTATACTTACGCGCACAGCGAAGGACTCACCGCCGGTTCAAACGAAGCGCGCACGTCGGCTAATTTAGACGACTTTGAAGCCGACCGCGGGCGCAACAACTTCGACATTCGCCACACGTTCAACGTCAGCGCGCTTTACGAATTGCCCATCGGCAAAAATAAAGCGCTCGATTTCGGCAAAACCGGTAACTTTCTGCTTGGCAGATGGCAGGTCGGCGGCATTGTCAACGCCCGCTCGGGCGTCCCGGTCGAAGTGCTCGTCGTACGTCCCGACGTGGTTGTCCAATGCCGGCTGGCAACGGGCTGCCCGAAAGGCGACGGCACGTTCTTTGCCGGCGGCTTTACTGCGAATCTTCCTTCGTTCGGCGGCACATTTCCGGCTCTCCCGATCGGTTTTGCGGCGGTTGTCAACACACCCGGCGGCGGCGCGTCGCGCAATATTCGCCGACCTGATTTAATCGCGGGCGTCAATCCTTATCTGGATGCCGACCGCAATTTTATCAACCCGGCAGCGTTTGCAACGCCCGCGCCGAGCGCATTCGGAAACTTCCCGCGCAATGAGCTTTCGGGTCCGGGTTTTACACAGGTTGACGTCACGCTGGCGAAAAAATTCCGCGTGACGGAAACGATGAATTTCGAGTTTCGCACCGAGATTTTCAACATCTTCAACAAAGCGAATTTCGCCAACCCGTCAACGACCCTCAACAATGCGCTGCCGAATCTGAGCTATAGCACGGCGACCGGAACCGGCGTTTATTCGGCAGCCGCCGCAAACGTTCTCCAACCCGGACAAGCCTACACGCAAACGGCGGCGGGCGCGACCTTCGGCGTCCTGCGCTCGACGGTCGGCAGAACCGTCGGCTTGGGCACGAACCGCCAAATTCAATTTGCTTTCAGATTCAATTTTTAAGAGCAAGGGGAGGGTTTTAACCCCCGTCGAAGGACGAGTCGGAAACGGCTCGTCCTTTTTTACGGCTCATGCAGGAAAAATAAAAAAGCGGGCGGCAAATGAAAGTTGATTCTGCGAACATTCGCTTATAAAGTATTGATAGAGATATAACTAAAATGCGCGGAGGCGAATATTATGACATTAGAAATCAGTGAGCAGGAGCGAGACTTGTTGTTGGAGTTATTGAAGACCGAGCACAAATCGCTGCTCGACGAGCTGCTGCACACGGACGGGTATGAATACAGGGAACTGCTCAAGCAGAAGTTTGAACTCTTAAAGGTGCTGCAGTCGAGAGTCGAGGCGACACTCTCTGACCGTCTGACGGTTTAGTAACAATACATTTGGCGGAAAGGAAGACGCGCTGCCGGGTTCCGGCTTGCAGCCCAAAGGCAGCGCAAAAGTCCGTCGAGGAGATTTTTAGATGAGTAAATTGAAAAGTGTGATTTTTCTCGTTCTATTTTTTGTTTTTGTTTCCTGCTTTGCCAACTCAAGTAATGAAATAAAAGCCGAATACGAAATGCCGCCGGGAAGTTCCTATCTTGACGGCATATTTTTTGCGCCGCCCGGAACAACCGTTGTGTTGCAGAAAGACGGCACCGATGATTTGACACTCGTGGCGGCTGCCGGCGTAACCGCCCAATTCACTCAAAACCCTTTCAAATTTCCGAAACTATATACCGACGGCACGCCCTACACAATGAGTATTAAATCAGCGCCGGCGGATCAGACCTGCCGGGTTGAAAAGGGCATCAGGGGAACAATCGGTTTAAGTCCCGGTTTTGCGCGTATCGGGTGCGATTACACTTTTGAGCTCGTCAGCCGCAGCACCGACGACACAAAATTCGGCACGTTTTATGACAGCACGATACCGGTTATCGGCGGCGATTTTCTGGAAGAAGGTCGGTATGTTGCCTTTCAGTCGAGCGGGGCGGGACTTGGAACATCGTCAGGCAAAAAACGGCAGATTCTCTGGCGCGACCGCAATACGGGCGAAACGAAATTGGTCAGCGTCGGGATGGGCGGCACGGAAGGCAACGGCGATAGTTTTGCGCCCTCGATTTCGGCGGATGGAAAATCGGTCGCCTTTGAATCGACTGCGACAAATCTAACGGAAAACGATGCCAACGGCGTGTCCGACGTTTTCGTCTGGAGTGCTACAAGCGGAAAAGTCGCGCGGGTCAGTACCGCAGCAGGCGGCGTGCAGGCTAATGCGGCAAGCTCCGAACCGACGATTAGCGGCGACGGAAGTTTCATCGCCTTCTCGTCGGGAGCGAGTAATTTAACGCCGGGCGTTGAGGGAATTAACACGATAAATGTTTATCTGCGGGATATGCGAAGCGGGATGACAAAGCTCATCAGCGCCGACGAGAAAACGAAAAAAGGCGTCGGCGGCTCGAATCCTTCGATTTCAGATGACGGCTCGCGGCTTGCATTCTACTCTTATGCGGCGAGCCTCGTCGCAGACGACAAAAATAATCTGTGGGACATTTTTCTTTATGATGCGGGCAATCCGAAATTAAAAAGGCTGAGTCTGACAAACGACCGCACCGAACGCAATCAGGGAACGGAAAGCATGAGCCGCGTTGTCGCTCCGGCAATCTCGGGCAACGGCGTTTTTGTCGCCTTTGCGACGACCGCGACCAATGTAGTTTCCGGCGACAACAACAAATTGCAGGACGTTTTCGTCGTCAATGCCGATTCAGGCGAAGTTAAGCGCGTGAGCACCGGCAATAACGGAATCGAAGGCGACGGCGACAGCCCGGCAGGACAAGGCGAAAAGGTAGGAATTTCATTTGACGGGAGCCTGGTTGCATTTTCAACCAATGCGACTAATCTCGGCGGGAATATTATCTTAAAAAATGTTTCAAGCGGAGAAAACAGTGTAATTTCCACTGACGGCAGCCGCGGGGTCGGTCGTCCGTCCGTTTCGCGTTCCGGCGGTTATGTTGTTTTCGGTTCAGGCAGCCGGCTTAGCAGCCGATTTTCTTCGTCAGGAATTTTTGCGAAGTTTACCGGAATCACGCGCTGTCGTTTTTGCAGTAAATAATCAAAACTTTTGAAAAGAAGCAGCCTAATGATTATACGCCCCGCAATTGATTGGAACCGACGCTTCGATTTTGGTTCCGATTCCGAGTTCCGGGGCGATTTTGACCGCTCCTCTGACGGCGCGCACGCGTTCCTGAATGCTGATTAGTCCGAGCGATTGTTTTACCTTGTGGTCGTTTATGTCGAACCCGGCGCCGTTATCGGAAATTGACAGCCGCACTTCGTCGTTTTCCATTTTAAGATTGACCTGCGCGCTGCTCGCGCCGCTGTGCTTAGCGACGTTTTGCAGCGCTTCCTGCGCCACCCGGTAAAGGCACAGCGAAATATCCTCGGACAGCTCGCGGGGCAAATTTTCAGCCTCGAAATCGACTTTTAGATTATGATGCGCGGCGCTCAGCTCGCGGCAAAAACCGCGCAATGCCGATTCAAGTCCGAGGTGCCGGAGTTTCTCCGGATGAAGCTCGTGCGAGATTTGATGAACATGCTCCGAAACCCTTGAGATTTCCAAAACGAGATGCTTAATCTGATTTCTCGCCTCGTTCGCATTGCCGAAATTCTCACCAAGCTGCGATAACTCGATTGAAAGCAGCGCCAGACTCTGGCTCAGGTCATCGTGCAGCTCGCGCCCGAGCCGCGCGCGTTCATTTTCCTGAGCGTTCATTAACCGGCGCGTGAGGTCGTAAACGGCTTCTTCCGCAAGCCTTCGCTTGGTGATGTCAACTATCGCTCCGCACACCGCTTTTACTCCGTCAATCAGCTCAAGCTTGCCGCGCGATTCGACCCATCGAAGTTTTCCGCTCGTTGTCAAAATCCGGTATTCGATCAGAAATTCGCTTTTTCCGTCTTCTATTTCTTGAATTGTCGAACCGAGAAGCCGGCGGTCGTCCGGATGGATGCGCTTAAAAAACTCTTCATGTGTGAATTGCGCGTCGCTCGGATATTCCCAAATCTCACATGCCTTTTTGCTGATCCAAATTACGTCGTCCCCGACTTTTCTGGTCCACATTCCGACATTCGCCGCCGCCGCCGACAAGTTTAGGTGCTTTAGCGTCTCGGACAATGTCGTCTCGCGCTCGACTAACCTTTTCGAGAGAATAGCCGCACTCTGCATATCATAGTTCAATTCATAAACCATCCCGGCGACGACAAACAGAACCGAAAACGAGATGACCACCGGCAAAGCAATCAAGCCCCACAAAATCCCGACGGAAAAGAAAAGTATGGTGCTGCCGTACAAAACCACTCCGCTTCCGAAAACCAGCGCCTTGCGCCGTTCGCCGCGCCGCCATGCGCGCACGCTCGCATCGAGACAGAAAATCAGCAGCATCAAATGAGACAATTGGGCGAGGAGCATCCACGGATTCGGCACCGCTATCGGATAACCGACACTTTCGCCGAAAAGCGTCACGT
>DASWRC010000171.1:0-7289 GCA_036403375.1 Pyrinomonadaceae bacterium
TAACTCTCAACTCTCAACTCCGAACTCTGAACTAGAATATTATGAACAATCCGATTCTCGAAATGAAGAAAATCAGCAAGCGGTTTCCCGGTGTGATTGCGCTCGACGCGGTTGATTTCGAGATTTTTCCGGGCGAGACGGTCGCGCTTGCCGGTGAAAACGGCGCTGGAAAATCGACGCTGATGAAGATTTTGGGCGGCGTTTACGAGCCCGATGAAGGCGAGATTTTTGTCGATGGAAAACCGGTTTCGATACGCGGCGTCGGGGACGCGAGCGCTTCGGGAATCGGGTTCGTTCATCAGGAATTAAATGTGCTCGACAATCTGACGGTCGCCGAAAACGTCTATCTCGGGCGCGAGCCACGGCAATTCGGCTTTCTGATTGACCGCGCGAAGATAAACGCCGATACCGAGATTTATCTGAAGCGTCTGGGACTCAATATCTCGCCGAAGACACGCCTCAGCGAGCTTTCAATCGCGCAGCAGCAGATGGTCGAAATCGCCAAAGCCTTATCGCTGAACGCACGGATTTTGATAATGGACGAACCCACTTCGAGCCTCACTCTAACGGAAACCGAAGTTTTGCTCGAAGTTATCAAAGACCTTCGCTCGCAGGGCGTCAGCGTCATCTACATTTCGCATCGTTTGGGCGAAATCAGGGAAATCGCCGACCGCGTCCTCGTCCTTCGTGACGGCAAAAACGCCGGAAATCTGGCGCGCGAAGAAATAAATCACGACTCGATCGTCAAACTGATGGTCGGTCGCGACATCAGCCGTTTTCACAAACCGCCGACCGAAAAGGAAACCGCGCCGTTTGCCGAAATTCAGGATTTGCGGACGCGCCGATACCCGAACCGCGCGATTTCTTTCGAGGTTCGGAAAGGCGAAATTCTCGGCTTTGCCGGTCTGGTCGGCGCGGGACGCTCGGAAGCGGCGCAGGCGATTTTCGGCGTTGACGCGCCGGTTTCGGGCAGGATTTCTTTGGGCGGCGTCGCGACCCGCGTTTCTTCCCCGCGCGACGCAATCAACAGCGGAATTTACCTGATTCCCGAAGACCGCCGCCATTCGGGATTGATTCTGGACGTGCCGATTCGCGAAAACATCACGTTGGCGGCGCTTTCGCGTTATTCTTCCGCCGGTTTGATTAACACGGACGCCGAAAGCAAAACGGCGAAGGAAATGTGCGCGAAATTAAACGTCAAAACGCCATCGGTCGAAACGAAAGCGGCGAATTTGAGCGGCGGCAACCAGCAAAAAGTCGTGCTCGCGAAATGGCTTTCGCTCGAACCTCGCCTTTTGATTTTCGACGAACCGACGCGGGGCATCGATGTCGGCGCAAAATCGGAAATTTACGCGCTGATGCGCTCTCTGGCGGAAAACGGCGTCGCCATCATCATGATTTCTTCCGACATGGAGGAGGTTTTGGGCGAAAGCGACCGCATCGCCGTGATGCACGAAGGCGCGATTACCGGAATCTTGGAACGCGCAGAAGCGAGCGAAGAAGCGATTATGAAGCTCGCCGTCGGACAAGAATAGTTGAGAGTTCGGAGTTGAGAGTTGAGAGTTAAAAACTCCGAACTCTCAACTCCGAACTCTCAACTCCAAACTTTTATTTATGAGAAAAGAACTTGGAACATTCGTTTTACTCGTCGTGTTGTGCATGGTTTTGACGGTGCTCAATCCGAGCTTTTTAGACCCGTCCAACTTGCAGAATCTGGCGCGGCTGATTGGTATTTACGGCATTTTCAGCATCGGTCTGGGCTTGGTAATAATTACCGGCGGGATTGATTTGTCGGTCGGTTCGGTCTTCGCGCTTCTCGGAGTTTTGCTTTCGATTTTTCTGGTCGAATGGCATCTGCCGGCGGCGATTGCCGTGCTGGCGGTGGTTGCCGTGACGACGTTTCTTGGTGTCATCAACGGATTTTTAATTACGAAAGTCAAGATTCAGCCGTTTATCGTGACGCTCTGCGGGCTGCTTTTTTATCGCGGGCTTGCAAGGTTTGTGGCAAGCGACGAGACGAAAGGATTCGGCGCGGCATCCGGGTTCGAATGGCTGAGAGACGCGGCAACAGGCAGCGTTTTCGGTATTCCGACGCCTTTCATTATTCTAATTTTTGTTTCCGTTATCGCGTGGGTTGTCCTGCACCGCTCGATTTTCGGGCGCTATCTTTTTGCTGTCGGACGCAATGAAACGGCGGCGCGCTATTCGGGCATCAATTCCGATTGGATAATCGCCGGTGCGTATATCTTATGCGGCATGCTTGCCGGCGTCGCAGGCATTCTGCTCGCCTTTTACACGAACTCGATTTCGCCTTCGTCACACGGCAATTTTTATGAGCTTTACGGCATCGCGGCGGCGGTTCTCGGCGGCTGCTCTTTAAGAGGCGGCGAAGGCTCGATTATCGGAATCTTAATCGGCACGGCGCTGCTGCAAGTTTTGCAAAATCTCGTTAATCTCTTGGGAATTCCGAGCAGCTTAAATTTCGCGGTGATGGGCGCGGTCATTTTAATCGGCGTCATTGCCGACCAGCTTCTTCGTCAGCGACAAGCGGCGAAAGTCGTAAAATAGAACCTTTTTTCGGAAAAGCTGATACCGGCGGCGAACAACTAAAATTATCGGCTATCAGTTATCAGCTTTCAATTATTCCGAAAGTTAATCACCAAAATCATGAAACATCTAATTTTGTTTTTAATGTTTTTCGCTTTTATGGCTAAAACGAATGCCCAGACTGCGCCGATTGTTTTGTGGGAAAACGGCGCGCCGAATGCGCTCGGGAAAGAACCGCTCGACATTCCGACCATCACTGCGTTTCTCGCGCCGAAAGAAACCGCCACGGGCGCAGGCATAGTTGTTTGCCCGGGCGGCGGTTATTCGCACCTGTCGGATGTGAAGGAAGGCTCGGATGTCGCAAAATGGCTGAATTCGCTCGGAATTTCGGCGTTTGTTTTGAAATACCGTCTCGGAATGCGCTATCACCAGCCGAATCAGATGCTCGACGCGGCGCGCGCGCTGCGAACGGTTCGGGCGCGGGCGAAAGAATGGAATCTGGACGAAAAACGCATCGGAATCTTAGGTTTTTCAGCCGGCGGGCATCTCGCTTCGACGCTCTCGACGCATTTCGATGCGGGCAAAGCAGATTCGACGGACGCGATAGAACGGGTCAGCTCGCGTCCTGATTTGATGGTTTTGGTTTACCCTGTGATTACGATGGGCGAATTTACGCATAAAGGCTCGAAAACAAATCTGCTGGGCGAAAATCCGTCGGAAGAGCTTATCAAACTTTATTCAAACGAGCTTCAGGTGACGAAAGAAACGCCGCCGACTTTTCTGGTTCACACGATGACCGACACGGCGGTTCCGGTCGAAAACAGCCTGCTGTTTCTGGCAGCCTTAAGAAAAGCGGGCGTGCCGTTCGAGTTTCATCTCTACGAACAAGGTCCGCACGGTTTCGGACTCGCGCCGACGAATCCGATTCTGGCAAGCTGGGCTGACCGCTGCGCCGATTGGCTCACATTGCACGGTTTTGCGAAAAAGAAATAATTAATGGGACGCGGATAAACGCGGATTTAATGGATTTTCACGGATAAACTTAAATACTATTTGAAAAATCCGCGTAAATCCGCCCAATCCGCGTTCATCCGCGTCCCATTTTCCCGAATATTGCATTAATCAATTTTTTTTATGAAAGATTCCAAATTAAACCGACGAAATTTCTTGAAAACGAGCGCCATTGGCGCGGCGAGCATTTCTTTGCTGGCGAATTCGACAAAAGCGGAAACCGTAGAAATCGGCGCTTTGCCCGCGAGTATTTCCGAACGCCGTATTATTCCGCTCAACACCCGCTGGCTGTACAGCGAAAAATCTTCGCCCGAAGCGCTGCAGACGAACTTTAACGACAAGAATTTCGCGCGCGTCAGCGTTCCGCATACCAACAAAATGCTGCCCGTTTCGGGTTTTGACGAAAAGGAATATATGTTCGTTTCCGTCTATCGTCGTCATTTCAAACTGCCGAAAGAGTTGAAGGATAAACGCGTGTTTATAGATTTCGGCGGCGTGATGACGGCGGCAAAGGTTTACATCAACGGTCAATCTTTAGGCGAATATCGCGGCGGTTACACGCCTTTTTCGTTCGATTTGACGAAATATATAAATTGGAACGGCGACAATGTTCTCGCGGTAGAAGTCGATTCGACCGAGCGCAAAGACATTCCGCCGTTCGGCAATCTGGTCGATTATCTGACCTTCGGCGGCATTTACCGCGATGTCAATTTGCGGATTGTTAATGAAATTTTCATTGAAAATGTTTTTGTAAAGCCGGTTGATGTTTTATCGGACAATCCAAAATTAGACGTTAAGGTTTATTTAAACAATTCATTGATAAATACTCTTGAAACACAAGTTTCGATAATTGCGGAACTTGTTGATAATGACAAAGTTATTGCTGTTGGAAGTAAAATTGAAAAAATATCCGCTCACGAATCCGAATTTTCAATAACTAATCTTGGAAAAATTTCATTATGGGATATTGATAATCCAAAACTTTACGATGTTCGCCTCAGGCTTTCATTCGCGCCTTTTGACACTGTCGGAACTCGAACAAAGCCAATCCCGATTCTCGACCATTACGAAACGCGCATCGGTTTTCGTGAGGCGAAATTTACGCCCGAAGGTTTTTATCTGAACGGCAAGCATTTGAAATTGCGCGGGCTTAACCGACATCAAACTTATCCTTTTGTCGGGCAGGCGATGCCGGCGCGAGTCCAGAAACGCGACGCGTGGATTTTGCGGAAAGAACTGCATTGCAACATTGTCAGAACTTCGCACTATCCGCAATCGCCGCATTTTCTCGATGCGTGCGACGAATACGGTCTGCTGGTTTTCGAGGAAATTCCCGGCTGGCAGCACATCGGCGACAAGAATTGGCAGGATTTGACCGTGCAGTACATTGAAACGATGATAAAGCGCGATTGGAATCATCCTTCCGTTATTTTGTGGGGCGTGCGCGTCAACGAATCGGGCGATAATCACGAATTTTACACGCGGACGAATAAATTGGCGCACGAGTTGGACGATTCGCGGCAAACCGGCGGCGTGCGTTATCGCTATAATTCCGAGCGGCTCGAAGACGTTTTTACGATGAACGATTTCGGCTTTCCGCTGCGCCCTGCCAATCATCCGCTTTACTTGAACACCGAATTTAACGGGCATATGTACCCGACAAAGCGCGGCGATAATGTCGAACGCGTCCGCGAACACACGCATCGTCACGCGCGCGTTCACGACGCGCTCGCTTCGGATGTAAAATACGCGGGCGGCTTGGGCTGGTGCGCGTTCGATTACAACACGCACGAATATTTCGGCTCGGGCGACCGGATTTGCTACCACGGCGTGTCGGATATTTTTCGCATCCCGAAACCCGCCGCCGGATTTTATAAATCGCAGTGTGAGCCGTCGGAAGAAATCGTCCTCGAACCCGCGTTCGACTGGGCGCGCGGCGATGAAAACGAGACCTTTACGAACGCGCTCGTCTCGTCGAACTGCGAAAAGCTGAAATATTTCGTCGGGCAGCGTTTGGTCGCGGAGGTCGAACCGGACCGCAAGACTTACCCGCATCTGAAATACGCGCCGTTTTCGGTTAATCTGCACGACGCCATCGGCAAAGGATGGGAAGATTTGCGAATCGAAGGCTATATCGGCGGCAAAAAAGTAATTGAGCGCCGAATGTCGGCGAAAGGCGTCGAAAGACAGTTTATCGTCACGGCGGACGACATGGAGCTCGCGGCTGACGGCATCGACGCGACGCGCGTTGTTTTCAAAGTCACGGACGAATTCGGCAACGTTCAGCCGTTCGCGCACGCCGCGATTATGTTTTCAATCGAAAACGGCGAAATCATCGGCGACAACCCGTTCGCGCTGGTCGGCGGCGTCGGCGCGATTTGGGTAAAATCGACCGAGAAAGCCGGAGTTATCAGATTAACGGCAAAACACGCGCGGTTCGGGACAAAAACGATTGAAATCAAGGCTGCTCCCGCGCCTTTAATTGTGGTTTAGATTCAACGATTTCTCAGCCGCGGATAAGCTTGGGATGCACGCGGATAAAACCAAGATTTATTTGACAAATCTATAAAATAAATCCGCGTTAATCCGCGGCTAATAAATTTATGTTGTGGCTCGCGCGCTACATATTTTTGACAAATTCCGCGAATTTCGGGAAGACGCTTTTGATGTGTTCGGGAATGAATTCGCGATTAACCAGCAGAGCAGCGAGCGCGACACTCGTGATTGAGTAAGAATTTATAAAATCTCTGCCGTTTTCGGCGAGATATAAATCATATGCCGCTCTCCCGCAATTAACGATTTCGTCTAAATCGCCGAGGCTTTTCAGAGACATTTCCGTCAGCGGTTTCAGATAAAAAGGAACGTCTAAAACCTCGGTGCCGCTCGGCAATTCGGGAAATTTCCACTGCGCATAACGGATGAAGCTGTCGAGATTAAGCTCGTTTTCCAAAAACTGTTCGGAGTTTATTTCCGAATCCTCGACGCTTTTCAAATATTCCTCGCGTTCGGCGCGCAGGTCGCTGAATTTTTGGTCAGCCGAACGAAAATTTCCCGCTAAAAGATTCAAACGATTGCGCAGCACGCTCGGAATATTCGACTCGTTTTTATAGACGAGATGATGGTCGATTATCGCCCACGCATCCTGTAAGACCGTGCGGATTTGAATCTCGCAGACCAGATTCTTTAAATCGTCGTAGCGCGCGCCCGATGCGTTTTTGCCCAAACGGACGACGAAATGTATCGCGCCGTAGCCGAACCGGTCGGATTTGCGATTCGTTAATTTGTCGATTTTTTCGACAATTTCAAATTGTTCGTCAATCACCCGTTCGAGTCGCGGCAAATCGTCGATGTATAGACAAACGACGCGCACGCCCGCAAAATCCGTAATCTCCGAAACGGGGTCGCGATAGGCTTTACGCTGAATTTTTTCGAGAAAGCTGTTTAAGGTTTTGGCGCGGTAAGTGATGGTCGAAAATTCGATTTCCTCTTTATTAAGCTCGCGGTTCAAAATATATGCGACTTCGGCGCAGAGCTTTTCGTAATCGGGCTGGCGGTCGATAAACCGCTTGATTGATTCGGTATTTTCCTTCCACAAACGCTCGACATCGAAGTCCGAGCCGAAAGACTTTGCATTTTTTTCCGGTTGAAAAGATGCCGTTCTCGCCATAATCCGTTCGCCTCGAATTTTACATCAAATCGCTGGTAATTGGAAAAGATACTTGGATTTGCCT
>DASWRC010000172.1:0-6925 GCA_036403375.1 Pyrinomonadaceae bacterium
AGCCTTTGGCTAAGGCTAATATTTTTTTGCGTTTTTCTAGACGCTTATTACCACGTTTTGCTCTTGGCATTTCTTCACTCCTGTTATTTTCGATTTGCAATCTGCAGTCTGCAATTTATTGGAATTTCCAACCTCTAAAAACCGCATACCGGCAATCGTAAATCGCAAATCAAAATTAATCTCTTCCGTACGGCAGCATTTTTTCAACGCGCTTCTGATCGCCTTCGGATACCAACGCATCGATGTCCAGATTGCGTTTACGTTTATTGGTTTTCTTCGTCAAAATATGGCGCGCGTGGCTGTGCCCGCGTTTGAATTTGCCCGATGCAGTCGAGCGAAAACGCTTTGCCGCGCCTTTATGTGTTTTAAGTTTTGGCATAATTTACTCCTTTCGTTATTTGCGATTTGTGATTTGCGATTGTCAGTAAATATTCAATCCAAAATCCAAAATCTAAAATCCTGTTATTTCGTTTTCTTCGGCACGAAAATGGCGAACATCTGATAGCCTTCCATTTTCGGCGAAACTTCGACATCCGAGATGTCGGCTAAATCGTCGCGCAATTTCGCTAAAATCGCGGCGCCCAGCTCGCGGTGCGTCATTTCGCGTCCGCGAAATGCGATGGTCGCGCGAACCTTGTCGCCTTCGCCTAACCAGCCGCGGGCGCGTTCCATGCGATAATTGTAATCGTGGTCGTCGGTTGCCGGACGAAATTTAATCTCTTTAACCTGCACGGTGACCTGTTTTTTCTTGGCTTCGTGCTGTTTCTTTTTCTGCTCGTACAGAAATTTTCCGTAATCGATAATCCGGCAAACCGGCGGCTGTGCGTTCGGCGCAATTTCGACCAAATCCAAACCCTGTTCGCGCGCTCTTTGAATCGCATCGCGCGTATCCATTACTCCAAGCGCCTCGCCGTCTTCACCGACAACGCGCACCGCCGGAATGCGAATTCGCTCGTTTGTGCGGTGCAGCGGCTGGCGACGATTATCAAAACGTCCGCGACCTCTGTTATTTATAGCGATAATTATTCTCCTTTTTTTGAGTTGACGGAAAGCTGCGCAAAGTCGTCAGGCAGTACCGGAAAGTTAATCGAGTTTTTATTAACTTGTCTGCAGCCTTTCTGCAGCCTTTCTGCAACCTTTCTGTCAACTATTAACCAAAGCGCGTGTTTCCTTCAACCGCCGCGCCATTTCTTTAAATTCATCGAGCGTCATCTGCCCGATGTCGCCCTTTACTTTTTCGCGTACCGCAACCCGATTATCTTCCAGCTCCTTGTCGCCCAAAACGAGCATAAACGGAACTTTCTGCAATTGCGCATCACGAATTTTTGCACCGATTTTATCAGATTTCAAGTTAACCTCGACGCGAAAGCCCGCATTTTTCAAATCATCGCCGATTTTTTGGGCGTATTCATTGATTCTATCGGTAATCGGCAGCACGGCAACCTGCACCGGCGCAAGCCAGAACGGAAACGCGCCCGCGTAATGTTCGACCAAAACGCCGAAAAATCTTTCGATTGAACCGAACAGCGCACGGTGCACCATAATCGGACGATGTTTCTGACCGTCTTCGCCGGTATATTCGAGCCCGAATCTTTCCGGCAAATTCCAATCGAGCTGAATCGTGCCCAATTGCCAGATTCTGCCGATCGCATCTTCAACCTTAATGTCGATTTTCGGACCGTAGAACGCCGCTTCGCCTTCGATTCGCTCGTAAGAAATACCGCGTTCTTTCAGCGCATTGGCAAGCGCGCTTTCGGCGTTTTCCCATTCTTCGTCCGCACCGAGAAAAATTTTATTGTCGGCGTCGCCGCGTACCGAAAGCTCGAATTTTACTTTCTCGAAACCGTAAGTTTCAAAAACTTTGATAGCGAAATCGAGACAATCGGCGACTTCCTCGCGCACCTGGTCGGGGCGCACAAAAAGATGCGCGTCATCGACGGTAAATCCGCGAACACGCATCAAACCGTGCAGCGTTCCCGAGAGTTCGGCGCGATATACCGTACCCATTTCAGAATATCTCTGCGGCAAATCGCGATACGAACGCTGATTCGATTTATAAATTCCGATATGAAACGGGCAGTTCATCGGTTTTAGACGAAATTCCGTATCGTCGTCGCCTTCGATATGCGTCGGCGCAAACATCGAATCGGCGTAATTTTCTTCGTGACCGGAAATTTTCCAAAGGTCGCGTTTAGCGATATGCGGCGTGAAAACGAAACTGTAATTGCGTTTCTGCAATTCCTCACGCAGAAGATTTTCCATCTCCATCCGAATTCGCGCGCCTTTCGGGTGCCATAGAATCAAGCCTTGTCCGTAATCGTCCTGAATCGAGAATAAATCGAGTTCTTTACCGAGCCGGCGATGGTCACGCTTTTCGGCTTCTTCGCGCTGCTTGAGCCACGCGTCGAGTTCTTCCTGCGTCGCAAAAGCGGTTCCGTAAATCCGCTGCATCTGCTCGTTTTCCGCGTCGCCTTTCCAGTAAGCGCCCGAAAGCGCGAGCAATTTAAATGCCTTCAATTTTCCGGTATGCGGCACGTGCGGACCGAGACAGAAATCGATAAAAGACGAATTGTCGATGTAATAAATGCTCGCCTGACCGGTGACTTTCTCGTCAATCAACTCGCATTTGAGCGGCTCCCGGCGCTCTTTGAAAATGTCCAGAATGCGCGCCTTTTCGACATCTTCGCGGCGATACGGCAGATTGCGCTTTTGAAGGTCGCGCATTTTCTTTTCAATCGACGGCAAATCGGCTTCCGTCAGTTGGCGCGGCGCGATGACGTCGTAATAAAAGCCGTAACGCGGGTCGTCCATCAATGCCGGACCGACGCCGAGCTGTGTTCCCGGAAATAAATCCAGTACAGCCGCCGCAAGCAGGTGCGCGGTCGAGTGACGAATAACTTCCAAACCATCGCGCGTGTCGGGTAAGATAGGTTCGATTGAAAGGACTTCATCGGTTTCGTCGATTTGTTTGTTTAAATCGACTTCCTCGCCGTTCAGCTTTGCCGCGATGGATTTTTTCGGTAAATCGCGGTCAAACGCCTTCAGAGCATCCGCCACGCTCGCGGGCGCGGGAATGCTCTTTTGATTTTCGCCAAATTTTACGTTTAATTCACTCATATTTTTGTTAATCCTTAATCTTAAAATTCACATTGCCCTAAAAAAGCCTCTGTTTCAGCAAAGCCTTTCTCGCCTAAATCAAATTCAACCGATTAACGATTAACAATTCACTACTACTAAAAAAGATTTGATTTGATAAGAGCGACTTTGCCGTGCGCTTCCAATGAAAGCGCGATAAACACGCCATGTTAGAAGCGCGTCGTAGTAGTTGTCGTAAAAAATGCAAAGTTCTTCGCAAGCATCTTATCAAAAAATAAAAATGGTAGTCAGTAACAGATTTGAACTGTTGACCCCTACCGTGTCAAGGTAGTGCTCTACCACTGAGCTAACTGACTAAATTCCGCCTAAAAGAAAAAGCGAATTACAAGATTAGCGAAAAGTGTCTAAAGCTGTCAAGTTTTCGCGGGGTTTGCTAAAGTTGATTTTATGAACAAGCAGGGAAATTTGATAAAAGCGGTAATTTTTGACATCGACGGAACCTTGATGGATTCGAACGCCGAACACGCCCGTTCGTTTGCTGAAGCGTTCAAAGAGTTCGGCAAAACGGTGATGTTTGAAGATTTGATTTACCTTATCGGAATGGGCGCGGACGAGATTCTTGAAAAGTTTCTGTCAAAAAATGAAATCGAAAAATTGGGAGAAGATTTAAAGGAATCGAGAAAGAAACTTTTTCTCGAAAAATATTTGCCGGGCGTCGCGGTGTTTCCAAAAGTGCGGGAACTTTTTGAAAGATTAAAGGCGGACGGGCTGCAGACGGCGCTGGCAAGCTCGGCGAGCGAAAAGGAATTGGAAGAATACAGGGAAAAATTAAATTTGAGCGATTTGCTCGATAAGGAAACAAATTCAGACGAAGCGGAAAATGCCAAGCCGGAACCGGACATTTTTCTCGCCGCGTTCGGAAAACTGAAAAATGTCGAAAAAGCAAACACTCTGGTTATCGGCGATACGCCTTACGATGCGGAAGCGGCGGTTAGGGCGCAACTGAAAATTATCGGGGTTGAATCGGGCGGCTGGTCGCGCGAGAAACTGCTTGAGAAAGGATGTTCAGAAGCTTATGCAGATATCGGCGCGATTTTAGAAAAGTACGAAAATATATTTCGCATTGAAAATAAGACACGTTGATGCGAGTTTTTCCGCATTAAATTAATACATTTTTAGAGTAGGATGAATTGATAAATGAAGTCATAAACGCTAAATAGCTGATTTTTAAGGCTAAATTGTTTCTGGCACGAGGATTGTTTAATTCAGGCTGAAGGCAACGCCTTAAAAAAGGAAACAAAGGAAACAAAAAAGGAGAAAAAAAATGATTTCATTATTGATTTGGTTAGTATTGGGTTTCGTAGTTGGTTATTTGGCAAAATTAATTATGCCCGGACCGGACGGCGGCGGCGTGATTTTAACTACTATCTTGGGAATCGTCGGCGCAGTGGTCGGCGGATTTGTCGGCAGCCTGTTCGGTTATCCGATGGTCAGCTCATTCGATAATATCGCCGGAACACTGCCGAGCTTTATCTTCTCGATTATCGGAGCAATCGTCGTGCTCGCGCTTTACCGCCTCGCGACTGGCAGACGCGTCACTGCTTAAAGCCTGAGAAAAATTTGGAAAACCTTAGAAATAGGAAGTTGATTTCCCAAAAATCAACTTCCTATTTTTGGCTGTGAGCTGCAAAAATGATGCATTGCGACGGCGACGAGCTTTGTCGTGCGGTTATCGACATCAAAATTCGGGTTAACTTCCGTGAACTCGATAATTTTTGTATTGACTAATTTGGCGGCATACTGGACAAGATTCAAAAATTCGCCCGAGCGCAAACCAATCGGGCTCGGGTCGGAAGTGCCGGGCGCGTCCGAAGACCGAACGGCGTGCAAATCGAACGCGAAAAAAGCCGTTAAAGATTCGCTGTGGCGCACGAATTTCTGACGCATCAGCTCGCGAAGTTCCAAATCGGCGGTTTCGCGCGAGCGCAACTGGCTGACACTTACCATATTCACGCCCAGATTTTGCAGGTAACGATAATGAATCGGTGAAACCATGTGCGGTTGATACGCAATTTCATACAGATAATCGGGGCGAATCAGCTTTTCTTCCAATAGCTGACGATAAGTCGTCGCGCAGCTTCGCTCGTCGCCCGTACAAACGTCAAACGTCGCGCCGACATTGACGCCGAGCCAGTTTCCGGCACCCGAGAATTCGCTCATCGCGCGACCGTCGGCGTAAGAAACGTCGTTGCCGCCGCCGAGAACGATGATTTTTTTGCGGTCATCAAGAACTTTTTTTGTAATCGCCGTCAGATTTTCGTGCGTTTCTTCGAGTGAGCCTCGCGTATCGACATTACCCAAATCACAGATTCGATGTTGAATTCCGAACGGCGTCAGCCGGTAGAATTGCTCGCGAATCGCATCCGGGGCGAGCGCCGCACCCGCGCGTCCGCCGCCGCGCCTGACGCCTTCGTCCTGCGGGCAGCCGATAATGACGATGCTCGATTCTTCGTAATTCGTGCGCGGCACGATTTCGCCGAGCCGCACGTCGTTCCGGTCGTTTTTACGGAAAAATAATTTTTCGTCGACGGCGTTCAGATTCTGGAAAGTTTCGCTCATAAATTTGCTAAAAAAAACTCGTTAAGTTATAAACAATGATAGCAAAAATAGTTTTTATGAAAACTCCGGGCGACAAAATTTATCCGAAAACGAACTGGTTCTGGTGGCGCCCGCGCGGTTTTCTAAAGAGGCTCGACTAATTGACCGCCTCGAAATCTGATTTTTAGAAAACCTGTTGCTAAAATTGAAAGCGGCGGGTTTTTTACGTTTATGACATTTTTTCAAAACTACAATCTAAATCGCCCGGCGTGGCTTTTGCCGAACAGAATCGACGAGCCGCCGGCGACCGGTTTGCGCGATTTGCTGCTGCGCCTGATGCAGGGAAAAAATCTGGCGCGGGCGGAAGCCAGATTTTTGCTCAACCAACTGCTTCAGGGCGAAGCGACCGACGCGCAAATCGCCGCCGCGCTCGTCGCACTCGCCATCAAGGGGGAAACGACCGAAGAATTGGCTGGAATGGCGGAAGCGATGCGCGAAAATTCGACAAAAATCAATGCCGTTCATACAGATTTTATCGACACCGCCGGAACCGGTTCGAGCCGTGTCAAAACCTTCAACGTTTCGACCGCCGCCGCCTTCGTCATTGCCGGTGCCGGTTTGCCGGTCGCTAAACACGGCAGCCGCGCGGCGACTTCAAAATCGGGCAGTGCGGATGTTTTAACGGCGCTCGGCGTCAATGTTTGCGCGAGCCGCGACCGGTCGGAAAAATGCCTCAATGAAATCGGCATCTGTTTTATGTTCGCGCCGCTTTATCATGCGTCGACCGCGCGCGTGGCGGCTGTCCGCCGAGAGCTTGGCGTCCACACGACATTTAACCTGCTCGGTCCGTTGACGAATCCGGCACGTGCGCCGTTTCAGATTATGGGCGTCTGGCACAAAGATTTGGTCGCCCCGATTGCCGAAACTCTGCGCCTTCTGGGAACAAAACGTGCGCTCGTCGTTCACGGGCTTGACGGGCTGGACGAAATCACGGTTTCCGCCAATACTTCGGTCGCGGAAATCACGCCCGAGTACATCAAGTTTTACGAGGTTGCGCCCGAAGATTTCGGTTTTCAAGCTTCCGAAGATACGGTAAACCTGCGCGGCGGCGACGCTTCGCAAAATGCCGGAATTATCAGGGAAGTTTTGGGAAATAAGCGATCCGGCGGCGCCCGCGATTTGGTTTTGATGAATGCGGCAGCGGCGCTTTTTGTCGGCGGTAAAACGGAAA
>DASWRC010000173.1:0-16671 GCA_036403375.1 Pyrinomonadaceae bacterium
AAGCGCTTTGTCGGCACCGTGCAGGACGACTTTCGAATGCTGCGGTTTGTCAATTCTGCGGACGCGCCGCGGCTCGCCGAGCTCGGAACGTCGTGTCCCGACCATTTTCTGCGCACGAAAATCAAGCCGCTGTTCGTTAACTGGAATCCCGAAACCGGCGATTCGGAATCATTAAAAACCGCCATTAGCGACGGTCTCGTGCAGTATCGCAAAGATTACGAAGATTATTACAATCGCTGCAAGCACCCGGATTCACCGGCGATGCGCGACCCGAACCCGACCGTCGTTTTGATTCCGGGCTTGGGCATGATTGCATGGGGCAAAAACAAATCGGAATCGCGCGTGACGGGCGAATTTTACAATTGCGCGATTGAAGTCATGCGCGGCGCGGAAGCGATTGACGAGTACGAAGCGATGGACCAGCAGGAAGCGTTCGACATCGAATACTGGCTGCTCGAAGAAGCTAAGTTGAAACGGATGCCGCCCGAAAAAGAACTCGACCGGCAGATTCACGTCATCATCGGCGCGGGCGCTGGGATCGGTAAAGAAACCGCTTTTCGCCTCGTCAAAGAAGGCGCGCACATCGTCTGCGTCGATTTGAACGAAGAGGCGGCGCAGGGCACGGCTGACGAAATCATCGCCAAATACGGTCCGGGAATCGGCGTTGCGGGAACGGGAATTTCAAACTGCGGCGTCGCAATCGGCTTGGGCTGCGATATGACGAACCGCGAATCGGTTGCCGAAATGTTTGAAAATGTGATGCTCGCTTACGGCGGCATCGATTCGGTTATTATCACCGCCGGAGTTTTTGTCGCGCCGGACAAAACCGGCAGAGTCGAAGATTCAAAGTGGGATTTCACGTTCGGCATCAACGTCAAGGGCGCGTACATCGTGGCGGACGAAGCGTATAAAATCTTCAAAAAACAAGGCTTGACCGGAAATGTTATTTTAACGACGAGCGCCAACGCGGTGGTCGCTAAAAAGGGAAGTCTCGCCTACGATACGTCGAAAGCGGCGGCAAATCATCTGACGCGCGAGCTGGCAATCGAATTTTCGCCGCTCGTTCGGGTTAATGCGGTTGCACCGGCGACGGTTGTTAAAGGCAGCACGATGTTTCCGCGCGACCGCGTGATTGCGAGTTTGGCGAAGTACGAAATTCCGTTCGACGACGCGGAAGAAACCGAAAGTTTGACCGAAAAATTGTCGAACTTTTACGCGAAACGCAGCTTGACACAAACGCCGATTGAGCCGTCAGATCAGGCGGAAGCGATCTTCCTTCTGGTTTCGAAGCGACTCGGTAAAACGACCGGTCACGTCATTCCGGTTGACGGCGGACTCGCGGACGGCTTTATGCGTTAAGGAAATTTATTAACCACGGATTTACGCCGGATAAACATAGCTGAAGAAATGATTTAATCTCTGCGTAAAGCGGTTTGAATCCGTGGTTAATTCTTCTTCTTTTGGAGAAAAAATATGTCAATAAAATTTGAAATCCCAGACGATTTTATCGCCGAACAAAACAAAAAGTCAGAAGAATTTTTAGCGGAAGATTTCGATTATTTAGCCAGAAAGCTGCGCCGCCAATTAATCGAGATTGAAGATTTGGTTGAACGCGCGCAGAATTTTCAGGTTGCCGTTCCTTCGTGGGGCGTCGGCACGGGCGGCACGCGTTTTGCGCGTTTTCCCGGAAAGGGCGAGCCGCGCAGCGTGTATGAAAAGCTCGAAGATTGCGCGACGATAAACAAATTGGTGCGCTCGACGGGCGCGGTTTCGCTGCATATTCCGTGGGACAAGCCCGAAAATGTCGACGAGCTGAATTCGTTCGCCAACCAGCGCGGTTTGAAGTTCGACGCGATGAACTCGAACACGTTTCAAGACCAAATCGGACAAGCCCGTTCCTATAAATTCGGCTCGCTCTCGCACGCCGATAAGGATGTCAGAAAACAAGCGATTGAGCATAATCTGGAATGCATCGAGCTCGGGCGTAAGATTGGTTCCCGCGCATTGACCGTCTGGGTCGGCGACGGCAGTAATTTTGCGGGACAGACGAACTTTCGTCATGCATTGGAAAATTATCTAGAATCGATGCGCGAAATTTATGCCGCAATTCCCGATGATTGGCGGCTGTTTATCGAGCATAAAATGTTCGAGCCGGCGTTTTATTCGACCGTTATCTCGGATTGGGGCACGAATTATTACGCGGCGCGCGAATTGGGCGAAAAGGCGTTTTGTCTGGTCGATTTAGGACATCACGCGCCGAACGTCAACATCGAACAAATCGTCTCGCGGCTGATTCAATTCGGAAAACTCGGCGGCTTTCATTTTAACGACAGCAAATACGGCGACGACGACCTTGATACGGGTTCGGTCAAGCCTTTTCAATTATTTTTGATTTTCAACGAGCTGGTCGATGCCGAATTAAATAATCTGGAGAAATTCAATCCGGCATATATGCTCGACCAATCGCACAACGTCACCGACCCGATTGAATCGTTGATGACGAGCGCGTGCGAAGTCGTCAGGGCATACGTTCAGGCGCATTTGATTGATCGGGAGAAATTGCAGGAAGCCCAGCGAAAAGGCGACGCGATTGCCGCTTTGTCAATCTTAAAAGAAGCTTTCACGACCGATGTTTCACCGATTCTGGCAACGGCACGCATGAGAAAC
The DNA here is from genome assembly GCA_036403375.1 of Pyrinomonadaceae bacterium. GTDB lineage: Bacteria > Acidobacteriota > Blastocatellia > Pyrinomonadales > Pyrinomonadaceae > JAFDVJ01. The sequence goes on from DASWRC010000173.1 coordinate 2,668, forward strand.
GGCGGCGCTATCGAACCGGTGAAAACTTATCGCGCGAGCAATTACCGCGCGGAAAAAGCCAGGGAACGTCCGGCGCAGGTCGGTATCTCAGCAGGCATCATTTAGGAGTGGTCAGTGGTCGGTGGTCAGTGGTCAGAAAAATTTTCTGAAAAATGAATGTAGTTTCAAACGACAATGACACAAGATATAAATGTAAAAACTGACCACCGACCACCGACCACCGACCACTGCTACATTGCCGTCGATTTAGGTGCGGGAAGCGGGCGCGTTTTTCTATGCGATTTGGGCGAAAAGTTTTCGTTAGAGGAAATTCATCGCTTTCAGTATCCGCCGCGTGAAGAAAACGGCAGCCTGCGCTGGGATTTTCAAAAGATTTTCGGCGCGATAAAATCCGGCTTGAAACGTGCCGCGTCGCGCGCCAAAGAGCTGGATAAAAAGATTTACAGCATCGGCGTAGACAGCTGGGCGGTCGATTACGGGCTGCTCGACGCGGACGGAAATCTGCTTGCCAATCCGGTTTGTTATCGCGATGCGCGGACGACGGGCGTGATGGAAAAGGTTTTTGCCGAAAAATTGTCGCGCACCGCAATTTTTGAAAAAACCGGCATCCAGTTTTTGAATTTCAACACGATTTTTCAGCTTGTCTCGGAAAACGGAAATCTCGCGAAAGCCGATAAATTATTGCTGCTTCCGGATTTGATAAATTATTTTCTGACCGGCAAAGCGTTTGCCGAATACACAAACGCGACGACGACGCAGTTTCTCAACGCGGAGACGCGCAATTGGGATTTCGAGCTGCTTGAAAAGCTCGATTTACCCGCCGGGGTTTTGCCGGAAGTTATTCCCGCCGGCAATGATTTAGGATTTTTGAAACCGGCGGTGGCGGCTGAATTGAATCTCGAAACGACGCGCGTCATCGCGCCCGCGACGCACGACACCGCAAGTGCCGTGCTCGGCGCGCCGCTCGCCGGCGGCTGGGCTTATATTTCGTCGGGAACGTGGTCGCTGGTCGGCGTCGAAATTGACAAACCGCTGATAAACGAACAGGTTGCAGAGTTTAATTTTACGAATGAAGGCGGCGCGTTCGGCACGATTAGATTTTTGAAAAACGTCATGGGACTCTGGATTTTCGAGTCGTGTCGCCGCGAATGGGAAAAAATCGGGGTTAAAACCGATTACGAAACGCTGCTCCATGAAGTTGAAAAAATCGAAAACTTCTGCGGGCTTATTTTCCCCGACGACAAAAGATTTTTGAATCCTGATTCGATGCTCGGCGCAATCGCGCTGCAAATGAAGGAAACCGGGCAGACGCCCCTCAGACACCCGGCGCAGGTTTGCAAGGTGATATTTGATTCCCTCGCTTTTCGATACGCTTCGGTTCTCGGAACGATTGAAAAATTGAACGGCGAAACCATTCCGGGCGTGCAGATTGTCGGCGGCGGCGGGCGCAATGATTATTTGAATCAAATGACGGCAAACGCGAGCGGGAAAACGGTTAAAGCCGGACCCGTGGAAGCGACCGTGACGGGCAATGCGCTGGTGCAGGCAATCGTCGCCGGAAGATTCGCCAATTTAAGCGCGGCGCGCGCGTTCGTCAGGGAAAACGTCGTCCTCAAAGAATTTGCGCCGCGAAAAACGAGCGCCCTCGACCGGGCGGCACAATCTTATGCCGGGATTGAATCGCGTTTTACTATTTAACAGCGGGCGGATTTTATGAAAAAATTACGCTAAAAAGGTTCGTTTGGTTTAATTTTCGTGTATTGTAAATTAGCGGAAATCGCGGAAAAATCCTCTGCAAAACATATTTTGAAAGCTGAAAAGTGAAAGTCTCTTTATTCATCACCTGTCTGGTTGATCAGCTTTGCCCGAGCGTCGGCAAAGCAACGGTCAAAGTCTTGCGCCGCGCGGGCTGCGAGGTCACGTTTGACGAGCGCCAGACCTGCTGCGGGCAGCCGGCTTTCAACACGGGTTATCGCGCCGAAGCGCGAAAGTTTGCCGAAAGATTTATCGAGATTTTCGAAGAGACGGACGCCGATTACATCGTTTCGCCGTCGGGTTCCTGCACGGCGATGGTCAAACATTTCTACGAGCTTTTCCCGGACGACGAAAGTTGGCGCGCGCGCGCCGAGCGTATCGCGGCGAAAACTTTTGAATTCAGCGGATTTCTGGTCAATGTTTTGAAAATCGAAGACCTCGGCGCGCGCTTTTCGGGAAAATTGACGTGGCACGACGCCTGTCACGCGCTGCGCGATTTGAATTTACGCAATGAACCGCGCGCGCTTTTGAAAAACGTTCGCAATGCCGAGCTTGTCGAGATGAAGAACGCCGACGTCTGCTGCGGTTTCGGCGGGACTTTTTCGGTCAAATACCCGGAAATTTCCGTCGCTATTCTGGACAATAAAATCGAGGCGATAAAAGAAACGGACGCCGACGCCGTGGTTGCCTGCGACGCGAGCTGTTTGATGCAAATCGGCGGACGGCTTTCGCGGCTCGGCGCAAAAACGAAACCGATGCACATCGCGGAGATTTTAGCTTCGCAGGAATAAATAGCCGCGGATAAACCAGCGATTACGCGGATTTAATGCTGATTATTCGAAAAAGCTAAGCGCGTTTTTGCAAAGATATTTTGTGGATTTCTTAAAGCGCGAAATCCGCGTGCATCAGCGGCTAAAAAAATTAATGAATCAACTGACTGCCGAAAATTTTGACCGGAATGCGCGTGCCGCCCTTAAGGACACGCAGCTTCGCGGCGCGCTTCGCAATCTCGCTGAGACTTTCGGCGAGCGGCGCAAATCGGCGATTGCGACGGTTGAAAATTGGCAGGGTTTGCGCGATACCGCGCGCGCCGTAAAGGACGAAACGCTTCTCAATCTCGACAAATATCTGGCGCAGTTTGCCGAAAACGCCGAGAACGCGGGCGCAAAAATTCACTGGGCGCGCGACGGGCGCGAAGCCTGCGCAATCGTCCTCGAATTACTGAAAGAGCGCGAAGCGACGAAAATCGTCAAATCTAAAAGCATGGCGGCGGAAGAAATTCATCTCAACGCCGCGCTCGAAAAGGAAGGAATTTTCCCGGTCGAGACGGATTTGGGCGAATGGATTATTCAACTGGCGGAAGAAACGCCGTCGCACATCGTCGTGCCGGCGATTCATAAAACCAAAGGACAGATTGCCGATTTGTTTACCGAAAAGGTCGGGATTGAAAAAACGGACGATGTTGATGTTTTGACCAAAACCGCGCGCCGAATCCTGCGCTCGCGTTTCGCCGAATCGGAAGTCGGCATCAGCGGCGTCAATTTCGGCGTCGCCGAGACGGGAACGATTCTGATTCTCGAAAACGAGGGCAATATTCGCCTCACGACAAGCCTGCCGAAAACGCACATCGCCGTCATGGGCATCGAAAAAATCGTTCCGCGTTTCACGGATTTGGACGTTTTTTTGAAGCTCCTGCCGCGTTCCGGAACCGGTCAAAGATTGACGACTTATCAATCGCTGATAACGGGCACGAAACGCGATTCTTCGGACGAAGGACCGGAAGAAGTCCACATAATCCTGATGGACAACGGGCGGTCGCGAATGCTCGGGCACCCGACGACGCGGCAAAGCTTAGCCTGCATCCGCTGCGGCGCGTGTTTGAACGCGTGTCCGGTTTACCAGGCGGTCGGCGGTCATGCTTACGGCTCGGTTTATCCGGGACCGATTGGCGCGGTCATCACGCCGCAGCTCGTCGGCATCGGCAAAACCAAACAATTGCCGTATGCGTCGAGTTTGTGCGGCGCGTGCCGCGAAGTTTGCCCGGTGAAAATCGATATTCCCGAGCTGCTTCTGCATCTTCGCGCCGAAGTCACGGAAGGCACAAAAGAGCCGGTCAAACAAAAATTTTCAGAAAAGCTGGCGTTCAAATTTTATTCTTTCGCGTGGTCGCGTCCCGTTTTTTACAAATTAGGGAACAAATTGTCGCGGCTGATGCAAAAGCTGGTCGCGTCGGGCGACAAAATCGGCGAGCAGAAAGGGTTTCTGGCGAAAGCCGCGCCGCCGCTCGGAGCCTGGACGGCGTGGCGTGACGCGCCGACGATTGCGCCGAAATCTTTTCGGGAAATTTGGAAGGATGAACTGGCTGATAAAAGTTAAAAATTACTTGCGGAATAGGCTGGTAACGAACAACCGATTATTTGTTTTTAGTTCGCAGCTTTCGGCGCTTCGTTCTCAGCCGTTGCGAAAGTCCGCTTTATTAAATGAACAATTCCGAAGCGAAAAAGGCGATTTTTGCCTCAATCCGTCAAAATCTGGCGGCAAGTCAGCCGTTTGACGCGGCGCACCAGGCGCATCACGGGCAGCCGGAAACGAATTTTACGCCTTCACGGGCGAGCGAATTTTCGAAAGCGGCGCTGATTGAAAATTTTCAACAGAATCTCGAATTTGTCGGCGGAAACTTTTTTTTAGTTTACGAGGAGACGGAAGCGGCGGAAATTTTGTTTTCGATTATCAGGGAGAAAGCGGCGCGAAAAATTGCGATTTCCGATTCGCCGCTGGTCGGAAAAATCACCGGATATTTGAAGATTGACGCCGAATTTATCGAAAATGCGCCCGCCGACATTTTGTTTGAGAGCGATTTGGGATTCACCTCCGCGCAGTGGGCGATAGCCGAAACGGGAACGCTCGTTTTGGAGTCGGAAAGCGAACGGCATCGCCTGACATCGCTCGTTCCGCCGGTTCACGTCTGCGTTTTAGAGGCGAAAAATATTCGACAGACGCTGGGCGAGATTTTAGAGATTTTGCAAACGCGTCTGAGCCGCACGATTACGTTCGTAACGGGCGCGTCGCGGACTTCGGACATCGAGCTGACGCTGGCAATCGGTGTTCACGGTCCGGGCGAGCTGCACGTGATTTTGATTGATAAAGACGAGGAATTATCCGCGTCGGCAGACTAAAGTCTGCAATTACAAATTACGGGCTGCCAATTACATAAAAACTCAATTTGAAATTTGTAATCGCAAACACGGGCTTGTCAGTGGATGAAAAAATAAATGAGCATATTGTTAAAAGCCGAAAATGTCCAAAAATCCTACGCCGGCGTGCACGCCCTGCGTTCGGCGTCGTTCGAGCTGCGCGCGGGCGAGGTTCACGCGTTGATTGGCGAAAACGGCGCGGGCAAATCGACTTTTATCAAGATTATCACGGGCGCGGTGGCGGCGGACGGCGGTGCGATTGAAATCGGCGGCGAACGCGTCGCAGAAAATTCTCCGGCGTTTGCCAAAACCCTGGGCGTCGCGGCGATTTACCAGCAGCCGGCGCTTTTTCCCGAATTGACGGTCGCCGAAAACATCGCTATCGGGCAGGAAAAATCAGGAATTTTCGGCATCGTTAATTGGAAAAAACGTAAAAAAATCGCCGAGGAATTGCTCGCGCGGGTCGGCGCGCGCATTAATCCCGAAACTTCGGCGGGCGAGCTTTCGATGCCGCAGCAGCAGTTGGTCGAAATCGCCCGCGCACTGGGCGCAAACGCGAAGATTTTGATTCTCGATGAGCCGACGGCATCGCTCTCCGAGGAAGACACGAACAATCTTTTTCGCGTCATTCGCGAGCTGCGCTCACAGGGCGTCGGGATGATTTACATTTCGCACCGGCTCGAAGAATTGCCCGCGATTGCCGACCGCGTGACGGTTCTGCGTGACGGCGAAACGATTGAAACGCGCGCGATGGCGGAGGTCAATCGACAGGAATTGATTCGGCTGATGGTCGGGCGCGAGATTTCGGCGATTTTCCCGAAAGAAAAAGTCGAAATCGGCGAAAATATTTTTGAGTTAAGAAACTTAAGCTCGCGCGCGGCAGGCGTCAAAAATGTCAACCTCTCGGTCAGGGCGGGCGAAATAGTCGGCGTCGCCGGACTCGTCGGCGCGGGACGAACGGAATTGGCGAAAACGATATTCGGCTTAGACGCCGTTGACGCAGGCGAAATCCTGGTCAAAGGAAAATTGATAAAAATCGGGCATCCGTGCGAGGCGATTGAATACGGCATCGCGTATTTGCCCGAAGACCGCCGAAAACACGGCGTGATTCTGGATTTCCCGATCAGCTCGAACATTACGCTGGCGTCGTTGAAAATCATCAGCGGTTTCGGCGGGATGAATTTTCGCCGCGAGCGTGAAATCGCCGCCGAATACACACGCCGGCTGGGCGTCAAAACGCCTTCGATTCACGATTCGGTTTCGACGCTTTCGGGCGGCAACCAGCAAAAGGTCGCGCTCAGTCGCTGGCTCGTCACGAAACCCTCGGTTTTGATTCTCGACGAACCGACGCAGGGGATAGACGTCGGCGCGAAATCGGAAATTCACCAGCTTATGACCGAACTGGCGTCGCAGGGCGTTGCGATTCTGATGATTTCGTCGGAGCTGCCGGAAATTCTCGGGATGAGCGACCGCATCGCGGTGATGAGCGGCGGCACAATCGTCAAAGTTCTCGACCGCGACGAAGCGACGCAGGACCAGATTTTATCCATCGCACTCGGACACGGCAACGGCGCTGCCGTTTAATTACGAATTTCAAATTACGAATTACGAATTAAAGAAATCGCTTCCTATCATTCGTAATTTGAAATTCGTAATTCGTAATTCGTAATTATGACTTTCAATCGTTACAAACGCGAAATTTCGGCGCTTATCGCTTACGTCGTCCTGCTTCTGGCGGTCGCGGCAATCGCGCCGTCGTTTTTCGGCGGCGGAAATCTGCGCGATCTGCTTATCAACAACGCGCCGATTTTGCTGATTGCCATCGGCATGACGCTCGTCATTCTGGTCGGCGAAATCGATATTTCGGTCGGCTCGCAGTTCGCGGTTTGCAGCATCGCCGCCGGTTTTCTGGCAAAAACCGGGATGCCGCTGCCGCTGCTTTTCCTTTGCCTGGTGATTATCGGCGCATTGATGGGCGCCGTCAACGGCTTGCTCGTCGGCTGGCTCCGACTGCCTTCGATTATCGTCACGCTGGCGATGCTCGTCACCTGGCGCGATGCTTTACGGTGGACGACCGAGGGCGCGTGGGTGCAGAATTTGCCGGACAATTTTCAATGGTTCGGGCTTGGGCAGACGACCGGCGAAATTTTAATCGTGGCGGTAACCTTAATTATTTTCGCCTTTTCAGCATGGGTTTTGAAAAACATTAACGTCGGGCGCGCGATTTATGCGGTCGGTTCGGACGCGGAAGCCGCGCGGCTCGCCGGAATTAAGCCGCCGAACATCATTTTCGGAGTTTTTGCGCTGATGGGCGCGCTCGTCGGCATCGCGGCGCTTCTTAATGCGGTAAGGTTTTCGGCAATTCCCGGCAATGCCGGAATTGGTTTGGAATTAAAAGCGGTCGCCGCGGTCGTCGTCGGCGGCACCGCAATCACGGGCGGTCGCGGAACGCTTATCGGCACATTAATCGGCGTCGCGCTTTTGGGCACAATCGGCACGGCTTTAACTTTTCTGGGCATCAATCCATTCTGGGAAAAAGCAATTCAAGGCGCGATTATACTGGCGGCTTTGGTTTCCGATGTTTTGCTGGCACGGTTTGAGAAGAAATAAAATAAAATGCAGGAAGCAATTCGACAAACAAATTTAGTCACCGAACAGACCTGGCAAGCGCGGCTGTTCCCGAATAACGAATGGGTTCTGCTCGTCGTACTGCTTGTCGAATGTTTGATTTTCTCGGTCACGGGCAGCAATTTTCTGACCTCCGGAAACGCGTTCGAGATTACGCGCCTGAGCGTCGAAATCGGACTGCTCGCGCTGGTCATGACGCCGATTATCATTACGGGCGGCATCGATTTGTCGGTCGGCTCGATGATGGGTTTGGCGGCGGTCGTGATGGGCGCTTTGTGGCGCGATGCCGGATTGCCGATGCCGGTCGCAATTTTGATAACGCTGCTCGTCGGTCTGGCAGGCGGCGCATTGAACGCGGCGATTATTACAAAGCTGAAATTTCCGCCGCTGATTGTCACGCTCGGAACGTTTTCGCTGTTTCGCGGAATGGCGGAAGGTTTAACGCGCGGCATCGAAAATTATTCGGGCTTTTCGCCGTCGTTTTTGTTTTTAGGACAGGGTTATGTCGGCGGCGTCATCCCGACCCAGCTTTTTATTTTAATCGCGGCAATCGCGCTGCTTTGGTGGTGGCTGCACCGGACGGCTTTCGGGCGCTCGTTTTACGCCATCGGATTTTCGCAGGAAGGCGCGCGCTACGCCGGAATTAAGGTTCGGCGGCGGTTGAATTTCGTGTATTGTTTATCCGGTTTAGCGGCAAGTCTCGCGGCGGTGATTTACGTCGCTCACTTAGGACAGGCGAAATCCGACGCCGGAACCGGCTACGAATTGATGGCGATAACGGCGGTCGTGCTCGGCGGCGCGTCGATTTTCGGCGGGCGCGGAACGATTCTGGGAACGGTTCTCGGGCTTTTCGCGATTGTCGTTTTGCAGAACGGCTTGCGGCTCAGCGGTCAGCCGGCGGAGCTGGCGGGGATTTTGACGGGCGCGCTGCTCGTCGCGACGATTTTGATTGACAGGCTTTCGCGCCGCAGCGAAGCCAGACCTCAGGCAAAGGGAATTTCAGAGGAGGAATTTGAAGTGAAAAATTGGCAAATCGGAGTTTTAAGCGCGGTGATTTTAGCTGCCGCCGCGATTGTTGCGGGCAGCAATTGGATGCTCGTTCGTTCGATAAAACAGGAGTCGGGCGGGGGCGCGAGCGCGCCGCAGACGAACACGTCAAACGCTCCGGCAGATAAGAAAAAAATAACTATCGCGATGATGCCGAAGGCGAAAGGCGACCCGTATTTTATCAGCTGCAAAGCCGGTGCGGAAAAAGCCGCCAACGAGCTCGGCGCGACGCTTTTGTGGGACGGTCCGACCGACCTCGACCCGGCGAAGCAGAACGAGGTCGTTGAGGCTTGGATTACGCGCGGCGTCGATGTCATCGCCGTCTCGGTCGAAAATAAAGAAGGAATTTCGACCGTTTTGCGCAAAGCGAAAGAAAAAGGCATCAAAGTCGTGACGTGGGACGCCGACGCCGAAAAGGACGCGCGCGACTTTTTGATAAATCAGGCGACGCCGCAGGGCATCGGCGAAACTCTGACGGACGAAGCGGCGCGGATTATGGGCGGCAAGGGCGAATTTGCGATTGTCACCGCGTCCTTAAGCGCGGCGAACCAGAACGAATGGATAAAATACATCGAAGCGCGCCTGAAGGAAAAGTATCCCGAAATGAAGCTCGTCACGACGAAACCGTCGGACGGCGACCGCGACCGCGCATTCAGCGAAACGCAGAACATCTTAAAAGTTTACCCGAACGTTAAACTGGTCATGGGAATTGCCGCGCCCGCCGTTCCCGGCATCGCCGAAGCCGTCAAACAATCGGGCAGAACCGATGTCAAAGTCACGGGTTTAAGCCTGCCGAATATGTGCAAACCGTACATCAGGGAAGGCATTGTCGACAGCATCGTTTTGTGGAACACGGGCGATTTGGGTTATCTGACGGTTTACACGTCCGCCGCGCTTGCCGCCGGCACGTTCAAAAAAGGCGATCGCGCAATCAACGCCGGAAGCTTGAAGGAAATCGAGGTCGTCGGCGACGAAGTGCGTCTCGGCAAACCGTTTATTTTTAACAAGGATAACGTTGATAATTTCAATTTCTAAAAGAGTTTTTAGCCGCGGATAGACGCGGATAGACGCGGATTAAATCAAATAAATTCTTATCTGCGAAATCGGCGTATATGCGCGGCTAAAAATAATTCTGTAAATTTTGATTTTTTGCGGCAAGTAGCTTATTGTGTGGAAGATATGAGAATAAAAGACATCGCCCGCGAAGCCGGAGTTTCGACCGCGACCGTTTCGCACGTTATCAACAAGACGAAATACGTCACAGACGAAACGCGCGAAAGGGTTCAGCAGGCGATAAAAAAATTCAATTATCACCCGAATGCCCACGCCCAGATGCTCGCGCTCGGGCGCAGTAAAATTATCGGTCTGCTCGTCTCCGATATTTCAAATCCGTTTTTCCCCGAAATCATCAAAGCGGTCGAAGCGGCGGTGATTGAAAAAGGCTATGATTTGATTCTGCTCAACACGAATTACGATGCGTCGCGCGCCGTCGAAGACGTTCATCGGCTGATTCAGATGAAGGTTGCCGGAATCGTTCTGATGATTGCCGAATTCGACGAATCTTTAATCGAAATCGCGAAACGCAAAAAAACGAGCATCGTTTTTCACGACCTCGGCGCGGTCGGCGAAAAGATGAGCAACGTCATTCTCGATTACGCCGTCGGCATCGAAGAAGCCGTCCAGCATCTCGTTTCTTTGGGACACAAAAACATCGCGCACATTTCCGGCTTGCACGAAATTCATTCGGGCAGAATCCGCGAGGAAGCTTTTTTGACGGCGATGCGGAAACATTTTCCGGGCGGCAAAAAACCGAAGATTTACGAGGGCGATTTCCGCTTTGAAGGCGGTCGCCGCGCGGCTAATCAAATGCTTCAGGAAAAGGATTTGCCGACTGCCGTGGTCGTCGCCAATGATTTGATGGCGCTCGGCGCGATGCAGGAATTTAAATCCGCGGGACTGAGTCTGCCGCAGGATATTTCGATTATCGGTTTTGACGACATTACCTTTGCCTCGCTTTCTGACCCGCCGCTGACGACTGTCTGCTCGCCGCGCGTCGAAATCGGTCGCCGCGCTGTTGAAGCCCTGATGCTGATGGTCGAAAAACCGCAGCAGCAAGGCGTCGAAGTCCGCATCATGACGTATCTTATCAAGCGCGACTCGACCGCCCCGCCGCGAAAACAATAAATTCAGTGTGTACTTATTCGTATCGGCGCATGGAAAGACCATTTCCGTGCGCCGATACAGTCATTACGCGTAAGAAAAGTGTCTTTACGCGCGCGTAAAGACACTTTTCTTACAGGTGATACGACTTTGCACAAAAATCAAATAAAGGTTATGCATAAAAAAGCTATTTAAATACAACATTTAACTCATCGGAATAGCTGATAGCTAATAACTGATAACGGATAACTAAAGAAACTCCGCTGAGGTGAGCCGCACGTTATCAGCTATTAGCTATCAGTTATCAGCTATTCCGAAAGCCTTTTCGATTTATGCACGCTCTTCATTTAAATTTTTAGCCGCGAATGACACGAATACCACGAATACTTTATTAAATTCTATTCGTGTTATTCGTGGCTAACTTTAAAAATTACCTTCGCTGGCGGAATTTTTGTGCAAAGTCCGGGTGATACCTTTTAAACATTCCCTGAATTGTTAAGTTCCGTAAATTTCTTCTTCAAGCCACGCAATTTCTCTGCCGGTTTCGCCTGTAATTGCGGGTTCTTTGCCGGTTAAAACAGCTTGCGTGAAATCTTCAATCAAAGGCTCGTGAAAATTGGCGTCGGGCGCGTGGAATTCGGTTCTTTCTTCATTGCCGGTTCTGATTTTCATTTCCGCACCATTGAGGACGGGAATGTGAATCGAGCCGCGCGTGCCGAAAATGTCGAGCGTGTCCTGCGGCTCGCGCGCCGCGTGCGTGACGGTCAGATTGGCGCACGTTCCGTTTTCAAATTGAAACATCGCGGACGCCGTATCCTCGACCTCGCGCCGGAAAACAGCGTTCGAAACGAGGCTTTTCAACTGTTTTACCGCGCCGAAAAGATTCGTCAAAACTTCAAGCCGGTGACAGCCGAAATCCATCATCGGACCGCCGCCGCTTTTCTCCTTTTCAAGCAGCCAGTAACGCGCGTTTTCCGGTGAAGGATCGAAAAACTCGAACGCATTAATTTGCGCCACCGCCGGCTTGCCGATTTCGCCCGCGTCAATAATTTCCTTAACGCGATTTATTAACGGGTAAAAACGCCGGTAATAGGCGACGCCGAGCCGGACGCCGCCGGCACGGCACGCGTCAATCATCCGGTCGCATTCGGCAGCGCTCAAAGCCATCGGCTTTTCGCATAAAACGTGCTTGCCGGCGGCGGCGGCTTCAATTGTCTGCGCGGCGTGAAGATAAACCGGCGTTGCCAGGTAAACCGCGTCGATTTCATCGTCGGCAATTAAATCTTCAAAGCTCGAAAACCATTTTTCCGCGCCGAACTCGCGAGCGAACTCCGCCGCCAAATCGCTCCGCGCGCGGCTCACCGCGACGAAGTTACAATTTCCCGAATCGCGCAAAGCGGGCGCAATCCGTTTTCGCGCAATATCGCCCGCGCCGACTAATCCCCAGTTTAGAACCTGCATAAATTTCGATTTGATTCTCTTTGCGGCTTTGCGGGAGAAAAAGAAAATTTCCCGCAAAGCCGCAAAGGTTTTTAAACTCAGTCTTGTGCCGTTACAAATTTCATCGCCGGACGAAGCGCGGCGTAGAGCAGTTTATAGGCTTCATAATTACGGTTTAACTTTTCCGCCGAAGCCGTGTCGGGCGCAATTCTCTGCGCGACGCGAATCGTTTTTTCGCACGCTTCGTCAACCGTCCGCCACGCGCCGGCACCGACGCCCGCAAGAATTGCCGCGCCGAACGCCGCGCCTTCGTCTGCCTCGATGGTTTCGACCGTCCGCGCATAAACGTCAGCCTGAATCTGACGCCAGAGCGCCGATTTTGCGCCGCCGCCGCCAAGCCGTATGGACGAGATTTCCGCGCCGAGTTCTTTGAATATCTCCAGCGAATCGCGCAGGCTGAAAGCAACGCCTTCGAGCACGGCGCGCGTCAGGTGCGCTTTCGTATGGCTCGCCGTCAGACCGACAAACGCGGCGCGCGCGCCGGCGTCGAGATGCGGCGTGCGCTCGCCCATCAGGTAGGGAAGCCAGATCGCGCCGCTCGCGCCGCTCGCGATGCGCGCGGCTTCGTTGACAAGCTCGTCGTAGGATTTGCCTTCGCCGAAATTTTCGCGAAACCATTTCAGCGAAAGACCCGCGCCCTGTGTGACGCCGGTGTTGTGCCAGCGGCCGGGAATGGCGTGGCAGAGCGTGTGGATGCGTCCCTTTAAATCGATTTTCGGTTTATCGGTGACGGCAAAAACGACGCCCGAAGTGCCGATTGTCGCGCTGACCGTTCCCGCCTTGACGATGCCCATCCCGATTGCGCCCGCCGCATTGTCGCCCGCGCCCGCCGCGACCGGCGTTCCTTCACGCAATCCGGTTTCGCGCGCGCCCGCGGCGGAAACTTTGCCCGTCACTTCCGTCGATTCGAAAACGTGCGGCAGCAGCGCCTTGTCAATCCCGAACGCCGAGAGCATTTCATCCGACCAGCGACGGTTTTGAACGTCGAAAAGCAGAGTGCCGGACGAATCGGCAACGTCGCTCGCCTTGTCGCCCGAAAGCCGCAGCCTGACGTAGTCTTTCGGCAGCAGAACGCTTTTCACGCGCGCCCAGGTTTCGGGTTCGTTTTCGCGCAGCCAGAGCAATTTCGGCAGCGTAAAACCCGTGACGGCAGGATTCGAGACGCGTTCAATGAGCGTTTCCGAACCGATTTTTTCGGTAATCTCGGCGCATTGTCTGCCGGTTCGCTGGTCGCACCAGAGCAGCGCGGGACGTAGAACTTTGTCCGCCGCGTCAAGAAAAACCGAGCCGTGCATTTGTCCCGAAAAGCCGACCGCACCGATTTCGTCCGCGTTTACCGTCTGCAGACAAGCGCGAATCGCCTCGACGCACGCGCGCCACCAATCGTCGGGCGATTGTTCAGCCCAGCCGATTTCCGGCGAAGCGAACGCGGCATGTTCGGCAGTCGCCGACGCAAGAATTTTTCCGTTTTCATCTATACAGACGGCGCGCGAGCCGCCCGTTCCGACATCGATTCCGAGAAATTTCATTTATAATCTTGTGCAAAACTTAACAAAATGCGTTTGAATCATTATAATTTACTGATATTACGCAAGAGGCAGTAAAGATAATAAAATCAATCTGCTATGAACGATTTCGTTACCAAACTACCGCTTGCGATGCAATTTTACTTGATTGGCTTGATTTACCGCAACAGTCGGATGAGCTGCGTTTGTTTGTC
>DASWRC010000174.1:0-28050 GCA_036403375.1 Pyrinomonadaceae bacterium
TTTAAACCCGAATAAAAACGCCGACGATTTTGTTCATATGCAAAAGCTGCGAAAAATCATTCCCGACTTAAATGAAAATAATGTCCAGCTTGTCTTATCGGGACACGACCATTTTTACGAGCATATCGACCCGACTAAAGTTAATTTATTCGACCCCTTGCTGCCGACCGGAAAATTTGCTTATTTCGTCAACGGAGCGGGCGCTCAACCGGACGGGGATATTTTCAAGCAGAAGAATCCTGTTTTTAGTATCTGCGGCAGAGACTCCGTCGGAAGTTTTATGCTTTTCAGCGTTAAACCGGATTCGATTACCTTTTGGGCAATCAGCGAAAACGGTGAAGCCTTTGACTCGGGAGTCATAAAATAAACAGAAATTGGAGAATTATAGACAAATGAGCGAAACTCGAATTTTTACCGGTATGAGCGATGCTTCGGCAGCCGTGGCGTTGGATGAAAATAATTTTATCGTCGCCACGGACGAGGAGAACGATTTACGAATTTATGATGTAAATAAACCTGACCAGCCGCAGTTAATCAAACTTTCCGAGATTTTCAAAGACGTTATTTTAGATGGCGAGGACCTTGAAATCGATATCGAGGGCGCGGCACAGCTCGGCGATAAGCTTTTCTGGGCAGGTTCGCACAGTGCCAGCAAAAAAGGCAAATTCAGAGCGGCGCGGCATCGCCTGTTTGCTATCAACATTGAGTGTCGTGAAAACGGCGAATTTTCCGCTTCGCCTGCCGGACAAATTTATGCAACGCTGGTTAACGACCTCGAAAACGACCTGCGCTTTGCTGATTTTAAGCTCGGAACGGCAAGAACCATAAAGCCGAAAGACATCGGCGGTCTGAGCATCGAAGGGCTTGCCGCCACGCCTGACGGAGCGCTTCTTATCGGTTTTCGTAATCCCCTGCGCGGCGACCGAATCATTGATGGTTTCCTCCTCGAAGGAAAGGCGTTAATTGTGAAATTGCTTAACCCGCTGGAAGTAGTTGAAGGCGAAAAGGCAGAGTTCGATGTGCCGTTCGAGTTGGATTTGGGCGGATTCGGAATTCGTGATTTGGTTTATTACGAGGCGGAAAATACGTATTTAATCGTTGGCGGACCGTATCATGAAAATGAGGAAACGCCGACTCATACCCGCGAAACCGGACGGCTCTACCGGTGGTCTGGAAAGGCGGGCGATGCGCCGCAATTACTGAAAAGCGCGGATTTGAGCGGATTCAACATCGAATCAGCATTCTTTTTTCCGCAGATGGAAAGCGAGGTGACGCTGCTGAGCGACGACGGCAAAAGCGGAACCACGAATAGTTTTCGCTCGATAATTGTTGACCTTAAGCAATAAAGCCGGGCTTT
The DNA here is from genome assembly GCA_036403375.1 of Pyrinomonadaceae bacterium. Lineage (GTDB taxonomy): Bacteria > Acidobacteriota > Blastocatellia > Pyrinomonadales > Pyrinomonadaceae > JAFDVJ01. Next base: position 1,358 of record DASWRC010000174.1, read on the forward strand.
TGCGCGACTACCGCAATCCTTGTCCGAACTGTTCTGTGCCGAACGAGCCGATGCCGTTGAGGCGGAAGCTGAAAACGACGCGGTTTTCCTGGCGCGCGCCGACGTTGAAGGTGTAGTATTGCAGCGCGAGAGAGCAGCAGTCGTAGGCGTAGCCGAGAGTGTAGAGCGAGCTGATAAGCGGCGACGTGCGACTCTCGCGGCGGTTCTGAAAATCGAAAAAGACCGATGTGCCGACGTATAATCCTTTGTCGCGGTTGCCGACGAAAATTGACGGACTCCATTGCGAACCGCGCAGCGTTCCGGCTTCTTTGCCGTTCGCATCGGCGTACCGGGCAAGCGACGGAATCAAGCTGACGGCGCGGGTATAATAAAACGTCTGGAAGATTTTCAGCAGCCGTGTGTCGTAACCGACCGTCGCCGAAATGGCGCGCAGCCCGTCGCCCTGCATTCCCAAATCCACCCGTGAATTAGCGAAAATCGTCTTTCGCGGGCGATAAGTCGCATCGATGTTGAGCGGCGAAAAGCGGCGCGGAACGCCGCCGAAGGTGTAAAACGAAAGCGCCGTCATCGGCGCGATTTGGTTGCGCTGACCGGGAATCAGCGCGCCGCCGAAGGTTTTGTCGAAGAAATATTTACCGCGCACGGTCAGCGTAAAAATCTCGTAGGGCTGAATCGCGAGCGGGTTTTTCTGTGCCTCGACGGGGTTTTCCTGGAGCCGCTTTTGCGCTTCGCCGGTGACGGCTTCGGTGTATTTGCGCGTGTAGAAACGGTTTGTCAAACCGAACTCGATTTCGTTTGTGTCGGTTTCCGTGTCGGTGTAATCGAAGCGGATGATTTTGTTGAAATTATCGACGCCTTTGATTAAACGATAAGTCACGTAGGGCTCGATAACGTGGCGGAAACGAAACGCATTATTCCTGCCGTAAAAGTTTCGCGCCAGCGCGACCGGGCGCACGTCGAACTCGAATTCGCCGTATTTGCGAATTACGTCGCGCCCGAAGACGCGGCGCATATCGTCGAACGAATTCGAATAATAAGTGACGCGCGTGCCGGCGGTCGCGGTCAGCGATAAGTATTTGAAATTAAACGGGACGGACACCTGCGGGTGAATGTCGAAACGCTGCCCGAGCGCGGGCGAGACGACCGGGTCGCTGCCGGTTTGCTGTCTGTAAAGCGCGACGTCGTCGACTTCCTCGCGGCGCGAAACGCCTTCGAGACTGGTCTTGAACGAAAAGTAGACGTTCTTTAAAAACGAAATTTCCGACGGGCGCTTGTCGAAATTTATGCTCGGCAGGTTGCGGGTCTTGATGCGGACGTTCGGAATCGAAATGACCTGCGAGCGCGCCAGCAGATTCAGCGTAAAATTGTCCCAGCTTTTATTGACAAAGCCCTGCGAAACCTCAATCGGCGAGATGATTTGCTGGATGCCGTCGGAAAAAACCTGTCGGAAATCGAGATTCGAAGTCAGCCGGACGTCAGCCGCCGCGACAAACCCGTTCGAAAAATACTGCACGCCGTCGGCGTAAATAATCGAGCCGCCCTGGTCGGGATGGTCGGCGTCGGCGCTGTGTCCGAGGATGCGGTCCTTGACGGCGTAAAAACCGAAATTAAAATACGAGCGCGAATTGGCGCGCGTGCGCACGTCCATGCCGAATCCGATGCCCCGCGAAGTGTACAAATCACTGCGAAACGTGACGTCCGCCGAGCGTCCCAAAGTTTTGAAATACGCGCCGGAAAGCCGCAAGCCTTTGGACCCGGAATAACCTATGGTCGGCGTCAGAAACCCCGAGGCGCGGTCTTCTTTTTTGATGGAAATCGAAGCGTAAGGCAGCGGCGCGACCGTGATGTCCTTGACTTTGAACCGGGCGTTTTTCAGCTTCAAACGGTCGTTCGGACGAATGCGCGCCTCGCTCGCCGTAAAGCTCCATTTCGGCACGGCTTCCTCGCAGGCGGTAAATTTTCCGTTCGTGATGACGACTTCGTTAAGACTGACTCTTTCGACCTTATCAGCCGTAAAATAGATGACCGTGCCGTCGTTGGTCTGGTTTGTGAAGCCGGTCGAATTGACAAATTTACCGAGCTTCGTGCGGTAATTCCATTCGCCCGTCGAACCCGTGATGCGCTGGTCTTCGCCCTGGTCGAAAACGACGCTGCCCGTCGCGACAAGGCGGTTTTCGGCTTCGTAAATCACGATTTTATCGGCTTGCAGGCGATAAATCCCGTAGCGGACATCGACGTTTCCCGTGTGCGTGACGACGCGCTTTCCTTCTTCGCCTTCGACCGTCTGGCGCTCGGAATAAACGACGACTTCATCGTCGCCGCCTTCGGGCGTGTAGCCGGATTTATTTTTTTGCGGCGCTTTGATGGAATTTTCTTCCGAAACCGGGTCGATATTCGGCGTGTCGGTAATCGGGTTTGAAACTTTGCGGTCAACCGGATTCGTCTGCTGCGCGCGCGCAGCACTGACACACAAAACGACAATCAGGAAGATGAGTTTTAGAGATTTTAACGGATGCATCAGAATACAAAATCAATAGATTGATGCTATCACGAAATAAGTCTCAAGTTCCAAGTCTCAAGTCTCAAGTCTTCGCTTCCCGGACTTACTTTCACTTATTAAATATTTGAAATATGATATGAAAGTCTTTAACTTGGGACTTGAGACTTGGAACCCGGGACTTTTAAATTATGTCAAAACCGAATATTCTCGTTGTCGAAGATGAAGAATTGATGCGCTCCATTTTGCGCCAATTACTTGAGGAAGAAGGCTATCACGTTTTTACTGCGAGCTCGGCGGAAACCGCGCTCGAAATTTTTCCGACCGTCGAAGTCGACGTCACTTTAACGGATATAAAAATGTCCGGCATGGACGGGCTTGAGCTTTTATCGCAAATTAAGGCGATTGACGAAGAAGCGATGGTGATTGTGATGACCGCCTATTCGTCGGTCGATTCGGCAATCGCGGCGCTCCGGCGCGGCGTTTACGATTACATCACCAAACCGTTCGTCAACGAGGATTTGCTGAAAACCGTCCGCAACGCGATTCGCACAAAAGAACTGGCGAAAGAAAACCGCGCGCTCCGGCACGAGCTTGACAAAAAATACAGTTTTTCGGAAATCATCGGCACGAGCGACGCGCTGCAGAAGGTTTTTTACCTGGTCGAAAAAGTCGCCAACACGAACGCCGGGATTTTGATTCAGGGCGAATCCGGCACGGGCAAAGAGCTGATTGCGAAAGCCATCCATTTTAACAGCCAGCGCGCCAACAAACCATTTCTGGCAGTCAACTGCGGCGCTCTGCCGGAAAGCCTGCTCGAATCCGAGCTTTTCGGACACACGAAAGGCTCGTTCACGGGCGCGACTTCGGATAAAAAGGGTTTGTTTCGTTCAGCCGACGGCGGGACGCTCTTTTTAGACGAAATCGGCGAAATGCCGCTCAACCTGCAGGTTAAATTATTGCGCGCTCTGCAGGAACAGGAAGTTTTGCCAATCGGCGCGGGCGCGCCCGTAAAATTCGACACGCGCATCATCGCCGCGACGAACAAGAATCTCGAAACCGAAGTCGAGGAAAACCGTTTTCGAGAGGATTTGTTTTACCGCCTGAATATTATCGAAATCAGCCTGCCGCCGCTGCGCGCAAGGCGCGAAGACATCCCGCTGCTGGTCAAACATTTCGTCTCAAAATCGGCGCGCAATCAAAGAACGGGCGAAAAACCGGTCAGCAAGGAAGCGATGACGGCGCTCGTCGGCTACCGGTGGCACGGCAACGTCCGCGAACTGGAAAACGCCGTCGAGCGCGCGTTTATCCTCTCGGGCGACGAGATTGATTTTGAAAGCCTGCCGCCGAAAATCCGCCTGAGCGTCGACGGGTCCTTCGAAATGCGCGACCCCGAAGGCTTGCGCCCGACGCTCGAAGAAATGGAACGGCGCTATATTATGGAAATTCTCCAATCGGCTGACGACGATAAAACGGAAGCCGCGAATATTCTCGGAATCGATTTATCGACGCTTTACCGCAAGCTCAAGAAATACGAGGAAGTTTAAGGTTTTAAAAAACTGAGAGACCCTGCGCCCCGGCGGAGAATAATTTTATCCCGCCGGGGGCGCAAAGTCTCTCAGAAAACCGCAATCGTGTTTTTTAGTTATCCGGCAAACAATTCCAGCACAAAATAATCCGTTCCTTCAATTCGCGTCAGCTTTCCGTCCGTATAGGGCGGGTTGTAAAAATCGTTTGCCGCGTAGCTCAAACCTTTTAACGTTTCGTCGCCGCTCATCTGGCTTTGGGCGATGAGTTCTGCCGGAAACCAGCTTTCAGTGCTGATTGTTTCGGGTGTCGGAGCTTTGTATTTTTCGGCTTGCGCGACGATTTTATCGGCGTCTTCCTTCTTAAACAATAAAACGGCAACCAGTTTTTTATCGGTCGGTCCGGGCACGCGGTCATTATTCGTTTTGCCGAGCGGGTCTTCGCGAAAATCGACATCTTCGGGCGGAAAGGGAAGCTTGATAAGCATTTCAAGCTCGTCGGCGTTGTTTTTGACGGAATTCGAGTTTGACGCGGCGGCAGCTTGATTTGCCTGGTTTGAATTTGAAGACGGCGATTCGCCGGAGGAGCACGCGGCGAGAATCGCGGCTAAAAGGAGTGCGATGAATATTCTTAGGGTCGATTGCATATCGTAATTTTATAAAGATTTAATCGGCTTGGCAATCCAGTTTGCCGCGCACACTTTATACGCGAAATTGTGCGCGCCGGTTCGCGCGAAACTTGTTTTCATAGATAATCGAAAATTGTGTAAAATGCTTGTAAAGGCAATTTTAGAAATTTTAATTATACATGGATAACAAAATGGCAGAAGTAAAAGAAGCAATCACGGAAGCAAAAGAAAAAAAAGAGGGTTGGGAACGAGAGACTTTGCAAAAGGTTTTAGACAAAACGCCCGAGCGCAAAAAATCGTTTGAAGGCGTTTCGTTAGAGCCGGTCGAGCGGCTTTACACGGAAGCCGACACGGAAAACGCGGACGAAATCGGTTTTCCCGGCGAATACCCGTACAAACGCGGTATTCATCCGACCGGTTATCGCGGAAAGCTCTGGACGATGCGCCAGTTTGCCGGATTTTCTTCGCCCGAAGAAACCAACCGCCGGTTTAAATACCTGATGACGCAGGGACAAACCGGACTTTCGACCGCGTACGATTTGCCGGCTTTGATGGGCTTGGATGCCGATTCGCCGCTTTCGGAAGGCGAAGTCGGAAAATGCGGCGTCGCGGTTTCTTCGTTCGCCGATTTCGAGGTTTTGTTTGACGGAATTAACCTCGAAGACGTGACGGTTTCGCAGACCATCAACGCGCCCGCGTGGATTTTTCTCGCGTTTTACGTCGCTTTGGCGGAAAAGCAGGGCGCGGATTTCAAAAAGATTTCCGGAACCCTGCAAAACGATATTCTGAAGGAATACATCGCCCAGAAAGAATGGATTTATCCAATCAAACCGGCGATGAAAATCGTTATCGACACGTTTGAATTCTGCGCGAAACACGTGCCGAAATACAATCCGATTTCAGTTTCGGGCTATCACATTCGCGAGGCGGGCGCGACCGCTTTGCAGGAGCTTGCTTTTACACTTCGCGACGGCGTCGAATACGTGCAGTACGGCGTCGAACGCGGCATGGACGTTGACGAATTCGTGCCGCGCCTCTCGTTTTTCTTTAACGCGCACAACGACTTTTTTGAAGAAATCGCCAAATACCGCGCGGCGCGCGTCGTCTGGGCAAAAACGATGAAAGAACGCTTCGGCGCGAAAAATCCGCGCACGATGCAGATGCGTTTTCACACGCAGACCGCCGGGGTTTCACTAACTGTGCAGCAGCCGCTTAATAATATCGCGCGCGTTGCGATTCAGGCGCTCGCCGGAGTTTTGGGCGGAACGCAGAGTCTGCACACCGATTCTTACGACGAAGCGCTGGCGCTGCCGACCGACCAGGCGGCGCTGATTGCCTTAAGAACGCAGCAAATCATCGCCGAAGAAACCGGCGTCGCGAACACGGTCGACCCGCTCGGCGGCTCGTTCTACGTCGAAGCCTTAACGCAGAAAATGGTTGACGGCTGCCTTGATTATTTCGATAAAATCGACGGTTTCGGCGGCATGGTCGAAGCCGTCGAAGCCGGTTTCCCGCAGCGCGAAATTCAGGAATCCGCCTACCAATACCAAAAAGCGGTCGAACGCCGCGAACAAACCATCGTCGGCGTCAACAAATACGCGATGGATATCGAACTGCACAAAACCGACATCCTGCAAATCGACGAAAACGTCCGCGACCATCAGTTGGAAAGACTTCATTTAACCAAAACCACGCGCGACTCGGGCGCGGTCGCCAACATTCTGGAAAAACTCAAAAAGCGCGCGCAAGAAGGCGAAAACCTGATGCCGATAACCGTCGAAGCCGTCAAAGCCTACGCAACGGTCGAGGAAATCTGTACGGCTTTAAGGGATGTTTACGGCGTTTATGAAGAACCTGCTTTTTAACTTGAAAAATGGTCGAAAGAACCGAACACGGTGAAGAAAGACACGAAGATGAATCGCGTCCGACAAGCGAAGCCTTCAGCGACAAGGCGGAAACGAATGAGATTTATCCTGATATAGAATCAGGTTATTATGTTTTCGTCGGCGAGCGCGGACGGATGTTTTTACAGTTGAAAATTTACATCACACGAGTTTTCGGACAACCAAGCGCAACCGCCTGCAACGTCAAACATCAGGCAAGTGGGAAATAATTTCGCGGGAAGATTTGCCCGAAAATCTAAAGTAATTATGAAAGTCTTAAAAACAAAATCAGTCGCATCAGTCGAATTAGCCGAAGTCGAAATATCGCTTGACGAATTACAGGTCATTGAAATCGCCTTAAACTATGCGACGAAAAATCTGGACGAAAAGGAAATCGAAAAACTTTTCGGCGCAACTAAAGAAGAACTGGAAGGAATCAGCGAAGATGTCGAAAAGGCTTCTGTTAAATGTAAAGAGCAAAACCTTGAAAGTGTTTTAGCATAAACTTTTTACAACTATATGCGATGTTTACGGCGTTTATGAAGAACCGGCTTTTTAACCTTTTTTGACTTTAAAACTATCAGGATGAAAACTGATTTAATAAACAAATCAATAGAAAAGGGAGAATTACAATTAGAATTCTGGAACAAAATTACTCATTTTGAAATCGTTTTGTGGTCATTTGCCTTTGCCATTTTTGTGCCGTTGATGATTTTGTTCTATCAAATATATGAACCAACTGGCATTAAGAATTATGGAGTTCTTTGGTTTTCTCCAATTTTTGCTATTGTTGGATTGATTTTTTATTTCATACAAAAAAAACGTTTGAAACTGACATCAATTAAAGCAAATATAGGTAGGGAAGAACTTGATAAAATAATTGAAAAAATAAGTAATGAATATGGATGGCAAATATCAAAAAATACCTCAAAAGTGATTATTGCTAAAACGCCGTTTTCTAGAGGTAGTTGGGGAGAACAAGTAACAATAATTTTTGATGGAAATAATTTGCTTGTAAATAGCATTTGCGATCCTGATAAACGATCTTCATTAGTTTCTACGGGCAGAAATGATCAAAATGTCCAAGTATTAGTTGAACAAATCAATAATATTCAGAAATAAATTTCATTTGATGAAACCAAAATTTTTCCCTACCCAAAACGATTTTCGCCGATGGCTTGAGGAAAATCACGATAAGGAAACTGAAATTATTGTCGGTTACTACAAAGTCGGCTTTGGGAAAAAATGTATGAATTGGTCGGAGTCGGTTGATCAGGCTTTGTGTTTCGGATGGATTGACGGCGTGCGGCGCAAGGTCGATGAGGAAAGTTATTCTAATCGTTTTACGCCGCGCCGTGCGAACAGTAATTGGAGCGCGGTCAATATCGCAAAAGTCGCTGAATTGACCGCGAAGGGCTTGATGCAACCGGCGGGAATCGCGGCTTTTGAAAAGCGTTCGGACGCCAGGTCGGCGATTTATGCTTACGAAAACGAGCAAAAACAACTTTCCGACGACTTTCAAAAGCGGTTTCGGGCGAACGAAAAAGCCTGGCAATTTTTTGAAAAGCAGGCAAACTGGTATAAAAAACAGATGGTCAGCTGGGTGATGACCGCCAAACAGGAAGCGACGCGCGTGCGGCGGCTCGAAAAATTGATTGCCGCAAGCGAAAATCAGCAGCGAGTTTAGTTTGTGACAGGCGCGGCGAATTTGTTATTGTTGATTGACGTTTTTGATGAGATTTTAACGCTTAAAATTTGTTGACGATGATGAAGAAAAATAATTTTCTGAAAGGGAAGAGTGTTTTGGCGACACTCTTTTTTTGTGCGCTGGCGGCGTCGCCGGTTTTGGCTGAAGTCGGGCTGGCACGGATTTTTTCCGACCACGTCGTCCTGCAGCGTCAGAAACCGATTCCGGTTTGGGGCTGGGCGAACGCGAACGAAAACGTGAGCGTCGCGCTGGCGGGGCAAACGAAAAGCGTCCGTGCGGACGCGAGCGGAAAATGGACGGTCGAATTCGCGCCGATTGAAGCAGGCGGACCTTTCGAGCTGAAAGTTTCCGCCGGTTCGGGAAATCTGACAATCAAAGATGTTCTCGTCGGCGAAGTCTGGCTGTGCTCCGGGCAGTCGAATATGGAGTGGACGGTCAAACAGTCGGATAATTTCGCGGCGGAAAAAAGGGACGCCGATTACCCGCAGATTCGTCAATTTTATGTCGAACATACGGTCGAGATTGAGCCGCAGACGGATTTGAAAAAAGGCGAATGGAAAGCCGGTTCGCCCGAAACGGTCGGCGATTTCACGGCGGTCGGGTTCTTTTTCGCGCGCGAAATTTATAAAAAACTCAAAATTCCGGTCGGACTCGTGCATTCTTCGTGGGGCGGTTCGCAGGTCGAGGGCTGGATAAGCCGTGAAGCGATGCTTTCTTCGGACGAACTCGGCGAGTACGGGCGAAACCTGCCGAAAAATTGGGCTGAAGCCGACGCGCTGCTCGAGCGAAACGTGAAGAAAATCACGCTCGGCGATGCAAATCTCAGTCCGACGGCGGCAGACGAAAAACACTATTTAGAGCCGAATTACGATTTCTCGAAATGGCACCCGGCGAGCGCGTTGGGACAATGGGATTGGCAGGGCATATGGGCATGGCGCGGCAATGGTTTTATGGCGCGAAAAGTCGAAATACCGCAAAGCTTCGTCAATCAGGAAACGACGCTCGGATTGGCTGAAAGCTACAGTTACAACGAGATTTACATTAACGGGATACAGATTTTCAAGGGTATTTTGAAGGGCAGGCGCGAAATCGTCATCCCGCGCGAAACCTGGAAAATGGGCGAAAACCGCATTCTCCTCAAGATGAACAAAACCATCGAGCCGGAATGGTTCGGACTCGGATTTATGGGGTCGGCAGACGACGTTTTCGTCGCCGCCAAAACGGAAAAAATCCCGCTTGCAAAGGAAAACTGGTATTTGATGCCGTCATTTGCCGAACGACACGAATACGCGCATTCGAGCAATAATGTCGGCACGGCGATTTACAACGGAATGATTGCGCCGCTGGTGCCGTTTGCGATGCGCGGCGTGCTCTGGTATCAGGGCGAAACCAACGCCGGGCGCGCCTTTCAATACCGCAAAACTTTCCCTTTGATGATTAACGACTGGCGAAAAAAATGGAACGACGATTTTTATTTTTATTTCGTCCAGCTGTCGAGCTACGGCGCGAACCAGAGCAGCAACGACGGCAGCAATTGGGCGGAATTGCGCGAGGCGCAAACCATGACCCTGAGCCTGCCGAAAACCGGCATGGCAGTGACGACCGATATCGGCAACCCGAACGACATACATCCGACCAATAAACAGGACGTCGGAAAAAGACTCGCCGCCGCCGCTCTCAAGCAAACCTATGGTCAGGAATTGCCGTCGGGCAGCCCGATGTTCGATTCGGTGAAATTTGAAAACTCAAAAGCGGTTGTTTCCTTCAAGTTTGCCTACGACGGTTTATGGGCGAAAGATAAATTCGGCTATGTAAAAGGCTTTGAAATTGCCGGCGCGGATAAAAAGTTTTACTACGCAAGAGCCGAAATTACGGGCGATAAGACGGTCGTTTGGAGCGAAAAAGTAAAAAATCCGGTCGCCGTCCGTTACGCCTGGTCGGACGCGCCGACGGACGCGAATCTTTATAATTCAGCCGGATTTCCCGCCGCGCCGTTTCGCACCGATAACTGGCAGGGCATCACGGAAGGAAATAAGTTTCAATAAACTTTCGGATTAAACGCAAGCTTAAAAGTTTGCGGCTGAGAAAATTATGAACGATGAACAGAAGCGCGAATTTTTGCGGCATACGGTCGCGACCGTCGCCTATCGCGGCGGCAAGGCGATTATGGGCGCGCCTGAAGGTTTTGCCGGATTTAAAGCGTCTGTCACCGCGCGCACGCCTTTACAAATTCTCGCGCACATAGGCGATTTATTCGATTGGGCACTTTCGATGGCGAAAGGTAAAACCGTTTGGAAGGACGCGCCGCCATTGACGTGGGAATTGGAGTCGGAAAGATTTTTTGCGACGGTCCAAGCCTTTGACGCGTTTCTTGCGTCTGATAAAAAAATAGATAAACCAATCGAAAAGCTTTTTCAAGGTCCGGTCGCTGACGCTTTAACGCACATCGGGCAAATCAATATTTTGCGCCGTGTATTTGACGCGCCTGTCAGGGGCGAAAATTATTTTCGGGCGGAAATCGAAATCGGTCGTGTCGGCGCCGAACAGTCGGCAAACCGCGTCGAGTTTGATTAAACCGGGATGGATTGTGAGAGTTGAAATATTCTCACAATAAAAAAGACTTTTAGGCGGCGCTGATTTATTATTTTTAATATTGAAAAACCGCGCATCGAAAACTTTTCTAAAACTGCGGCAAACTGCTTTCGGAGTTAATCAATCCAATAAATAACGATCAAAGGGCAGTTTATGAAAAAGATTTTTGTGGCGTCGGGTTTTGCCGGAGCGTGCATTGTTGGTTTACTGTTTGGAGCAAAATTTTTATATCCCTCGGCGGCGGGCGGATTGGGGAGTTCGGGCATTTCTATGAAAACGGTAGTTAACGAAAAATTACCGGATGGTTATGAATGTTCCGACGGCTGGCGAATCACTGGCTATTTTACGCCGGTTGAAACCGATTACGCTTCCGGAAAGCTGCGGGAAGTGGACATTCAAGACGCCGGGAAATTGAGTTTTAACGCCGAGTTTTTGGATGTTGTTTTCAATGAAAATGAAGGCTCGGGCGAGGGTTGGGGAAAAACACGCTTTGGCTGGTATCTGGGAAATTACGACGGCAAATGGCATAAATCCGCGGCGCCGCTCGACGCCAATAATTCGCCGCTCGAACCGAATTCCGTCGCGGTGGACAATGATTTGATACCGAACGGCAGCTTTGTCAAAATTCCGGATTTGCCCGCCGAATATTCATCGAAAACGTTCGTCGCCAACGATGTCGGGGTAACCGTCCACGGAAAACATATCGACGTTTACACGGGCGAGGGCAAAAACGCCGAAAGCGAAATGTACCGCGTCACGTTCGAGGACGAAAATTTACTAAAAGTGTGTCATAAAAAACCTTGATTAATCTATGCTGAAACCGACTGTCATTGCAATTCCGCTGTTTGCGCTTTTAATCGCGTTCGAGACATATTTTGCCGTTCGTAAAGAGGAAAATTACGACAAAAAAGATGTCTGGACAAATATCGCGCTCGGTTTCGGCAGTGTCGGTTTCGGATTTATTTTCGGTGTTATCCAGGCGTTTTTTTACGATTGGATTTACGAATCGGTCGCGCCTTTCAAGCTTCCGATGGATGCCTGGTGGACGTGGACGATTCTGCTTTTTGTCGATGATTTCGCCTATTACTGGTTTCACCGCTTGAGCCACGAAATTCGGTTTTTCTGGAATTTTCACGTCGTTCATCATTCGTCGAATCAGTACAATCTGTCGGTTGCGGTGCGCCAGAGCTGGTTTTCCGGCATCGCGCACTGGATTTTTTACCTGCCGGCGGCGCTGATGGGGTTTCCGCTCTGGGCGTTTGTCATGATGCATGGGTTTAATCTGATTTACCAATTCTGGATTCATACCAAAACCATCGAAAAAATGCCCGCGTGGTTTGAGTATATTTTCAACACGCCGTCGCATCACCGCGTTCATCACGGCGTCAACAACCCTTATCTGGACAAAAACTACGGCGGAATTTTTATCTTTTTCGATAGAGTTTTCGGCTCGTTTGTTGAAGAAAACGAAACGGTGCGCTACGGTATTATCAAGCCGATTGAAAGCTACAACTGGCTTTGGATAAACACGCACGCCTGGGCTGAAACGTGGGACGCGATGAGGGCGAAAAAGACCGTTTACGGCAAACTGCGCTGTCTGTTCGGCGCGCCCGCAATGGATTTTGACGAAAAAGTTCTACTGACGAATATCGACAAACGAATCTAATCTATGAAAATAAAAATTCTGCTCGGCTTTCTCGCGACCGCGTTTCTGACAGCCGCCGCTTTTTCCCAAACTGTCGTTATCACGCCGAAAAAAACAATTTACACGCGGAAATTCAAAGTTTCTTTCAAGGAAAAAAAGACATTTACGATAACTTACCCGATTGTTTCGGGCACGATTTCCGCCGCCGCCAGAAAAAAACTTGAAGACAACATCAGCTACCGGAGCGTTTTTGAAACCTCTCTGAATGAAAACCTCAGGGAAAGCGACTGGTTGTCGGAGGCTTATTACAAGGTCGGCTACAATAAAAACGGAATTTTAGTCATTTCGTTGACGCAGGAAGGCGCCGGTGCATATCCCGACTCGCAAACCATCACAAAAGTCATCGACTTAAAAACCGGCGAGCAAGTAAAATTCGCCGATGTCTTTGAAGGGGACGCTAAATTCGCGCAGCTGGTAAATGGCAGGCTCGCGCTTGAAAAAAAGGAAATTATCGAAGGAATCGATACCGACAAAACGAATTACAGTTCCGATGAAGACCGCAAAAATGACAAGGAAATGATTAATAATTTATCTTTTTCGGCGGAAAACTTCGACGAATTTTCGGTTAATGACAAAGGCGTCACAATTTATTACGACGCCGGTTTCCCGCACGTTATACAGGCATTGCAGCCTGAGGGTCGTTATTTCTTTACGTGGGCTGAGGTAAAACCATTTATCAAGCCCGCAAGCTTGCTTGCAAAGTTTGTTCGTTAATATACTGAAAGAGTGGAGAGTAAACAGTAGAGAGTGGAGAGTTAAGTTACTTTCTCTCCACTCTCTACTGTTTACTGATAAAGATTATGAGTGAAAGAAAAATTCGCGTCCTGGTCGCCAAACCCGGGCTTGACGGTCACGACCGCGGGGCAAAAGTGATTGCGCGTGCGCTGCGCGATGCCGGAATGGAAGTTATTTATACAGGATTGCGGCAAACGCCGGAAATGATTGCGTCCGCCGCTTTGCAGGAAGACGTGGACGCGGTCGGCATCTCGATACTTTCGGGCGCGCATAACACTTTATGCCCGCGCATCGTCAATTTGCTGCGCGAAAACGGGATGGACGACACGCTCGTCGTGGTCGGCGGCATCGTGCCGCAGGAAGACATCGCGGGACTCAAACAAAAAGGCGTCTCGGAAGTATTTCTGCCCGGAACTTCGACCGAGGATATTGTGAAATTTATTAACCAGAACGTGCGCCCGAGTAATTAAATATTTTTTGGAACGCGGCTTGCAAATTCTTGATATCGGATTTACAAACGTATTAAAATATTACATTCGTAAATTTTGATACTAAAGATATTTAATTAGAACAAGGAGTCAAAATATGAAGAAATTAATTAATTTGGTTTTTGCAGCAGCAATGATGTTTTCAGTGGTTTTTATCGGTGACGCAATCAATTCGAACGCGCCGTTTTCGGTCAATGCACAGCAGGTAACGGTTAAAAAACGCCGCAAGGGCATTGTTCGGAGCAGTTATGCGGGCGGAAAATGGGTCGTTCGCAAAACCTGGAACGGCACGAAATATGTTTCGCGCAAGGTTTGGGTCGGAACGAAATGGACCGGCAAGAAAACCTGGAAAACCGGCAGAAAAGTTGTCAGCCGCACGAAAAAAGTCGTTTATTAATTTGAATTGCAATCGAATGGTTTTGGAGCGTTTCCTTTCGGGGAAGCGCCTTTTTCTTTTGGCACGTAAGGTGCGAAAGCAAATTACGGAATCCAGGATTCTAAAATGCTGAAAATTTCATGGAGGTTAAAATGATGAGATTAAGAGTTTTAAGCAGTTTTTTAACGATTTTTGTGCTTGCATTGTTTTCATACAACACAGCAACCGCGCAGGTCGTGGAAAAGGTAAAAGAAGCCGCCGACAAAACAAAGGAAGTAACGGTCGACACAACCAAAAAGACGGTCGAATTAACCAAAGATGCGGCGGATAAAACCAAAAACGCGACAGAAAAAGTCGTCGATAAAACAAAGGACGCGACGGTTGAGGGCGCGAAAAAAACCGGCGGCTACAGCGTAAAATTGGTCGATAACGTCAAAGGTCAAACGTACGAAGGCGGCAAATGGATAGTCGAAAAGTCGTGGGACGGTACAAAATGGGCTTCAAAACGCGTGTGGATTACGACGAAGAAAGTTGCCGGCGCGACAAAAGACGCGGTCACCGGCAACGATAACAAAAAGCCGTAATACAAAATTTAGAAAGGATAAAAGGATGAACAGGGATATTCAATTTGCTGTGAATTCAGCCGCCCCTGTTCAATTTTTGTTAACTTTTTTTCACTAGACCTGTAACTAAACCGGTTAGCTCCAGCGAATCAATCGGTTTAGAGATATGTTTCGCGTAACCCCGGCGGAAAGTGTTTTCGTGCGGTCGGCTGAACGTGCGTCAGTGTGTCAGCGCGGCGGCGGGTATTTTTCGCCCGCCGGTTGATTCCAATGCTTTCAGAACGACCTACACTAAAACTCTGTTGCCGTTTAAATTGGATTCGACTGATTTCAAAGATTTTAAGTCGTCTGCGACAGTTTCCGGCTCTTGATTCTGCGTGTTTGCAGCCTGTTGAAAACCTTCTTAACCTTCTAGTTTGCCGTTTCCTTTCGGGCAAAGATACAATATTTATTTACCGGCATATTATTTTTGGATTATCACTAAATTAAATGAAAGAAAAAGTTAGAGTGGCGAGCGGGCAGGGGTTTTGGGGCGATTTGTTGACGGCTCCGGTTGACCAGGTACGCGGCGGGCAGATTGATTATCTGATGCTCGATTACCTGGCGGAAGTCACGATGTCGATTTTGCAGAAACAGCGAGCGCGCGACCCCGAGGCAGGCTACGCGCGCGATTTCGTCAGCCTGATGCGCGAGATTTTGCCCGATTGCGTTTCAAAAAACATTAAAGTTACCGCCAACGCCGGCGGTGTCAACGTCGAAGGCTGTGCCGAAGCTGTCCGCGACGTGGCAAAAGAGCTCGGGCTTTCCGGCAAATTCAAAATCGGCATTGTGACGGGCGACGATATTTTAGGTAAACTCGACGAATTTCTTGAAAAAGGGGTCGCGATTACGAATATGGAAACGGGCGAATCGCTCGTCGAAATTCGCGACAAAGTACAATCGGCAAACGTTTATCTGGGCGCCAAGCCGCTGGTTGAAGCGCTTGGGTTAGGCGCGCAGATTGTTATCGGCGGGCGGCTTACGGATACGGGATTAACGCTCGCGCCGCTGATGCACGAATTCGGCTGGACGTTTGCGGATTGGGACAAAATCGCCGCCGGAACTATCGCCGGTCACATCATCGAATGCGGCGCGCAGGCGTCGGGCGGCAATTGTCAATACGATTGGCAAAATATTCCCGATTTAGCAAACGTCGGGTTTCCGATTGTCGAAGGCGAACGAAGCGGCGAATTCGTCGTCACGAAACACGAAGGCACGGGCGGGCGCGTTTCCGTCCCGTCCGTCAAAGAACAGCTTCTATACGAAATGGGCGACCCGCACGGTTATATCACGCCCGACGTAATTGCCGATTTCACATCGATAAACTTAGCCGACGATGGGAGAAATCGCGTCCGCGTTTTCGGCATCAAAGGTAATCCGAATACCGAGTTTTACAAGGTTTCTATCGCTTATTCGGCTGGCTGGAAAGCGGTCGGAACGCTCGTTTACGCCTACCCGGACGCATATGCGAAAGCTCAGGCGGCAGATAAAATCCTGGGCGCGCGGCTTGAAAGACTGGGCTTGAAATTCGATGTCGTATTGACTGAATTCGTCGGCGTCAACGCCACGCACGGGCATCTGGCGGGCGAACCTGCGCCGGACATTCCCGAAGTTCAGCTCCGATTCGGCGTGCGCGGTCAAAATAAAGCGGATGTCGAAAGGTTCACCAAAGAGCTGGCGCCTTTGATTCTAACCGGACCGCCCGCCGTCACGGGCTTTGCCGGCGGACGCCCGAAAGTCGAGGAAATCATGGCGTATTTTCCGGCGCTGATTCCGAAAACACTGATTGAAACCAAAGTTTCGGTAATTGACGCGTGAATTGCGGGATGAAGGATGAGGGATGAAAAAAGGATTTAAATTCATCCCTCATAACGTCTACTTGGTTTCGTCGTCGAGAATCCTGACTTCGACGTTGGTTTGACGGAAATTTGAATATTCAAAATTCATGACCATATCTTTGAACGATGAAAAACGGTCGCCTTTTTCTTTTTTGGCGTTGTATATCGTCATCGTAATCGATTTCGGAACGAGAATGCCGAAACCGCTCGACTGATATTCAAAAACGTTCGTGAGCAGCATCACCGGGTCGCTGATGCGCGCCGTCAGCTCGCGCTCTTCGCGCCAGACTTGAAAGGTTTTAGCGTCAATCCATAATTTCCCGCGCAGAAATTTGTCCGTTTTTTTTAGCTCCGCCGGGATGCCGATATTAAAATTAACGGAAAGCTCGTTCGGACCCAGATTGCTTTTTTCATTGACCGTAATCCGCGGGCTTTTGGTTTTTTGCTGGTAGCTGACGACGTAAACGTCATTGCCGCCGAGGTTTTCCCGACTCACAAGCTGAAAATCAAAAACCGGTCGAAGCTGCGGGTGGAGCGCGACCGCCTGATTCAGCGTCAAGCCGTAAACGAGCCACGTTTTATCGTATTTCGAGCTTTCGCTTTGCAGTTTTTTCAGCTCGCGTTCGAGCGTTGTCTGTTTGTCCAATTCAGCCAAAAATTCCTCGCCGCGTTTCTGGCTGTCGGGAATCGGGCTGCCGTTGACTTCGAGAACATTCCTCAGCTCGGCGGTCGAAGTCGCACTTTTCCCGGATTGATAAACGAGAAAACTCGATTTCACGACCGTCTTTTTATCGGAACCCCCTTTATTGTCAAACTGCCCGAAGGTTTTCAATTCGTCCGCCAGCAGATTTTTAAAAGCTTCGCGGTAATTTTCGCTTTTTAACGCCGCCGAATCTAAAATGACGTTTAACGGCGGCTGCGGGTCGGTCGGCGTGACCGGAACCTGCGCAAATGCGGAAAGCGCGCCGATAAAAATAATGACGGCGGCGTTAAAAATTGATGTTTTCATAAATTTCCCCCTTAAAATTCAAACCTGATATATTATTGAAACATATTTTGCGGATTGTTTGAAATATATATGAATCACGAAGTCGAACTTTGGGAAACCGTTCAGTCTGAAGAGTTAGCCGATTGCCGCGTCTTTCGCGTACGCGAAAAACATGCCCGCAGCGGCAATAAAACAGGGAAGTTTTACGTTATCGAAAATCCCGATTGGGTGAACGTCATCGCCGTCACGAAAAATCGCGAAGTGCTTTTTATCGAGCAGTTTCGTCACGGCACGGAAGAAATTGTCCTGGAGATTCCGGGCGGCATGGTTGACGACGGGGAAGCGGCGGAAACGGCGGCGCGGCGCGAGCTTTTGGAAGAAACCGGCTATTCGGCAAATGAATTCGTTTTTCTGGGAAAATCACGTCCGAATCCGGCGATTCAGAATAATTGGCTGTATCATTTTGCCGCCGTCGATGCCGAAATGACAGGCGAGGTGAAGTTTGACGAGCACGAATCGGTCGTTTCAAAATTGTATCCGCTCGGCGCGATTGCCGGTTTGGTAAAATCCGGTGCGGTCACGCATTCTTTGGTTTTGGCGGCGTTTCAATATTTTTCATTGTCTGATTTGAAAGAGCAGAGAACGGGGCTGTCACGAATAATATGACTCATAATTTCCGACTTTTTGATTTTTACGGTTGTTCGGCTCGTCCAATTGGTGCGAAAATTTAGAAAAACCGGTTGAATCTATGAAAATCGAATTAACAAAACTCGCTCATGCCCGTTCGGGCGACAAAGGCGACACGGCAAATGTCGGCGTGATTGCGCTGAAAGACGAAATCTACCCGATTCTGGTTCGCGAAGTAACACAGGAAAAAGTCAAACGGCATTTCGGCGAAATGGTCAAAGGTAAAGTCGAACGCTTCGAGCTGCCGAACCTGAAAGCGCTGAATTTTCTGCTTCACGAATCCTTAGGCGGCGGCGGCACGTTGTCCCTGATGACCGACGCGCAGGGCAAAACCTTTTCAACGGCGCTTTTACGGATGAAGATTGATTTGACGGATGAAGAAGCAAAAAACCTGGACGCTGAATAATTAATTTTACATTACCGGCGGTGGAGTAATTTATGAGCGAAATACAATTTGATTACGCGCAAATCGGCGGCGTGAAACTGCATTACGCCAAGGCAGGCAATGGTGAACAACTCGTTTTGTGTCTGCACGGCTTTCCCGAATTCTGGTATTCGTGGCGGCATCAGCTGACCGGCTTGAGCGATGAATTTACGGTCGTCGCGCCGGATTTACGCGGTTATAACTGGTCGGACAAACCTTCATCGGTCGCCGATTACAAGCTCGACAAACTGGTTGACGATTGTTTGGGTTTAATCCGTCATTTCGGGCACGAGAAAGCGGCGATTGTCGCGCACGATTGGGGGGCGGCGATTGCGTGGTCGCTTGCCGAACATTACCCGGAAGCCGTCTCGAAACTTGTCTGTATGCAGGTTCCGCCGCCGTCCGTGTGGCGCAAAAATCTGACTTTCCGGCAGGCGCTGGCAAGCTGGTATATGTTGTTTTTTCAGATTCCGGCGCTGCCCGAATGGATTTTGAGCCAAAACGATTTTGTTATCGGCGAGAAGCTTTTTCGCGACGCGGCGGCGAATCCCGCCGTCTTCAGCGACGAAGACATTGCCAAGTACAAGGAATCGTGGCGCGAGCCGGGCGCGCTGACGGCGGCGATAAATTATTATCGCGCCAACGCGCTCGATAAATTCTTCCAGAGCCGCGAAATCGTTAAAATCAAAGTCCCGACGCTGTTTATCTACGGCGAAAAAGATACGGCGATATTGCCCGAAACGGTTCAAAACGTTAAAGAAGCCGTCGATGCGCATTACGAAGAAGTGCGGGTTCCCGACAGCGGGCACTGGGTTCAGCAGGAGGCGGCGGAAGCCGTCAACGATACTTTACGCGAATTTTTATCTGAAAAAACTTAAATTTTAGAAAAATTGGAAAAATAAATTTAGTGGAGTTTTTTTTTGTGTCTATGAAAAAAATTTTCATATTGCCGGCACTGGTTTTAGTCATTTTCACCTTCAAGTCTTTTTCTCAGGCGACTTCCTCGGCAATTACCTTAAAAGCCTCGCGCTTGATGTATCAAAATATTTTAAAGACCATCAAGGACGATATAAAAAATAAATATTTCGATTCAAATCTCGGCGGCGTCGACATCGAGGGCAATTCAAAAAAGGCGGGCGATTTAATTAACGAAGCTAAATCCATCGAGGAAATGGCGGATATTATCGCCAGATTTTTATACCCGTTTAACGATTCGCATCTTTTCTTCATGCCGCCGAGCAAAACCACGACGGTGGAATACGGCTGGGAAATGATGTTTGTCGGCGACAAGGTTTTCATCACCAAAGTCGAAGAAGACTCGGATGCATATAAAAAAGGCGTGCGCGTCGGCGATCAGATTTATATGGTCGAAGGTTATATTCCGGCGCGACCGGAATTCTGGATGTTTCGGTATCATTTCAACATCCTGCGCCCGCAGCCTGTTCTCAGCGTGATTTTAATCAAACCGAGCGGCAATAAATTCAAGGTCGAGCTGCAGGCAAAGGTGACGCGCGACAGCGTTTTTATGCCGAGCCGGCGCGACCGGATTTTAGAATACGAAACCAGATATCAGGAAAAAACCCGGCAATTGTTTAGCGACGACGTTCCCGGCTTAGCCATCTGGAAAATGCAGAGTTTTGAATTAACCGAGCTGCAAGTTGACAAAATGATGGATAAAGCCCGAAAAAACGAGGCGTTGATTCTGGATTTAAGAAGTAACGAAGGCGGCTATTATTCTTCGTTGGCACAGCTTGCAAGTAATTTTTTTGCCTCGAAAATTACCGTCGGGGAAATCAAGGAACGTAAAGGGCTTAGTAAGATGGTCATCGAGCCGCGTGGAAAAAATATATTCAACGGGAAATTGGTCGTTTTGATTGACAGCGATTCGGCTTCGGCGGCGGAACTTTTCGCGCGTATTATTCAGCTTGAAAAACGCGGAACCGTCATCGGCGACCAATCGTCGGGCGCGGTCATGGCATCGGTGGTTTATCAGTACGAGTTTGGCTTGGACACTAAAATTCCATATGCGCTCAGTTTGACGGTTGCCGATTTGACGATGAAGGACGGGCAGCGGCTCGAAAAAATCGGTGTTGCGCCGGACGAAAAAATCCTGCCGACCGCTGCCGATTTAGCCAATAAACGCGACCCCGTACTGGCGCGCGCCGCGGAAATCCTCGGTTTCAAAATGACGCCCGAACAAGCCGGAGCAATTTTTGCAAAAAAATAAATTTAATCAGAACCAGGCGACCGATTCGAAGGATTCGTAAAACGAAGCGGTACCGAAAAAACGGATTTGCGGCAGGTTTTGCAGGTGATTAAATTCGATTCCCTGAAAAATGCCGGACAGCATCCGAAACACTTCTTCGTTGACGATGACGGATATTTTTTCGACGCCGATTCCGACCATCAAATTGGTGAATTGCGTGTCGAGATACGCCGACATTTCGGGAATGCTGAAAACCCACATTTTGCTGCAATCGAGCAGAATATTTCTGACGTGATAACGCTGAAGAAGCGAATGAAATTCCGCATCACCGAGGGAAGCGGCAAACTGCTCGCTTCTGACCTGTTCTTCGAGTAAAACCCAGACGTAATTAAAGTCCGTCGAGACTCTGACGTTCAAATTTTGAATCTTAAATTGTTCCATCAATATAGTTTTTTATAATATCTCGAAATTTGAAGCAAGGCGCGTTAGATTCTTGTCCGGGGTTTGTCTTACAATAAATCTGCTTTTCTAAAAATAATCAAAAGAGGAAATTTATGCGCCGAATTTTATCGGGAATTTTAATGTTATCCGTCTTGTCGTCCGCGCTTTTAGCTCAAACTTCGGAGCGAGAGCAGGCAATGCAAAGGGAACTGGCTTTTTCGACCGGCAATCGTTTGATGGGATTTACGGCTAACGATTCTGTCAGCCAGAAAAATCTGGAAGCCAAATTCGATTCGTCTTTGAAGCGCGAAAATTTGCGCGAATGGATGCGGCGTCTTTCGGCGCGACCGCATCACGTCGGCTCGCCTTACGACCGGGAAAACGCCGAATTTATGCTGTCGCTTTTCAAATCGTGGGGTTTTGACGCGCAAATTGAACAGTTCGACGTGCTTTTCCCGACGCCGAAAACGCGCGTGCTGGAAATGCTCGCGCCCGAAAAATTCACCGCGCGATTGGACGAGCCGGCGCTTAAAGAAGATTTAACTACCGGTCAAAAAGATGAACAACTGCCGACCTACAACGCGTTTTCGATTGACGGCGACGTGACCGCGCCGCTCGTTTATGTGAATTACGGCGTGCCGCGCGATTATGAAGAACTGGAAAAACGCGGCATCGACGTGCGCGGCAAAATCGTTCTCGCGCGGTACGGCGGAAGCTGGCGCGGCATCAAGCCGAAAGTTGCGGCGGAACACGGCGCGCTCGCCTGCCTGATTTATTCCGACCCGCGCGACGACGGCTTTTTCCAGGGCGACGTTTATCCGAAAGGCGCTTATCGCAGCGAGAACGGCGCGCAGCGCGGCTCGGTTGCCGATATGCCGGTTTTTCCCGGCGACGTTTTAACGCCCGGCATCGCGGCGACGAAAGATGCGAAACGGCTTGACCGCAAAAACGCGCCGACGATTACAAAAATTCCGGTGATGCCGATTTCCTACGCGGACGCGCTGCCGCTGTTAAAGAATCTGGGCGGCGCGGTCGTGCCAGCCGAGTGGCGCGGCGCGCTGCCTGTCACTTACCATTTCGGCGGCGATGAAAATACAAAGGTTCATTTTAAACTCGAATTTAATTGGGACATCAAGCCGATTTACGATGTCGTCGCGAAAATGCCCGGCGCAGATTTGCCCGGCGAATGGATTATTCGCGGCAACCATCACGACGCATGGGTCAACGGCGCGGACGACCCCATCTCGGGTCTGGTCGCGCTTTTAGAAGAAGCCCGCGCGGTCAGCGAATTAGCCAAAACCGGATGGCGCCCGCGCCGGACAATCGTTTACGCCGCCTGGGACGGCGAGGAACCCGGACTTCTCGGCTCGACCGAATGGGTTGAAATGCACGCCGAAGAGCTTAAAAACAAGGCGGCGGTTTACATCAACACGGATTCGAACGGGCGCGGCTTTCTCGGTATGAGCGGCTCGCACACGCTCGAAAAATTCATCAACGAGGTCGCTAAAAGTGTGCCCGACCCGCAGACGAAAATGACGGTCTGGGAACGCACGCGCGCCAATCAAATCGTCAACGGCTCGCCCGCCTCGCGCAGCGAAATTATGGCGCGCAGCGATTTGCGAATCGGCGCGCTCGGTTCCGGTTCGGATTACACGCCGTTTTTGCAGCATCTCGGAATTTCTTCGTTAAACATCGGTTTCGGCGGCGAAGACGGCGGCGGCTCGTATCATTCGGTTTATGATACGTTCGACCATTTCACGCGCTTCGGCGACCCGAATTTCGATTACGGCGTCGCGCTCGCCAAGGTTTGCGGACACGCGACTTTAAGGCTTGCCGACGCCGATACGCTGCCGTTTGAATTCACGAATTTTGCCGATACGGTAAATCAATATATCAATGAAGTCATCAAATTAACCGATACGATGCGCGATGATACGGTCGCCATGAATCAAATAATCACCAGCGGAATGTGGCAGTCGGTTCAAGACCCGAAAGAAACATTTATCCTGCCGAAAACAAATAAGCCGGTCCCGTTTTTGAATTTTTCGCCGCTGCAAAACTCGCTCGCCCATCTTCGAGAAAGCGCCCGAAATTTTCAAACGGCGAGCGCCGGCGGGCAATTTTCACCTGCGGTGCAAAAATCTCTGGACGAAATTTTGATGAAAGCCGAACGCGCGCTAACGAATCCGAACGGCTTGCCGCGCCGCGATTGGTTTAAGCACCAGATTTACGCGCCCGGTTTTTACACCGGTTACGGCGTGAAAACCTTGCCCGGAGTCCGCGAATCAATCGAACAGCGCGATTGGATTGAGGCTGCGAGACAAATAAATAACGCCGCGCAGACTATCGAAGGCTTCGCGGCGGAGATTGATCGGGCGACGGCGCTTGTCAAAAATTAGGCGTCGCCCTGAACGGCGAATTTAGTCAGAGAATATTTTGTAAAATCGAAGGCGGAAAATAATATTTTCCGCCTTCGATTTTAGCGGACGGTTCGTGTGTGCCGAACGTTGAAAATCCTCGCAAAAAGCACTCACTTAAACTATCTTTTTGGTTCTTTCGTCAGAGACCGCCAAATTCAGCGCATTTTCACCCGGCGTTTCCCAACTTTCTATTAAACAAATTGTCAAAAAACTGTAAAAAATGACAGTTAAAAGTGAGCTTGGTCTTGTCTATATTTCTACTTGATTTAAGGAGAAAATCACTACTATCGTCGGAAATTCTAAGCCGAATGTTAAGGCGGAAGATTGATTTTCATATAAAAAGCTATATGAAAGGGAGTAGATCATGACACAAAAAATTTTTGGGTTTTTCACAATTCTTTTGGTTTTCGTTTTCGGAGCAGTTATCGAAACACAGGCGCAAAGGACAGTGACAACGGTTCCGGAAGGACAAAGTGCTAAAGTTTTAGGATACATAAACACGCGCGACGCTGATTCGTTCAAGATGACGACCTCAGACGGGGCGAGTACATATTTGGTGGTGCTGGTTTCGGACACCACGGTTAAATCCAACAGCAAAGGAGTTTTCCGCGGCGGAACCAAATACGAGGAAAGCTATCTTTTACGCGGCTTGCGGGTCGAGGTAGAAGGTACGGGCAATGCTGACGGAGCAATCGTCGCCAAGGCGGTTCGGTTTAATGAAACGGACCTGCGGGCGGCGCAATCTTTAGAAGCGCGGGTCGATCCGCTTGAAAAGCAGGCGAATGCCAATACCGAAAAAATTGCCTCCAATACCGAACGAATTACCTCTAGCGAGGAAAATCAAAGACGGATGGCAGGTCAAATAGAAGAAAATACGGCGCTCGCCAATCGCGCGCAATCGACCGCCGATGAAGCGAATAACCGGATTAACGGGCTTGACGAGTGGGATCTTATCAAGACTATTACGGTTCCGTTCGCGACGGGAAGCTCGAACATCGGACCGAAAGGACAGGCAATCATTAACGAAGCCGCCGCGTGGGTCAAAGAGCAGAACACCAAAGGCTGGATGGTCGCGGTCGTCGGATTTGCCGATTCAACCGGAAATAATGCAGCGAATAAAAAGTTGAGCGAAAGACGTTCCAATTCGGTTATCGGATTCCTGGTCACGAAACATAATCTGCCGCTGACGCGTTTGATTCAGCCGTTCGGCGCGGGCGTCGATCAACCGGTAGCGACCAATGCGACAACCGACGGTCGGGCACAAAATCGCCGCGTTGAAATCAGACTTCTCAGGAATAAAGGTATTTCTAATACGAAGTAACCTGTGAAACTTGTTCAAGCCGCGCTTTTTCCCGGACATTTCGTCCGGCGAAATGCGACAGGTGCCGAGCGGGGTTCAAATCCGCGAGACCGGACTTAACCGTTTCAATCAAACGGCGCACGGATATTTTTCCGTTCTAAAAAAGCGTCGTTGTTACGAGGTAATCACTAATTCGGGTGGTGATTACCTCGTAAAAATTTTTCACTCACCGCAAAAAACACACCGAGCCTTGTTGACCCCGGCGAAGCTCCACCTTCAAGAATTTTGCCGACCCCGCTGAAACGGCGTCGAACCATCACCCAAATTTTACTTTAAGAAAGCCGAAAAGTTGTGCTCGAATCAAGTAGATACGAGGACAACTATCTTTTTATACGACGCTCGAAGGCACGGATTCGGGCGGTTGTTTGTCTGACAATTTTATTTCTATTTATCCCGGGCGAAATTCTGGAATATTGGCTGGAATCGCCGGTCGATGAATCGGTCGGGCTGCTTTTCTTTTCCTTCGGGTTGATGGCGTCGCCTTGATGCTTGCCCGGCGGAAAGAGTTTTTGGGCGGCGCGCGATTGCGCGCGGGCGATAGAGTCGTTTTTGCGTTGTTTACGGATAAATATTAAATGGCTCTTTTGCGAAAAGCCGGTGGTGTTTTTCGTTTGTATTAGAGCCAATCTTGAGTGAATAAATTACAAGAAAGTTTCCCGCTTGAGGAGCAAAGAGGCAAAGTTTTTGTTTTCTTATGCGGCTTTGCTCCTCAAGCGGGAAATTGTCTTTCTTTTACCTTAGATTTGCTCTAAAGGGCGATAAAGGAAAAAAGAAAAACCGGTTGGACCGGTTTTTCTTTAACAAAGTTAATTTCAAAGAGTGTCAGCTGTAATTATTGGTTCACCACCTGATCTTCGTTTTGTAAGCGGCACCGAGCCGGTCGAGGTTGGATTTAACGCTTTTCCAATCGGTTCGTGAAGTCGAATCCAATTTGTATTTTTTCATTACCTTATTAACAACTTTGGCTCTCATGACAACTTCCTGTGCCGCAATTCTGGCATCTTTTTGTTTGTCATAGACTTTTTTCAAACGGTCGATAGAATCTTCGAACTCATGGACATAGCGGGTCGCTTCACCCTCGGTGCTGGTGCCGTTAAGTTCGCTGTTATCGAGTGCGTTATCAAAAGATTTGCTAAAGCGGTCGGTGTTGTTTTCCAGCTCCTGCAGTAAACGTCCGACATCTTCCTGTGCCCTGACTGCCTGTGCCGTGCAAAATACGAGTACAAACAATCCGGTCAAAATATATATTGTTTTTCTCATACGATCTCCTTTTATGTTTTTCTTAGCGAACCCGTCCATTCGGATGGGCTTTTCATCTTAAAAACACTCAAAATATGGAACGAAATGCCATTTCGCCGTTCATCTTCAATTAAAATTATCGCGTTTTACGAAAAAAGATAACTGTCACATTTGACAGGCAGAACGCTTCCGAAGCTTTCGCGTTGTAAAAAAATGAAATTGGACTGTCACGGGGTTGCGACAGTCCAATTACCGTGTTGCCGGGTCAGACCGGTTTTGACATTCACGAGATCCGAAAACCGGAATTTGAGGTTATCTGATTAGTGAAAGGCAACACCAAAAGTAATCA
>DASWRC010000175.1:0-2833 GCA_036403375.1 Pyrinomonadaceae bacterium
GCATCGGTTGTGGGAAATGCAGTATAACTGTCAGCGCCCGCATCAAGGCATCGGAAATAAAACTCCGCTGCAAGTTTACAAAGAGCAATATGCATTTCACGCCGGAGCGAGAATGCTAACTTAATTTGTCAATACATCTAACGACTTGGCGCGGCACGGAAACGTTCTGTCCGGCAATGCCGATATAGCCGCGCCGGATTCTGCCCTCGCGAAGAAGTTTGAGCGTGACGAACTTTGCCGTATCAATCGCAATCGCAAAACAGATGCCTTGCGCCGCCGCGATAGTCGCCGTGTTGACGCCGATAACTTCACCGCGCGAATTAACCAGCGGACCGCCCGAGTTTCCCGGGTTCAAAGCCGCGTCCGTCTGAATTACGTCGTCAATCAATCTGCCGGAATAAGCCCGCAAACTTCTGCCCAAAGCCGAAATCACGCCCGCCGTCACCGTATATTGAAAGCCGAACGGGTTGCCGATGGCGATTGCCATCTGCCCGACTTTTAGATTATTCGACGCGCCCAATTTCAACGCCGGCAAATTCACGCTCGAACCGACGCGAATGACGGCTAAATCGGTGTCCGGGTCATCGCCGACCAAATCGGCGGTAAAAACGTTGCCGTCCTGCATCGAGACGGTCATCCGCTCGGCGTTGTGGACAACGTGGCTGTTCGTAATAATGTAGCCGTCGGGCGTAAAAACAAATCCCGAACCGCTGCCGCCTGCGCCGCGCGTCCGACCGTTTTGCCGCGTCTGCTGCACGTCAATCTTGACGACCGACGGGCTCGCGATTTCCGACGCCGAGACGACCGTGTTTGAATAAACATCCAAAATCTCTGAATCGGACAGGATGTTTTCGGCAATCGCCGACGACTGCCTGTTTATATCATTTCCTAATAAAAATTCCATATCAGTGATCAGTGGTCAGTGGTCGGTGGTCAGATTTTTCCGGATTTAACCGACCACTGACCACCGAACACTGACCACTATTTAAATATCAATTCAATCTCCGTTCCGGCGAGCGCTTTGCTGACCGGACAATTCGCTTTTGCTTCGTGCGCAAATTTCTCGAATTCGTCTTTCGACAAATCCGGCACTTCGCCTTCGAGTTCGAGCGTGATTTTTGTGATGCCAAAACCTTCGCCGACTTTGTCCAGACGAACGCGCGCCGTCGTGTGCAGCCGCGTCGGGGTTTTTCCGCCGCGCGTCAGCGCCGCGTCGAGCGCCATTGTAAAACATCCGGCGTGCGCCGCGCCGATTAATTCCTCGGGGTTGGTCGCCGCCGTGCCTTCCTCATTAAACCGCGACGCAAATGAATACGGTCCGTCAAACGCGCCGCTGCCGACCTTTAAATTCCCGCTTCCTTCCGTTAAATTCCCTTTCCATTCAGCTTCCGCTGTTCTTACCGGCATAAATTTTTCTCCCTCGTTTTTGTTTATTTTTTCAGCCGCGGAGACACGCGGATTTCACGGATTAAATCAAATATTTTTTATCCGCCTAATCTGCGTTTATCCGCCGCGGCATCTTATTTTTCGCTAATCATTCTGGTTATCGTTATTTGCGGAGCTTCAGCGGCAAGCTTACTCGCCGCTGCAAAAAACTCCTTGAAATAAGCTAATTCAAAATGATTGTCCAAAGCCGCTTTATCTTTCCACGTTTCGTGCCAGACGAAAACCGTCGGGTCGTCAATCGCCTGATGAACGTCGTAATTTACGCATCCTTCCTCGGTTCGCGAATCGGCGACAATCGCAAGAGCCAGCCGTTTGGCTTCCTCGACCGCATCAGTCCTGACTTTCAGGCGCGCGACCAAAACAATTTTCTCGTCACTCATTTATGTTTTTCTCCATAACCGTCACTTCGTAAAATCGTACTGCAAATCCCCGCTCGTGTAATCGGCATTGCCGAAAATATGCGGGTAATGTTTTCCCAGCTCTTCCAGATACAACTCATACGGCAAATCCGGGAACGCGCCGTATTCGTGCAGATACTCCATAAAAACATTGCCCTGATGGTCGTATTCCTGAAAAATCGAATCCTGCGTGCCGTCGAATTCGAGCGGCGCAACGCCCAGGTATTTACATAAGCCTTCATTAAAAGCCGGCGTCATTTTCAGCCATCGCCCGTTCAGAAAAACTTCCGCCGCGCCGTGAAAAACCAGATAATTCTTCCGGAGCGCGCGTTCGAGCTTTTCGGTCGCGATATGGTTGCGGACGATGTAAAAGCTCAAGCGACTCGGAATATCGACGGCGCGCGACGCCGCTGCCAGCAGAACCGCTTTTTCAACGCAGTAGCCACGCGTGCGCGTCAGAAGATTACTCGCCTTCAGCCCTTCGCGCCGCAAATCCAGGATGTACGGATTATATTGAAAGCCGTCGCGCACCGCCGTATAAAGCGCGACCGCTTTTTCCGTCTCATTTTTTACGCCGCGCGTGTTCGCTTCGGCAAATTCGCGCACGCTTTTTTGGTCAAAATCCAAAAATTCCGTCGGCTGTAGATACTCCTGCATTTTTTTAGTGGTCGGTGGTCAGTGGACAGAACAGGTCTGACGGAGCACTGACCACTATTTTACCGGTTGACCGTCGCCATCATCGCTTCCGGGTAACGCGAGCCGGCGGCGGCGTCTTTCGGGAAAACGTCTTCAATTGCCGCAAGCTCTTGCTGGCTTAAAATAATATCCGCAGCCGCGGCGTTTTGTTCCAGATACTTACGGCGTTTCGTTCCCGGAATCGGCACAATGTCCTGTCCCTGCGCCAAAACCCACGCGAGCGCGAGCTCCGATGCCGTCACGCCTTTTTCCCGCCCGATTTCCTCGATTTTTTCGACGAGCTTCAAATTCTT